>NZ_LFCS01000011.1:0-168093 GCF_001887375.1 Aeromonas sp. SCS5
TCAGGCACCTATTTAGAAGAGGCCTCCCATTCGGGAGGCCTTTTTGCGTTTCTGCGTTCCAAAAATCTGCCATGCCGCCGGCATTTTAGTAAAAGTGCTGGGCTATCAAGGGATTGCCCGTTACTCTTTAGCCGTTACCGATTAACACGTGATGCTGCCAGCGAGGTATTGATGGCTACGTTGAAGGAAATTGCACAGGAAGCGGGGGTTTCTCTCGCCACGGTATCCCGGGTACTGAACGAGGATCCCAGCCTGAGCGTCAAGGAAGAAACCAAGCAGCGGATCTTCGAAATTGCCGAGCGGCTGGAGTACAAGACCAGCAGCGCCCGCAAGGGGGTACACAAGAGCAAGCTGCACTTTCTGGTGGTCTATGCCTATCCCCAGAGTACCGAGGTCAACGACCCTTACTATCTCGCCATCCGTTATGGCATCGAGACCCAGAGTGCCCGCCTCAATATCGAACTGACCCATCTTTACAACTGCGGTGAAGGGCGCGAGCTGAGCGCCGTGGATGGCATTCTGGTGGTCGGTACCCTCACAGCCGAGCGTCTCGTCCAGCTAAGGGCTTGTTCCAGCCAGCTGGTGTTTGTCGACTGCCGTTCACAGGGAGAGTTCGACTCGGTCGATGTGGATCTCGCCCTGATCAGCCAGCAGGTAGTCGATTACTTCATCGCGCAGGGGCACCAGCGTATCGGTTATATCGGTGGCCAGGATGAGAATCCGGACCTGCGTGAACTGGCCTTCCGGGATTATGGCCAGCGGCTGGGGGTGGTGCAGGAGAGCGATCTCTATCGTGGGGACTTCTCCAGCGCTTCCGGCTACCAGTTGGCGAAGGAGATGCTGGCCGGCGACTGGCCCAAGGCGCTGTTTGTCGCCTCCGACTCCATCGCCATTGGTGTGCTGCGTGCCATTCACGAGAAGGGACTGGTGATTCCCCAGCAGATCGAGCTTATCAGCGTCAACGATATTCCGACCGCCAAGTTCACCTTCCCGCCACTCTCTACGGTGCGGATCCACTCCGAGTTGATGGGCTCCCAGGGGGTCAATTTGCTGGTTGAGCGGCTGCGAGACGAGCGGGATATTCCACTCCGAGTGCTGGTACCGAGCAAGCTGACCCTGCGTGGCACCACTCGCTGATTTTAGTAAAACATTCTGCTTTTTAGTCGCGCCATCTTGCGGTGGTGCGACACCTCTCCCAAGCAAACCTCTTTCCCATATCATCCAACAACTTCATATCATATTGTTTTATAGTTGATTTTATTGCAGCTCAGCCGACTACTATCAACATCCATGCCACTCATCCATATCTTGCCCTCCTTTATCTCCTGCTTCTGATCTCGCTCACAAAACCATCTGTTCATTGTGATCAGGTTAAAACTTTACCAATGCAAAGCTGATATTTAGTAAATGTTTATCTAGAGTTTACCCAGTCAAAGTTGCCTTGTTCCGGGAGGACATGTGAATAACTGGGAAAACGTCCAATTTGTTGGTGAAAACAGGCTGGCCCCGCGCGCCTACTTCTTCTCTTATGCCGACCACGCGCTGGCGGCCACCATGCAGCGCGAGCTGAGCCGCCGTTTTCTGAGCCTTGGCGGCCAGTGGCAGTTCCACTACTTCGACCACCCCCTGCAGGTGCCGGAGGCCTTCTATCACAGCCCCATGTGCGAGTGGGGCCAGATCACCGTGCCCAACATGTGGCAGATGGAAGGACATGGTCAGCTGCAGTACACCGACGAAGGTTTTCCCTTCCCCATCGACGTGCCCTTCGTGCCGACCAACAACCCCACCGGCGCCTATCAGCGCAGCTTCACGCTGAGCCCGGCCTGGGACGGCGAGCAGGTGATCATCAAGTTTGACGGGGTGGAGACCTACTTCGAGGTCTATGTGAACGGCCACTATGTCGGCTTCAGCAAGGGGAGCCGTCTCACCGCCGAGTTCGATATCAGCGCCTACGCCAACATCGGCGAGAACCTGCTGTCGGTGCGGGTGATGCAGTGGGCTGACTCCACCTATATCGAAGATCAGGACATGTGGTGGATGGCGGGGATTTTCCGCGACGTCTACCTAGTGGGCAAACCGGCCGCCCATGTGCAGGACTTCTTCATCCGCACCGCGCTGGCTGATGACAATCAAAGCGCCACCCTGAGCTGCGATATCCAGTTGGAAAATCTGGGGGCGCCCGCCCGTGATCACCGTCTGGTCTGGTCGCTGCTGGATCAGGGCAGCGAGATCGCCAGCGGCTCGCTCGATCATCTCGCCATCGACGGCAAGTGTGATTGCCGCTTCACGCTGGATCTGGCCCACCCCCATCTGTGGAGTGCCGAAGATCCTTACCTCTATCAGCTGCAACTCTCCCTCTACAACGGGCAGGGCGAGCTGCTGGAAGTGATCCCGCAGCGGGTCGGGGTGCGTGAAATCAAGGTCAAGGATGGCCTCTTCTACGTCAACGGCCACTACCTCAAGCTGCACGGGGTGAACCGCCACGACAACGACCACCTCAAGAGCCGAGCGGTCGGCATGGACCGTGTTGAACGCGATATCGTGCTGATGAAACAGCACAACCTCAACTCGGTGCGCACCGCCCACTACCCGAACGATCCTCGCTTCTATGAGCTGTGCGACCAGTACGGTCTGTTCGTGATGGCGGAGACCGACGTGGAGACCCACGGTTTTGCCAACGTCGGCGATCTCAGCCGCATCACCGACGACCCCTTCTGGGAGCCGGTGTTCGTGGATCGCATCGAGCGCCACGTGCACGCCCAGAAGAACCACCCCTCCATCATCATCTGGTCGCTCGGCAACGAGTCCGGCTACGGCTGCAACATCAGAGCCATGTACCAGCGCTGCAAGGCGATCGACCCGACCCGGCTGGTGCACTACGAAGAAGATCGAGACGCCGAGGTGGTGGATGTGGTGAGCACCATGTACTCCCGCGTCTCCCAGATGAACTGCTTCGGCGAGTTCCCGATGGCCAAGCCGCGCATCCTCTGTGAATACGCCCACGCCATGGGCAACGGACCGGGTGGCCTCAGCGAATACCAGCAGGTGTTCGACCGTCATCCCCACATTCAGGGTCACTACATCTGGGAGTGGTGCGATCACGGCATTCTGGATCAGGACGAGCAGGGGCGCCCCGTCTACAAGTACGGCGGCGACTACGGCGACTACCCCAACAACTACAACTTCTGCATGGATGGCCTCATCTATCCGGATCAGACCCCGGGGCCGGGGCTGCGCGAATACAAGCAGGTGATCTGCCCGGTCAAGGTGCGCGCCCTAGATCTGGCGAGCGGCAAGCTGGCGGTGGAAAACCGCTACTGGTTCTCCACTCTCGACGATATCCGCCTGCTGGTCGAAGTGAAGGCCGAGGGCGAGCTGCTGGCCAGCCAGCAGATCCGGTTGGAAGGGGTTGCCCCCGGTGCCACCACTGAGCTGCAGCTCGAACTGCCATCCCTCGATGGGCGGGAAACCTTCGTCCAGCTGCGGGTCATCAAGGCCACCGCCACCCGCTACAGTGCGGCGGAGCACGAGCTGGGCCAGTACCAGTTCCGGCTGAAAGAGTCGACTCGCCAGCTGCAGCCCTTTGCCAATCCCAACGCTACTCCGTTGGATATCGCTGATGAGCGCCTCGCGCTGACCTTGAGCGGTAGCGGCTTTGCCCTGCGCTTCTCGCGCCTCGACGGCAAGCTGGTGAGCTGGCAGCAGGATGGTATCGAGCTGATTGAGCGCTCGCCGCGCCTCACCTTCTTCAAGCCGATGATCGACAACCACAAGCAGGAGTACGAGAGCCTGTGGCACCCGAACCACCTGCAGATCATGCAGGAGCACTTCCGCACTCTGAGCTGGCGCCAGCTGGGTGAGGCGGTCGAGGTGACGGTCGAGAGCCTGATCGCGCCGCCGGTGTTCGACTTCGGTATGCGCTGCCGCTACGTCTACACCCTGAGCCCGAACGGTCAGCTGCATGTAGCGCTGTCCGGTCAGCCCTACGGCGGTTATGACGACATCATCCCCAAGATCGGCTTCGAGCTGGGCATTCGTCAGGATCTCGACCGGGTGCACTACTACGGCATGGGGCCGGGCGAAAACTATCAGGACAGCCGCCAGAGCAACTGGATCGACAGCTTCCAGAGCACAGTCAGCGAGATGTGGGAGCACTACCCCTTCCCGCAGGATAACGGCAACCGCCAGCAGGTGCGCTGGGCGACCCTGACCAACCGCCACGGCGCCGGTCTCTACGTGCGACCCGATGCCCCCATCAACCTGAGCGTCTGGCCCTACAGCTGGGAGCATATCCACGCGGCGCAGCACATCAACGAGCTGGAACCGAGCGGTTATCTCACCCTCAATCTGGATCACAAGGTACTGGGGCTCGGCTCCAACTCCTGGGGCTCCGAGGTGCTGGACTCCTGGCGGGTGCGCTTCGAGCCATTCAGCTTCGGCCTGACCCTGCTGTCCATCGCCCGTGGCAACCTCAATCCGGCTGCGCTGGCCGGGCTCGATCTCACCATCAACGGCGGGAGGAACCTCGCATGATCACCCTGGACAACCTGACCCTGTTCAAAAACATCTACCGGGAGGGCAAGAAGTGGGGCCGCTGCGTGGAGGCCATCAACAACCTGCCGAACCTCAAGCCCGGCATCTGCCACTCCATCGGTGACTCCCTCACCTACCGCTTGCAGGAGGGGGCCAGCCCGGCCACCTCGTTGTTCGAGGGGCAGCGCCGCTACTTCGACGTTCACTACTACCTGGAAGGGGAAGAGACGGTGGAGTGGGCTGCCAAGAGCGAGCTGGCGGTCGAGCAGGCCTATGACGATACCACCGACCGCGAGTGGCTGGCCGGTGAGGTGCGTGAGCGCCAGCAGGTCGGCAATGGGCAGGTGGTGATCTTCGAGAACGACGAGGCCTACCGCTTCGTCGGCGATGCGCCGGTGCGCAAGGTGATCATCAAGGTCACCGTCGAAGGCGGCTACTTCAAAAACAAATAACAAGCCGCCGGTTCTGCACTGACAAAAGCCGGAAGGGCGGGGCTCACCCTACAAATCATGCCCCGCTCTTTCGCTAGATAACTACAGGTCTGGAGATGCACCATGTCTGATTCCAAACGCAATACGATAGGCAAGTTTGGTCTGCTGTCGCTCACCTTCGCGGCGGTATTTAGCTTCAACAACGTCATCAACAACAACATCGAGATCGGTCTGGCCTCGGCCCCGATGTTCTTTCTGGCCACCATTTTCTACTTCATTCCGTTCTGCCTCATCATTGCGGAATTTGTGTCACTGAACAAAAACTCCGAAGCGGGCGTCTATGCCTGGGTGAAGAGCTCCCTCGGCGGTCGCTGGGCCTTTATCTCCGCCTACACCTACTGGTTCGTGAATCTCTTCTTCTTCACCTCGCTGCTGCCGCGGGTTATTGCCTACGCCTCCTATGCCTTCCTCGGCTACGAGTACATTCTCACCCCGGTGGCGACCACGGCATTGAGCATGGTGCTGTTTGCCTTTGCCACTTACGTCTCCACCAACGGTGCCAAGATGCTCGGCCCCATCACCTCGGTGACCTCGTCCCTGATGCTGCTGCTGACCCTCTCCTACATTCTGCTGGCAGGTGCGGCACTGGTGGGCGGCGTGCAGCCGGCAGACCCCATCACGGTAGAGGCCATGGTCCCCGATTTCAGCTGGGCCTTCCTCGGCATCACCACCTGGATCTTTATGGCAGCCGGTGGCGCCGAGTCGGTGGCGGTCTACGTCAATGACGTGAAAGGTGGCTCCAAGTCCTTCGTGAAGGTGATCATCGTCGCCGGGATCTTTATCGGCGTGCTCTACTCCATTGCATCGCTGTTGATCAACGTGTTCGTCCACAGCGACACCCTGAAATATACCGGCGGCTCGGTGCAGGTGTTCGAGGGGCTGGCCGCTTACTTCGGCCTGCCGGAGATCCTGATGAACCGCTTCGTCGGGCTGGTCTCCTTCACCGCCATGTTCGGCTCCCTGCTGATGTGGACGGCGACCCCGGTGAAGATCTTCTTCTCCGAAATCCCGGCCGGCATCTTCGGCAAGAAGACGGTCGAGCTGAACGAGAACGGCGTGCCCGCCCGTGCAGCCTGGATCCAGTACCTTATCGTACTGCCGCTGATGGTGATCCCGACTCTGGGCTCCAACACCGCGCAGGATCTGATGAACACCGTCATCAACATGACCGCTGCCGCCTCCATGCTGCCGCCGCTGTTCATCATGCTGGCCTACCTCAATCTGCGTTTGAAGCTCGACCACCTGCCGCGGGAGTTCAAGATGGGTTCGCGCACCACCGGCATCGCCGTGGTCTCGGTGCTGATCGCCATCTTCTCGGTGGGCTTCCTCGCCTCCACCTTCCCGACCGGCGCCGACATCATGACCATCATCTTCTACAACGTCGGCGGGGTCGTGATTTTCCTCGGCTTCGCCTGGTGGAAATACAACAGATACGAGGCCTCCCTCAGTGCCGAAGCGCGTGCCAAAGAGGCCCAGCCGACAGCGCAGGTTGCCATGCAGACGCCATAGCCACTGCATTGAATCCCAATCAAACCGGGTGGCCGTTGGCCACCCGCAAACCGTTGAACCAGAAAAGGAAAAGAGCATGAGCGAGACGATCGAGTTTGCCGAATTCAAGCGGGTCGAGATGAAGGTGGGCAAGGTGCTGGAGGTGGTGCGCCACCCCGGGGCCGACAAACTCTACATCGTCCAGATCGACGTGGGTGGCGAGCGGCCGCTGCAGACAGTCACCAGTCTGGTGCCTTACTACAGCGAAGAGGAGCTGATGGGCAGCGAGGTGGTGGTGCTGACCAACCTCAAGCCCACCAAGATGCGCGGTGAGCGTTCCGAGTGCATGTTGCTCTGCGCCGAGACCCCGGACGAGAGCCAGAGCGTGCTGTTGCAACCGCGGGTGCCGATGGCGCCGGGCACTCCGATCGTCTGAATGGTATTGCGAGCCGGTGCGGGAGACGGTACCGGTTCAGCAACGAGGCCGCCCACGCGGCCCGATCATAACAAGAGAGTAAAGCGCGGGGCCGACAGACCCTTGCCGAACACATCACAGAGTCACAGCGCTCCCCGCAGGGAACGCGAGTCCACTGGAGGACACCATGTCTGAATCCGTACGCGGCACCATAGGCAAGTTTGCCCTGTTGTCGATGACCTTTGCCGCCGTGTTCAACGTGCGCAACATCGTCAACAACAACATCGAGCTGGGGCTCAGCTCCGCCCCCATCTTCCTGCTGGCGACCATCGTCTACTTCATCCCGTTTGTTTTCATCATCGCCGAGTTCGTCTCGGCCAATAAAAACTCCGAGTCGGGGATGTACGACTGGCTTAAAAAACCGCTCGGCACCCGGATGGCCTATCTGGGGTCGTTTCTCTACTGGTTTGTGAACCTGTTCTGGTTCGTCTCCCTGCTGCCCAACGTCATCGCCTACGCCTCCTACGCCATGCTGGGCTATGAGTACAGCTTCTCGCCCATGGTTACCTCGATCATCTCCATCGTGCTGTTTGCGGCGGCGACCCACATCTCCACCAAGGGTGCGAGCTGGCTCGGCAAGATTGCGGAGATCGTGGCCTACGGGGTATTTGCCCTGTTCGCCATCTATGTGCTGGGCGCGTTGATGGCCCTGAGTGGCGATCATGTGCCAGCCCAGCCCATCACGCTGGAGGCGATGACTCCCACCGTCAACTGGGCGACCCTCGGCATCATGTGCTGGATCTTCCAGGCGGCGGGCGGTGCCGAGACCGCAGCGGCCTATCTCAATGATGTGAAGGGCGGCCAGAAGTCCTTCATCAAGGTGATCATCAGTGCCGGTATCGTCATCGGTGCCATGTATGCGGTCGGTTCCCTGCTGGTGAACGTGTTCGTACCGCGCGAGAGCCTCACCTATGCCGGCGGCATGGTGGAGATCTTCACCGGCATGGCGCAGTATTTCGGGCTTTCCGAGGCGCTGGTGGGCCGCTTCGTCGGCGTGGTGCTGTTCATCGCCATGTTCGGCTCCATGATGATGTGGACCTCGGCGCCGGTGAAGATCCACTTCTCCGAGATCCCGCAGGGGGTTTACGGCGAGAAGACCACCCAGCTCAACGAGCACGGCGTGCCGGTGCGCGCCGCCTGGTGGCAGTTTGTCTTCGTGTTCGCGATGCTGGTGGTCAACGGTTTCGGCTCCGAGTCGGTGCAGCAGATGATGAACACCGCCATCAACCTCACCGCCGGTACCGCCATGTTGCCGCCGATCTTCATCATGGTGGCCTACTTCGTGTTCCGCTGGAAACATGACGACACCCCCCGCGACTTCCGCATGGGGTCGCGCAAGTTCGGGATGGGCGTGGTGTCGGTGCTGATCGCCATCTTCGTGGTGAGCATGAGCGCCTCCGCCTTCCCGGCCGGGGTGGATCTGGTGCGCGCCTTCTTCATCAACGTCTTTATGACCGCGGTCTTCTCGGCGCTGGCCTACTGGTGGATCTCCCGCTTCGAGAAGCGCCAAGCCCGCAAGCTCGCCGGCAATGAGAAGAAAACCGGCAACGGCAAGCTGGCCAGCCAGCGCTGATCGGCTGGGTGAAAAAGCGGAACGGGCGGCCTTGGTCGCCCGTTTTTTTATCCATTTTTAGCCGTTGGGTAGCTGTCACAGCCGTTTTATCGTCAACTTTTGCTGTGCAATATTGCGAATGCGTTAAGCATTGATGAACAATTATTCGCCGCTCAACTTTGCGCCTCTCCGTTATCGGGGTAAGCTGGAGGTTCGTTTAGCGGGAGGTGCCAGACATCTCCCGCTCTGTTTCTTGTCCTCCCCAATCCTGACTGTCGCCATGGCTGCAGGATGCCCTTCTGATGGAGACCTTTCGTGCGTCTGGATCCCTTTACTGTTGTGCTGATTGCGGTGGTCACCCTGGCCTCCCTCTTTCCCTGCGAGGGGCAGGTGGCCGTCTGGTTCGGTCTGCTGACCAAGCTGGCGGTGGCGCTCCTGTTCTTCATGCATGGCGCCAAGCTGTCGCGCCAGAACCTGCTGGCGGGTCTCGGCCACTGGCGGCTTCATCTGGTGGTGATGCTCAGCACCTTCGTACTGTTTCCGCTGCTCGGGCTGCTGCTCACCCCGCTGGTACCGGGCTGGTTGAGCCCGGCCATCTACCTCGGCTTCCTCTATCTCTGCGCTTTGCCAGCCACCGTGCAGTCGGCCATCGCCTTCACCTCGATGGCGGGGGGCAATGTGTCGGCGGCGGTGTGCAGCGCCTCGGCCTCCAGCATCCTCGGTATCTTCCTCTCGCCGGTGCTGGTGGGGATGATGATCCACGTGCAGGGGGAGGGGATCGACACCTGGCACTCCATTCAGTCCATCATGATGCAGCTGATGCTGCCGTTCGTGGTCGGCCACCTGTCGCGTCCGCTCATCGGTCGCTGGGTCGACAGCCACCGTCCGCTCATCGGCAAGCTGGATCAGAGCTCCATCCTGCTGGTGGTCTACGTCGCCTTCAGCGAGGCGGTGGTGCAGGGGATTTGGCATCAGGTAGGTTGGTACGATCTGGCCAGTATCGTGCTGCTGAGCTGCGTCTTGCTGGCGCTGGTGCTCTGCTGGAACGTCTGGATCAGCCGCCGCCTCGGCTTCGACAAGGCGGACGAGATCACCATCGTTTTCTGCGGCTCCAAGAAGAGTCTGGCCAACGGGGTGCCGATGGCCAACGTCATGTTCCCGGTCGCCAGCGTCGGGGTGATGGTGCTGCCGCTGATGATCTTCCACCAGATCCAGCTGATGGTCTGCGCCGTGCTGGCCCGCCGCTATCACGAGCAGGGGCATTGATACTCGCGCCGTTTTTATTGCCATAACAAGAGGGAGGCCCGTTGGCCTCCCTCTTCTCATCTGCGTGCCGATCGGCGGATTAGCGTTTGCGCCAGACGGTCAGCTGCGCCACCGTGTGCTGGTATTTGCGGGCGGTTTCGCGGATGACGAAGGGCACATCCCGGGGCGGGCAGTGCTCCTCGAACTCCGCCGCCAGCAGCCGTTGCAGCGCCTGATAGGTGGTGAGCGCCTCGCCGTTTTCGCGAATGCCGCCGAGCCAGTTGGCGGGCGGGGTATATTCCGCCAGCCAGGTATAGGGGCTGGTGAGCACCAGCAGGCCACCGCTGCGCAGCCGCGGGGCGATATCCCGCAGGAAGCGGGCGGGCTCCCGCAGCCGGTCGATCAGGTTGGAGGCGAGCACCAGATCGTAGTGGTCATATTTGGGCTTGAGGTTGCAGGCATCCCCCTGACTGAAGTGGATGCGCTCAGCCTGACTTGCCCCCAGCCCGTGGCTCGACAGGCGCGCCTCGCAATACTCCACCAGTTCACCCTCCAGCGGAATGGCGTAGCGGAAACTGTCCTGACTGGCGAGGGCCAGCGCCACATCGATGAAGCGGGCCGAGTAGTCGACCCCGTCCACATGCTGGAAGTGGCGGGCCAGTTCGAAGCTGGCGCGGCCGGTGGCGCAGCCGATATCCAGCGCCCGCTGGTGGTTGCTGCACAGCTCGCCAGCAAGATCAGCAAGCGTTTTGGCGTAGTTGGCTACCCCGAAGTGGCTCGGGCCGTACTGGAAGTCGAGGTACTGAGCGACCAGCGTGTCGGTTTCATAGGGATTCACGATAACGGGTTCCTGATAACGGGAGACCAGATAGCGGAAACCCGCATGCTGGAAGAAGTGACGCCGGAAGGCGTAACGGGATGATTTGAGCGCTTCGTTACCCGTGCTGATCCAGCTGCCGCCCTTGATCAGGGTGTGCTTGCCATCAAAGGTGGGGGTGGAGAAGTCGTCGTAGAGCGGGTGGATTTTAAAGCCGTCGAAGCCATCGATGGCGGTGCTGGTCCACTGCCAGACATTGCCCACCAGATCGAAGAACTCCCCTTGCGGGCTGGCATCCACCGGGCAGGAGGAGGCGAAACGGGCCAGATTGATATTGCCGGGGGCTTCCGTCCAGTCCGGCTGATCGCCGGGTAGCTGCTCGCGCAGCAGCATCCATTCCGCCTCGCTCGGCAGCTGGATGGGGAGCCCGGTCCGGGCCGCCTTCCAGCGACAGAAGGCAGCCGCCTCCAGCTGATTCACCTCGACTGGCCAGTCCCAGGGCATGGCGACCTGCTCGGTCATCAGCCGCAGCTGCAATTGTTCGGGCTCGGCGGGGTCACCCACCCAGAAGGTGGGCATCTGCGCCTTGGCGTACTGGCACCAGCTCCACCCCTCTTCATCCCACCACTGTTGCTGACCATAGCCCCCCGCCTGGACGAAGGCGAGGTACTCGGCATTGCTCACCAGCATGCGGCTGGCCTGAAACGGGGCCAGCTCGATATGGCGCTCGCCATATTCGTTGTCCCAGCCGTAGGTGGCGTCCCGCTTGCCAAGGCGCACCTTGCCGCCGGCCACTGGCAGCAGGCTGTTGGCGGGCACCTGATCAATTCGGTGGCGGGCTTCGGTACAGGCGGGCCAATAAGGCTGCGGCCGCACCCAGGCAAGTGGCAACTGGCGGATCAGCACGCTGGAGGTCTCGAGGTGGATGCGCTCGTGCTCTATCCCCATCAGGATCACCCAGGCCGGGCTCTGCCAGTCGATGGGCAGGGTGAGCGGCATCTGGCGAATGAAATCGCACACCAGCGTACGGACTTTGGCCCGATAGCTGCGCAGCTCGGCGACTTTTGGCCAGTCATAGTGGGTTTCGTCCAGATCATCCCAGCTCATTTCGTCCACCCCGATGGCGACCATGGCCTCGATGCGGGCATCCAGCCGCTGGTCGATCAGGCGCGCCGCCAGCAGCTTGTTGATAAAGAAGGCGGCGGTGTGGCCGTAGTAGAAGATGAGCGGGTGGCGCAGCGGGATCGCCTTGTTGAACCAGGCCCGCTCATCGGCCAGACAGTCGAACAGCGAGTCGTAGAGATCGAAGGTCTGGCAGAAGTAGGCGAGCAGCTCGCGCCGTTTCTGCTCGGGATCGCTGCCGGTCAGCAGCGGGGTGCGAGTCGGCTCCGGCAGACCGGTGGCAGTGGAATAGAGAGGGCTTGCTTGGGTCACGCTCTGACTCCTTGTTGGCAGTGAAGACTGACAAGACAGTGGTAATGACATTACCGCAATGGAGAGCTTGGTACGCACGAAGTACCACTATTGGCTCAACAGACCGGCAGGGCAATCCAAAACTTCCACGGCTTGTCAGCGTAGCGACCTCGCGAACGGCTCGCCAGCCAGCTCTCCACCTGCCTGTTAGGGGATGGTCAGATTCGCCAAATGGTGGTCTAAATGGCTCTTTTTAATGCGTGCCACTTCTTACTGTTGATTTTATTTTTATTGAAAATCATATAGTTAGCTTCTGGCATGGCCATTGCTATCTGTGGTTTCATACGGCCTCTGTTTTTGTGGTTTCGAACAGGGCCTGTCAGGTAGCTTATCAATAAATAAAAAGGAGAACAGTTATGCGGTGGATGATTGGCGTCTTGGTGGCGTTGGTGATGGGAGGTTGCAACGTCTTTGCCGACACCGAGATCAAGGGGGAAGGTGTCCCGGTCGAGCGCCAGCAGGCACTGGGCGAGCGGGTGACCCGGGTGCTGGCCGGAACTCCGGCCACCCTCCATCTGGTGGCAGGCGAGCAGCGCGGCATCCTGATCAAGGGGCAAGCAAATCTCTTGCCGTATCTGGAGCTGACCGAGCGCGGCAGCAAGCTGGAGATCGAGGTGAAGGATGGTTACCGACTGCGGCCTACTGAACCGCTGGAGATCACCATCACCCTGCCAGAGCTCAGCGAAATGGCGCTGGCAGGTACCGGCAACGGCGATCTGCACGGCTTCAAGGGCGAGGCGCTGGAGCTGTCAGTGGCGGGAACCGGTGGTATCGTCGCCAGCCAGCTGGAGGTACAGCGATTGAAAGGCAATATCGCTGGTGCAGGTAGCCTGGATCTGGGGAGCGGCTCTGCCGCCAGCATCGAGCTGAACATTGCCGGTGCTGGCGATGTGCTGGGCAGCGAAATGCGTGGCAACGAGGTCGAGGTCAATATCGCCGGCAGCGGTGATGTGGAGGTGCGGGCCCAGAAAACGCTCAAGATCGGCATCGCAGGCACTGGCAACATCACCTACTGGGGTGACCCCGAGGTGGAGCAGCAGATCGTGGGCTCCGGCGGGGTGACCCGCGCCGGCAGCTGATATCAACCGATCACCACAACTGAAACAGGCCCGCAACGGGCCTGTTTTGTTTTTTCCAACATGGCGCAACTCACCGTGCCATTTGTGCAGATCCTGCATAAGTGATGTTCCGGCCCGCCGGTTTTTCAATACATCCCGCTCCCTAATAATGCGCCTCATCCGCTACGGCGAACTTATCCACTACTGAGGCGTCACTGATGACTACATCATTACCTTTTGCAAATGCCGTGCTCGATGATCAGGCTCTGGTCAGCGGGCTCAAATCCATCCACCCGACCTGGGGCGACATGACGGTCCGCGTGGCGGGTGAAGCCTGGGGCATGCCGCTGATCGACCAGAAGACCAAGGCGCTCATCACCATCGCCATCGACCAGATGGCCCTCAACGTCAGCGGTGAAGGCAACCCCTTCGCAGCTCATGTCGATATGGCACTCAAGCAGGGGGCGACCTGGCAGGAGCTTGAAGAGCTGATCGTCTTTGCATCCGTCTATACCGGCTTCAACAAGGGGGCGACCACCATGGGGGCGCTCAACAAATTGCGTCACGAGCGGGGGGATATCTGATGGCCATTCCAGGACTGAAAAAGCCCGATCATATCGGCTTTACCGTGCCCAATCTGGCAGAGGCGATCGCCTTTTTTCGCGACCACTTCGATTTCGAGCTGGCCTATGAGTTCGGGCCCTTTGTGGCGAGTGACAACTGGATGGCGGAGCACCTCAACGTGCATGCCCGCGCCGAGATCACCCGCATTGCGGTGATGAGTGCCAAAGGGATCAATCTGGAGATCTTCGAGTACGCCAGCAATATCGAGCGCAACCTCAAGGCTCCCAACAACGCCGATATCGGTGGCCACCATCTCGCCTTCTATGTGGATGACATGGCGGCGGCGGTGGCTTACCTGAAGGAGCAGGGGATAGCCGTGCTGGGCGAGCCGACCTGCATGACGGAGGGGCCGACAGCAGGGGAGTCCTGGGTCTATTTTCTTGCGCCATGGGGCATGCAGCTGGAGCTGGTCTCCTATCCGCAGGGCAAGGCCTATAGCCGTCAATCACCCGTCGCCCTGTTTGATCCACGATGAACGCGCTCCCGGTTTTGCTAATCGTGATGGCCGGCATGGGCCTCTCCTTCGAAGCGGGCCTGCTGGGCCCGCTTGGTGAACAGGTGGGCCATCTGTGGGCCACCCTGAGCATCTTCGGCGTGGGGGCAGCACTGCTCTGGCTGATCCGTTTCTTCACGGTACGGGGGCCATCCACAGGGTGGCATGGGGTGCCGAAATGGCAGTTGATCGGTGGCTTGCTCGGCCCCGTCTATGTGGTGGCGCTCACTCTCTCGACCCCCATGCTGGGGGTGGCGATGACGATGATCTGCGTCCTGCTGGGGCAGGTGACCAAGAGTTTTGCCATCGACTACTTCGGCTGGTTTGGCATGCCGAAACGGGCAACCCGTCCCCTGCGGCTGGTGGCGCTCGGCTGCATCGCGCTGGCGCTGCTGTTTACCTATCTGGGAGCAAACTGATGGTGCTGATTATCGTGTTGGCCATCGTCTCCGGCATGGCGCTCAGCGCCCAGGCGGCGATCAATGGTCAGTTGGGATCGCGGGTTGGTGTGGTGCAGAGTTCGCTGCTCACCTTCACCATGGGCACTGTGGTGACCGCCCTGCTGATCTTCTTCTTTGAGCCGCCCTATCAGGCGACCCTGCTCAGCGTGCCGAAGTGGCAGCTGGCCGGTGCCCTGTTCGGCATTGTCTACATGGTGGTGATGGTCGCGGCCATTCCACGGGTAGGGGTCGCCATCGCCACTGTGGCCACCATTCTGGGCCAGATGGTGATGAGTCTGGTGATCGATACCATGGGCTGGCTGGGCAATGCCCCCATCCCCCTCAACTGCTGGCGCCTTGCCGCCATGATGGCCGTCGCTGCGGCGCTGCTCTGCATCTATCTGGCGAACCGACAACAGGAACAAGTAAATGAGTGAACAGGCAACAACCCTGATGGTCTTTTTCAATCTCAAACCGGGGGCGAACGAGGCGGATTATCTGGCGTGGGCACGGGAGGTCGATCTGCCCACCGTGAACCGGCTCAACAGCGTCACCTCGTTCGAGGTGTTCAAGGGGCTGAAGATGCTGGGGCAGCAGAGCGCCTCGCCGTGGGACTACTTCGAAGTGATCCGCATTGAGTCGGAGACGCAATTTCTGCAGGAGATCCAGAGTGCGCAGATGCAGCAGGTGATCCGTCAATTCGAAACCTTTGCCGCGGATGCCCACTTTATCTGCACCCGGGACATCACCACGCTGTAGCTGGCTCGCCAGTGGTGAAAGGAATGCCACTCTTGCCACTGGCTTGGCTGCCACAACATCAGAGTCTTTATGAAAAAACAGCTTGGCGAATACCTGCACGTGCTGGCCATCATCTTTCCGCTGACGCTGCTGATCCCGCGCTGGATGGCGCCGCTGCTGGCGAGATGGCAGCTCGACCCCGCCGCACCAGTCGCAGTGTTGCTCATCGACAGCGTGATCGTGGCCTGCGCCGTCTTTGTCTTGCTGCCGGCGCTGCACAAGCTGACCGGCAGGCTGTCTGGCTAAACCTGTCTGGCATCCCAGTAGCAGGGAGAGCCATATTTTCCCGCCAGAAAATCGATCACCACCCTCACCTTGGCGGCGAGCTGGTCGGTCTCCAGATAAAGTGCGCTGATCACCTGCTGCTCCACGCTGGTGGAGACGGTGAACCGGGTCATGATCGGCTTGAGCCGTCCGGTTTTCAGCTCCTCGCCGATGAGCCAGGTGGGGAACACTACAATCCCGGCACCCGCCACCGCGCCGGCAACCAGGGTATCGGCATTGTTGCTGTAGAGGGTGCCGCTCACCTCATAGGGTTGCAACTGCTCCTGGCCGATGAACCAGCGTTGCAGGCCATTGCTCCCCTTGAAGACCAGACAGTTGTGCTGCACCAGCTCATCCGGACTGGCCGGTTCGCCATGGCGATTGAGGTAGTCGGGGCTGGCCGCCATCACGTAGTGCTGCTGGCCAAACTGCTTCATCCGCAGGGAGGAGTCTTGCGAGATCCCGATGCGGATCAGCAGGTCGATCGACTCGGCCGCCGGATCGACATAGTGATCCGTCTGCTGCAACTCGACCTTGAGCAGGGGGTAGCGCTCCAGCAGCTCGGTCAGATAGGGGGCGATATGCAGCCGGCCAAAGGCGACCGGCGCGCTGATCCGGATGGTGCCTCTCGGGGTATCCGCCCGTTGCTCGATCTGGCCAACCACCCGCTCATACTGCTGGAGGATCTCGGCGCACTGTTTGGCAAAAGCGACCCCCTCCTCGGTGAGGGAGATGGAGCGGGTATGGCGGTGCAGCAGTTTGGAACCCACCTTCTCCTCCAGCTGCGCCATCTTGCGCGAGACGGACGAAGGGGTCATATCCTGCCGACGCGCCACATCTGAAAAGCTGCCAAACCGGGTGGTCATCAGAAACAGCTTTATCTCCAACAACGAAACGTCGTAATTCACGGGATACCTCCTCCATCGCAGTCCTCAAGGGTAATCGGCCGACCTTGGCCAGGGCAAGCCGGTATCATGCGGAGGCTGCTGCCACTGATGCTCTGCTCTGGCATGCCGTTACCACGAGCAGCAAGGCTAATCTTGTCCGATCACCACAACTCCAACTGAAACAGGCCCGCAACGGGCCTGTGTTGATCAGAGGTGGCGGGCGTGAAAGCGCAGGTGCGCCTCGATAAAGCTCGCCACGAAGTAGTAGCTGTGGTCATAGCCCTCGTGGCGGTTGAGCTCGAGCTGCCACCCCTTGCTGGCAGCCACCTCGGCCAGCGCGTCGATATGCAGCTGCTCGGCGAGGAAGGGATCATCCAGCCCCACATCCACCAAGGTTGGCAGCGGTGTGACCGGCTGGTGGCGCAGCAGCTGGCAGGCATCCCACTCCTGCCACAGCAGAGGATTGCTGCCGAGATACGCCCCGAGCGCCTTCTGGCCCCAGGGGCAGCGGCTCGGGTGACAGATCGGGCTGAACGCCGAGACCGAGCGGTAGCGACCCGGCTCCCGCAACGCGGCGATCAGCGCACCGTGACCGCCCATGGAGTGGCCACTGATGGCGCGTCGGGTCGAGACCGGGAAGTGGGTCTCTATCAAGTCAGGCAGCTCGCGGGTGACGTAGTCATACATCTGGTAGTGCGCCTGCCAGGGGCTCTGGCTGGCATTGACGTAAAAGCCTGCTCCCATGCCGAGGTCATAACCGGGATCGTCGGCCACGCCGTCGCCGCGGGGGCTGGTGTCCGGCGCCACCAGTGCTATGCCCAGCTCGGCGGCGATACGCTGGGCCCCCGCCTTCTGCATGAAGTTCTCATCGGTGCAGGTGAGGCCGCTGAGCCAGTAGAGCACCGGCACCTTCTGGCCGGTGAGAGCCTGAGGTGGCAGATAGATGGCAAAATTCATCTCGCAGCCGAGCACGGTGGAGCTGTGGCGATAGCGCTTGTGCCAGCCGCCGAAGCTCTTGTTGCTGCTGATAATCTCCAGATTCATCGAAGGACTCCTGCACCCCGCCCACAATGGCGGGCGGGGCGATCATGCTCAGTAGTGGATGACGGTGCGGATGCTCTTGCCTTGGTGCATCAGATCGAACGCCTCGTTGATCTGCTCAAGCGGCATGGTGTGGGTGATGAAGTCATCGAGGCGGAACTCACCCTGCATGTAGCGCTGCACATAGCTCGGCAGTTCGCTGCGACCGCGTACCCCGCCGAAGGCGCTGCCGCGCCAGACCCGACCGGTCACCAGCTGGAACGGACGGGTGCTGATCTCCTGACCCGCTCCGGCGACGCCGATAATGACCGACTCGCCCCAACCCTTGTGGCAGCACTCCAGTGCCGCACGCATCACCTTGACGTTGCCGATGCACTCGAACGAGAAGTCGACGCCGCCATCGGTCAGCTCGACGATCACCTCCTGAATCGGTTTGTCGTAATCGTTCGGGTTGAGGCAGTCGGTGGCGCCCAGCTTGCGGGCCAGTTCGAATTTGCTCTCGTTGATGTCGATGGCGATGATGCGACCGGCCTTGGCCAGACGGGCACCGATCACCGCCGAGAGGCCGATGCCACCGAGCCCGAAAATGGCGACGCTCTCACCCTCTTTCACCTTGGCGGTGTTCATCACTGCGCCGATGCCGGTGGTAACGCCGCAACCGAGCAGGCAGACCTCTTCCAGCGGGGCGGCCGGGTCCACCTTGGCGATGGAGATCTCCGGCAGTACCGTGTATTCGCTAAAGGTGGAGGTGCCCATGTAGTGATAGATGGGCTGGCCATCCTTGGAGAAGCGGGTGGTGCCGTCCGGCATCAGCCCCTTGCCCTGAGTGGCACGGATCTTCTGGCAGAGGTTGGTCTTGCCGGATTTGCAGAACTTGCACTCGCCGCACTCGGGGGTGTAGAGCGGGATCACGTGATCGCCCACCTTGACGCTGGTGACCCCTTCGCCGACCGATTCGACGATGCCGCCCCCCTCGTGGCCGAGAATGCAGGGGAAGACCCCTTCCGGATCCTCACCGGAGAGGGTGAAGGCATCGGTGTGGCAGACGCCGGTGGCGACGATGCGCACCCGCACCTCGCCCGCTTGCGGCGGCATGACTTCTACTTCTTCGATGGAGAGGGGCTGACCCGGGCCCCAGGCGATGGCGGCTTTACACTTGATGCTTTGAACCTGTGCCATGAATGACATCCTTCTTGTTGAGCAGGGTGAACAGAGATGAGTTCGGGCATTCAGTGTAGTTTCCCGCCGATTTGGTGATAATGAGGGCAAATCTCAAATCACTTTTACACACAGGTAATAATGTTCGGCTGGGAAGGGATCTGTGAATTTGTCAGCGTGGCGGAGCAGGGGGGCTTTACTCCGGCAGCGCGCAAGCTGGGGGTGTCGGTGGCGCAAGTGAGCCGGCAGGTGGCCCAGCTGGAAGATCGGCTGCAGGCCAAGCTGCTGCTGCGCACCACCCGTCAGGTGCGGCTCACCGAGCTTGGCGAGATCTACTATCGCCACTGCCGTCAGCTGCTGGACAACCTCTACGAGGCTGAGCTGGCGGTGGGGCGCCATCAGGCAGTGCCGCAAGGGTCGCTGCGCATCACGGCCCCCGTCTCCTACGGCGAGAGCCGCATCGCCCCGCTGGTGAACGACTTCATGGTGCGCTTCCCCCAGCTGGAGGTGACCCTCAACCTCACCAACCAGCTGCTGGATCTGGTGCACGAAGGCTACGATCTGGCGCTGCGGCTCGGCCACCTCAAGGATTCGACGCTGGTGGCGCGCAAGCTGGCGCAGCGGGTGCCTTATGTGTGTGCCTCACCGGCCTACACCGCCCGCCACGGTATACCCAACAGCCTCTCCGAGCTGACCCGCCACACCTGTCTGGTGGGCAACAGCGACGAGTGGCACTTCACTCTGGATGGCCGCCCCCACAGCGTGCGGGTGCGCGGCCTGCTGCAGTGCAACAGCGGCCACGCCCTGCTGGATGCGGCGCTCAAGGGGATCGGCATCATCCAGCTGCCGGACTACTACGTGAGCGACCATCTGGCCAGAGGCGAATTGATCGAGCTGCTGCCCGAACTGCGGGCCCCGGCGGAGGGGATCTGGGCCCTCTATCCCCATAACCGCCACCTCTCCCCCAAGGTGCGGCTGCTGGTGGACTATCTGGCCGAGCGGCTGAGCGACCCGCAGCAACCGGCGCTGGTGATGCCGATAGGCTAGGGTGCTCCTCGCCAGTTGACTCACTGGCGGCGTGCGACCGGTGCGATGGCCTGAAAATAAAAGAGCCCTTGAGGAATCAAGGGCTCTTTCGCAGGCAACAACCGGATAGTCAGCGACCCATCACTCGATGTTCTGGATCTGCTCGCGCATCTGCTCGATGAGGACTTTCAGCTCGACGGCGGACTGGGTCACTTCGGCGTTGATGGACTTGGAGCCAAGCGTGTTCGACTCGCGGTTGAACTCCTGCATCATGAAGTCGAGGCGACGGCCACAGGCGCCACCCTTCTTCATGATCTTGTTGGTCTCGCTGATGTGCATCTCCAGACGATCCAGCTCTTCGGCCACGTCGATCTTCTGGGCCAGCAGCACGATCTCCTGCTCGATACGGGCCGGATCCAGCTCCACCTTGGCTTCGGCCAGACGGTCGGTGAGCTTCTGGCGCTGCCACTCGATGATCTGCGGCAGGTGGACGCGCACCTTCTTCACTTCCACCTGAATGCCGGCCAGACGCTGTTCGATCAGCGCCTTGAGGTTGGCCCCTTCGCTGGCGCGGGAGGCGAGAAAATCTTCCATGGTCTGGTCAAACCCACCGAGCAGCTCGGTGGCGACCGCGTCCATGTCCTGCTCGGCGGCAGCCATGACGCCCGGCCAGCGCAGTACATCGACCGGATTGAGCTGGCCCTGACCCGCCTCTTTCATTACCCAGCCGGCGCTGTCGATGATCAGCTTGGCCAGCTCTTCATTGATATGGAGCTGGCTGGCTGCGGCCTGAGCGACCTCGAAGCGCAGGTTGCACTCCACCTTGCCGCGCTGCAGTTTGGCGCGGAAACGCTCACGCAGAACCGGCTCCAGGCTGCGCAGTTGCTCCGGCAGGCGAATGTAGGTCTCCAGATAACGCTGGTTGACCGAACGAATTTCCCAAACGGCTGTGCCCCAGTCGCCCTTGAGTTCCTTGCGGGCGTAGGCGGTCATGCTGTGAATCATTGATTGTTCCGGGCTTGATGAAGTGTGGCGGGATTATACCCAGCGGGGGCCGGTGCGTCAGCCGAAGTGTTGGTTTTAGCGGCTGATATTTGGGCCGCGATGGCTTATACTCCTGCGCCAATTCAGCCAGCCCAGAGGTCCGTCCCATGTCACGTCCAAGCGATCGCACTGCCGCGCAGCTTCGTCCGGTCACCATTACCCGCCACTTCACCAAGCATGCTGAAGGGTCCGTGCTGGTGGAATTCGGCAACACCCGCGTGCTCTGCACCGCCAGCGTCGACACCAGCGTGCCGCGCTTCCTGAAAGGGAAGAATCAGGGCTGGGTCACCGCCGAATACGGCATGCTGCCGCGCTCCACCCACTCCCGGATGAACCGCGAAGCGGCCTCCGGCAAGCAGAGTGGCCGCACCCTGGAGATCTCCCGTCTGATCGCCCGCTCCCTGCGCGCGGCGGTAGACCTGACTGCGCTGGGCGAACACTCCATCACAGTTGACTGCGATGTGCTGCAAGCCGATGGCGGCACCCGCACTGCCTCCATTACCGGTGCCTGCGTGGCGCTGGTGGATGCGCTGAACTGGATGGTCGAGAAGGGGATGATCAAGCAGAGTCCGCTCAAGCAGATGATCGCTGCCGTTTCCGTCGGCATGTATCAGGGCGAAGCCATCTGCGATCTGGAGTACATCGAAGACTCCGCCGCCGAGACCGACATGAACGTGGTGATGACCGAAGATGGTCGCATCATCGAGGTGCAGGGCACCGCGGAGGCCGAGCCCTTCACCCATGAGGAGCTGCTGGAGATGCTGGCGCTCGCCAAGGGCGGCATCGCCGACATCATTGCGCTGCAGAAGCAGTCGCTCTCCTGATTTTAAAAACGCGGCATTGACCGCGTTTTTTTATACCCCCACACAAGACAACGATAAGCCAAGCAAGGAGCCAGAATGAAAGCCTACCAGCGTCAATTTATCGAGTTCGCCCTGGAGAAACAGGTCCTCAAATTCGGTGAATTTACCCTGAAATCCGGTCGTAAAAGCCCCTACTTCTTCAACGCCGGTCTGTTCAACAGCGGCCGCGATCTGGCCCGTCTCGGCCGCTTCTATGCCGCCGCCCTGATGGATGCCGGCATCGAGTTCGATGTGCTGTTTGGCCCGGCCTACAAGGGGATCCCCATCGCCTCCGCCACCGCCGTGCAGCTGGTGGAGCAGCACGATGTGGATGTGCCCTGGTGCTTCAACCGCAAGGAGGCCAAGGATCACGGCGAGGGCGGCAATCTGGTGGGCAGCCCGCTCAAGGGTCGCATCATGCTGGTGGACGACGTTATCACTGCCGGCACAGCCATCCGTGAATCCATGGATCTGATCCAGGCCAACGGCGCCTCGCTTGCGGGCGTGCTGATCGCGCTGGACCGTCAGGAGAAGGGCAAGGGCGAGCTCTCCGCCATTCAGGAGGTGGAGCGTGACTACGGCGCCCACATCATCGCCATCATCCAGATGAGCGATCTCATCGCCTATCTTGAAGAGAAGCAGGCCGAGCAGCCGGAGCTGGCAGCACAACTGGCGGCCATGAAGGCTTATCGCGCCCAGTACGGTATCTGAGTTCCGCTCACACCGCGCAATAGCTGAATGCGGCGCCCGTTTGCTCTCTGGCAGCAAACGGGCGCCGTTTTTTTCATCTGCAAAAAAGTGGATCATGTGGCTTGAGCTTACCCTTACAGTAAAGGTTAGGGTTTGCCAGTCGGCGTTTTGTGGTGCCGACGGGTTCCGGGGAGGAACAACATGACCACTCATCTTCAATTACCCATTCATCTGCAGTTGCCGCTCAGCGGCATGAGCTGCGCCAACTGCGCAGGCCGCATCGCGACCAGCCTCAACAAACTCGACGGGGTATCGGCCACCGTCAACTTCGCGCTGGAGCAGGCGGCCATCGAGCTGGCCAGCCCCGACCGTCTGTCTGTGGTACTCGACAGCATCAAGAGTCAGGGTTACGACTACGGTAGCGAGACCTTTTTGTTTCAAATTACCGGCATGACTTGTGCAGGTTGTTCAGCTCGACTGAACAAGATGCTGGCCGCGCTGCCCGGCGTTATCTCGGCCGAGGTCAATTTCTCCATCGAACAGGCCCGGATTGTGCTGGTCCCCGGGATGCAGACGCCCGCCGCTTTGCGCGAGCAGATCGAAGCGCTCGGCTTCGGCGCCCAGCTGGCACAGGGTTCGGCCAGCGGCCGCCGCCAGCAGTTGCTGGAGCGGGAAGCGCAGGAGGCCGCCACTGCCCGTCAGGCACAAACTCGGGTCATCGTCTCGGCTTTGCTGACCCTGCCGCTACTGGTGGGGATGCTGGCCATGGCTGGGTTGTTCCCTTGGCATCTGCCCGCCTGGCTCGAGCTGCTGCTTGCCACCCCGGTGCAGTTCTGGATCGGTGCCCGCTTCTATCGCGGCGCCTGGCTCGCCATCAAGAACCGCGCAGCCAATATGGATGTGCTGGTGGCCACCGGCACCAGCGCCGCCTACTTCTACAGCCTCTATCTGTTGTTGACGCTGGGGATGGCTGCCAGCGGCAAGCTCTATTTCGAGGCGAGCGCCATCATCATTACCCTGATCTCCCTCGGCAAGTTGTTGGAAGCTCGGGCCAGACGCAGCACCCAGTCCGCCATTCGCGAACTGATGGCGCTGCGGCCGGAAACCGCCACCGTCTGGCGTGGCGAGAGTTGGCAGAGCGTTGCCATTGACGAGGTGCTGCGCGGCGATCGGCTGCGGGTGCTGGTGGGTGAGCGGGTGCCGGTGGACGGCAAAATCGTGAGCGGCGCCAGCGAGCTGGATGAGTCGATCCTCACCGGCGAGAGCCTGCCGGTGCCGCGCGGCGAGGGCGACAAGGTGCTGGGCGGTGCCATCAACCGCTCCGGCGTGCTGGAAATTGAAGCCACTACCGTGGGGGAGGATTCCAGCCTCAGCAAGATCATCGCACTGGTGGAGAGTGCCCAGATGGGCAAGGCCCCGCTGCAACAGCTGGTGGACAAGGTCTCTGCCGTGTTCGTACCGGTGGTGATGGCCATCGCCCTGTTCACCCTGCTGGTGTGGTACGCCATCAGCAATGACTTCGGTCAGGCGCTGCTGGCAGCGGTGGCGGTGCTGGTGATCGCCTGCCCCTGTGCGCTGGGGCTGGCCACACCGGCGGCCATTGTCACTGGCACCGGCGTCGCGGCGCGTCACGGCATTCTGATCAAGGATGTCGATACCCTGCAGAAGGCCCACGCCATCAAGGCGCTTATCTTCGACAAGACAGGCACTTTGACCCAAGGCAAGCCCGTGCTGGCCAGCTGGAACGGCAACGATGAGCAGCTGCGCCTCGCCGCCGCTCTGCAGCTGGCGAGCGAACACCCGCTGGCGCTGGCCATGCGCGAGGCGGTCGGCAAGGAGGTGGTACTACCCCAGCCGGAGGCGGTGGAGGTGCGGGTCGGTGCCGGTATTATCGGTCAGGTGGCGGACCACAGGGTCGCCATCGGCAATGGCTCCCTGCTGGCCCAGCTCGGTATTGAGCAGCCGCAACAGGATGAACAAGTCGCCGACGGCGCGACTCGGGTCTGGGTGGCCATCGATGGTGCGGTGGCTGGCATAGCTGCCTTGGCCGATACCCTGCGTCCCGAGAGTCCTGAAGCCATCGCCACCCTGCGCCAGCGCGGCATCGCCAGCTGGCTGGTGAGCGGCGATGCACCGGCGCCGGTGGCCCATATCGCCGCCAAGCTGGGGCTGGACGGGGCCTTCGACTCTGTACTGCCAGCCGGCAAGGTGGAGAAGGTCGCGGCGCTGCGGGCGCACACCCGCGGGCTGGTGGCCATGGTGGGGGACGGGGTGAACGACGCCCCGGCGCTGGCGGCGGCGGATGTCGGCATTGCCATGGGCTCCGGCTCCGATGTGGCGATGGAGACCGCTTCCATCACCCTGATGCGATCCGACCCGCGGCTGGTGGCCGATGCCATCGACATCTCGGCGGCGACCTGGCGCACTATCCAGCAGAATCTGTTCTGGGCCTTCGTGTTCAACATCATCGGCATTCCGCTGGCGGCACTGGGTTATCTCAGCCCCGAGCTGGCGGGGGCGGCCATGGCCCTGAGCAGCATCACAGTTTTGAGCAATTCCCTGTTACTGAAACGCTGGCAGCCGCGGGCAATAGCCCAGGTCAGCCACAATGTCAGCACTGAATCGAACCGTTAAGGAGTCATCCATGAACATCAGCAAGGTAGCCAAGGCCACGGGACTGACCGCCAAAACCATCCGTTACTACGAGAGCATCGGCCTCATCTCGGCACCGGTGCGCAGCGACAACGGTTACCGCAGCTACACCGAATCGGCCCTGCGCGAGCTGCGTTTCGTCAAGCGGGCGCGGGAGACCGGCTTCAATCTGGAGGAGTGTCAGGAGCTGCTGGCGCTCTATCGGGACGAGCACAGAACCAGCGCCCAGGTGAAGAAGCTGGCGCAGGAGAAGATCGTCGATCTGCGCGCTCGCATCGCCGGGCTGCAGGCCATGCTCAGTTCGTTGGAGGGGCTGGTCTGCTGCTGTCACGGGGATGAAAACCCCGAGTGCCCGATCCTCGACGAGCTGGAGCGCGGTTGAGTAACTGCTTAATAAAAAACGCTTTATTGTTGCTCAATGAGGGGTAGTGGTAGACTGCTTGGCTCTTGTACAGGAGTACTCAGTTGACCCAGAGTGTGACACGCCAGGTCAGGCAGGCCATCATGGTCCAGCTCTACACCCATGCTTCGTTCAGTCTGCCCTGTCTGGGCTTGCTGGCGTTTGGCTGGAGTCTGCTTTTTCACGACTACCTGCCCGCCAGTGAAGCGCTCGGGTGGCTGGTCGGGGTGTTGTTGTTGCTGCTGTGCCGCGGCTGGCATCTGCGCTGGCGCCAGCCCAGATTGCACCAGACGCCGCTGCCCCTGCTGGAGCGGGAGCTCTTTATCGGGGTGACCATCACCTCCATCAGCTGGGCACTGGGTGTGCTGCTCTACATGGACAAGCTGCCCGACACCTATCGCGCGGCCATGATGATGCTCACCAGCCTGATCCTCACCGGCAGCGCCATCATGCTGTTTGGCAGTCGCCGCTCGCTCTACGGTGCCGTGTTGCCGCTCGGGTGCGCCATGCTGTTCGAGCTGGGGGCGGGCAACGAGCAGGAGCGGATCGTCTCCTGCATGCTGGCGGGCTACCTCTTCGTCTTTTTACCGACCCTGCTGCGCCGTCTGCGGCGGGATCAGATCGCCTCGCTTCACCACCGCTTCTCCAACGCCGAACTGGTGGCAGAGCTGAAAGCGGTTTCCGAACATCTGCGCCTCACCTCCCGTCTCGACGGCCTGACCGGTATTGCCAACCGTGCCCATCTCGACGACTGTCTGGAGCGTGCCTGGCGCCGCTGCCACCGGGCCCGGGCACCGCTGTCGCTGGTGCTGGTGGATGTGGATTACTTCAAGCAGTTCAACGATCTCTATGGTCACCAGCTGGGGGATGACTGCCTGCAACAGGTGGCGGGGTTGCTGGCCGAGGTGGAGCGGCGCGAGGACGATCTGGCTGCCCGTTACGGTGGCGAGGAGTTTGCGTTGCTGCTGCCCTGCACCGGCATGCAGGGGGCGCTGCAGGTGGCGGACAATGTGCGGCAATCCCTCAAGGAGCTGGCTATTCCGCACCAGAAATCACTGGTCTCCGGTCGGGTCACATGTAGCTTTGGTGTTGCCACTCTGATACCGGACAACAGCATGAAAATCGCCGATTTGATCCAAAAAGCGGATGCGGCCCTCTATCAGGCCAAGCATAATGGGCGGGATCGAATCGAAGTAGCCTTGATGGGTAAGGTTGCCTGAGTTAATACAGACAGATTAAAGAGGTTGTCTATGCAATGTCATCGTATCGAAGAGCTGCTGGAGTTGTTGCAGCCTGCCTGGATCAAGGAACAGGATCTCAGCCTGGTGCAGTTTGTTGCCAAACTGGCCCAAGAAGCGGGTTTTGAAGGTCCCCTGTCCGAGCTGACCGACGACATGCTGATCTATCACCTCAAGATGCGGGAATCCGACAAGCAGGCGATGATCCCGGGTCTGGCCAAGGATCACGTGCCCGATTTCAAAGAGGCACTGCTCAAGGCGCGCGGAATCAAGTGAATCTTGAATAGAAGCACATCACCGCAAGGTGATGTGCTTTTTTGTTGCCGAAATTTGCGATCCAACCCCAATATTAGATACATCTAATCCACACAATTAGCAGGTTGTTTAAGATATAATCCGCTCCATAACAAATAAGGGAGCGATGTCTTGCAATGGCCGATCACGAGAAAATCGATATCAAGGATGTCACCGACAAGAGCGTAACCGGGACTTTCAACCCCAATACGTTCAAAGCCAGCGATGACAGATTCAACCCCGGCAACCGTATCTACGTCCGGGCCCAGACCGGTTACTGGCAGCGGGTGCGCAAAGGGATGGGCTGGTTCTTCGTTGCCCTCTTCGTGCTGCTGCCCTGGCTGCGCTACGAGGGGCGACAGGCGGTGCTGTTCGACCTCGGCCATCAGCAGTTCCACGTCTTTGGTGCCACCATCTGGCCGCAGGATCTGACCCTGCTCGCCTGGCTCTTCATGATCGCCGCCTTCGGTCTCTTCTTTATTACCACCTTCCTCGGTCGGGTCTGGTGTGGCTATCTCTGCCCGCAGACGGTCTGGACCTTCATGTTCATCTGGTTCGAAGAGAAGCTGGAGGGGCCGGCCAACAAGCGGCGCAAGCTGGACGAAGCACCCTGGAGCGGCGAGAAGCTGGCTCGCAAGGGGGCCAAGCATCTGGCCTGGCTGCTCATCTCGCTGGTCACCGGCCTGACCTTTGTCGCCTACTTCCAGGATGTGACCCGGTTGGTGCCGGATGTGCTGACCCTCAAGGCGAGCGGTTGGGTGCTGTTCTGGGTGAGTTTCTTCACCATCATCACCTACGGCAACGCCGGCTGGATGCGCGCCATCATGTGTATCCACATGTGCCCCTATGCCCGCTTCCAGTCCGCCATGTTCGACAAGGACACCTTCATCGTCGGCTATGACCCCAAGCGGGGCGAGACCCGCGGTGCCCGCTCCCGCAAAGCCGATTACAAGGCGTTGGGGCTGGGTGATTGCATCGACTGCGACCTCTGCGTGCAGGTCTGCCCGACCGGTATCGATATCCGTGACGGTCTGCAGTACGAGTGCATCAACTGCGGCGCCTGCGTCGACGCCTGTGACCAGACCATGGAGCGGATGGGGTATCCGAAGGGGCTCATCAGCTACACCACCGAGCACAAGCTGGCCAACGACTCTACCCATGTGGCGCGGCCCAAGCTGATTGGTTATGGCCTGGTGATGGCCACCATGTTGGGGGTGTTTGCCTACAACGCCATGTCCATCATGCCGATGGGGCTCGATATCCTGCGGGATCGCAACCAGCTGTTCCGCGAGAACAACGACGGGCTTATCGAGAACACCTATACCCTCAAGATCCTCAACAAGACCCTGCAACCCCAGACTTACCAGCTGGATGTGGAGGGGCTGCCCGAGTATCAGTGGTTCGGCCCCCGTGAAGTGACTCTGAAGGCGGGCGAGATCTACACCCTGCCGGTCAGTCTGGCGGTGGATCCCTACAACCTGAAGCGGCCGACGCTGGATATCCAGTTCGTGCTCAAGCGGGAAGGGGCCGCCCCCGACGACAGCAAGGGCAACCTGCGTCAGGGCAGCAAGTTTATCGGCCGGTTGTAACGGTCTGGCCTACCGCCATGCACGGCAATGGCGGGCAGTAGTGATAGAATGGGGCGCAACGGCGCCCCTTTCTTATGGTGGATGACATGCGTTTCAACTATTCCGATCTCACTCCCGACCTCATCATGGATGCGCTGGATCTCAGCGGTCTGCGGCTCGACTCCGGTCTTATCGAGCTCAACAGCTACGAAAACCGGGTCTACCAGTTTCAGGATGAGGATCGTCGCCGCTATGTGGTGAAGTTCTACCGACCCGGCCGCTGGAGCCGGGCCCAGATCCTCGAAGAGCACGAGTTTGCCGCCCGCCTCTGTGAGGCGGAGATCCCGGTCGCCGCGCCGCTCGCCTTTGCCGGCGAGACCCTGCTGGAGCATGAGGGCTACCCGTTTGCCATCTGGCAGAGCGTCGGGGGACGCCAGTTCGAGGTGGACAACCTCGACCAGCTGGAGTGGGTAGGGCGCTATCTTGGCCGCATCCATCAGCTCGGGGCCAGCAAGCCGTTCCACCACCGGGTTCGCCTCGACGTGGATAGCATGCTGCATGAGCCGCGTCAGCTGCTGGCGTCTGGCGAGTGGTTGCCAAGCGGGCTGGCCAAGCAGTTCTTCGGGGTGCTGGACGAGCTGATCAAGCATGTCAGCGACGCCATGACCCTCGATGTGGCGCAGATCTCCCTGCATGGCGACTGCCACCCCGGCAACATCCTCTGGCGCGATGGCCCCATGTTCGTCGATCTCGATGATTGCCGCACCGGCCCTGCCGTTCAGGATCTCTGGATGATGCTGAATGGCGAGCGCAACGAGCAGCTGATCCAGCTCGACACCCTGTTGGCAGGCTACGAGGAGTTCATGGAGTTCGATTCGCGCGAGCTGGCGCTCATCGAGCCGCTGCGGGCGATGCGCATCGTCCACTACATGGCCTGGCTGGCACGGCGCTGGGAAGACCCGGCCTTCCCCCGTCACTTCCCCTGGTTCAATACCGATCACTACTGGCGCCAGCAGATAGCGACCCTGCACGACCAGCTGGAGGCGCTCAAGGCTCCGCCACTCACTCTGACGCCCGGCTGGTGAGCCAGCTGGCCGGAGTAGCTGAGGGATGAGTCAGCAGGGGTTATGCGCGGGCTGTCGCCGCTCCTGATCACCGGTGGGCAGCGAGGGGAGGAAATGAGCGGCAAGAGGGACTCAATCTCCTGTTCTGGCCATTGACTGGGCAGAGGTGACGCAATAGGCTTGGCACTGCTTCGGTTCGCCGGGCGTGCCTCACAGTGATCCCTTAACAGGAAACATCATGAAAAAAATCCTATTTTTCCTTGCTGCCATGCTGATGATCCCCATGGTTCACGCCGCCCCCGAGTTCAAGGAAGGCGTCAATTACGATGTGGTGAAACAGACTGGTACCGCCCAGCCGGAAGTGATGGAGTTCTTCTCCTACTACTGCCCGCACTGCGCCACCTTTGAACCGATCGTCGAGCAGATGAAAGCCGAGCTGCCCAAGGGCGTCACCCTGAAGAAGAACCCGGTCGGTTTCCTCGGTCGTGAAATGGGCCCGGAGATGCAGCGTGCCTACGCTGTTGCCAGCCTGCTCAACGCCGAAGCCAAGCTGACCCCGGCCATCTTCAACAAGATCCATGTTCAGCGTCAGCCGCCGATGAGCCGCGATGACGTGAAGCAGCTCTTCGTCGCTAACGGTGTTCCGGCCGAAGAGTTTGACGGCGCCGTCGACAGCTTCGCCGTGTCCGGCATGGTCTCCCAGTTCGATCGCAACATGGAGAGCTACAACATCCGTGGCGTACCGGCCTTCCTGGTGAACGGCAAGTACATGATCAAGATTGAATCCATCTCCTCTCAGGAGCAGTTCAACCAGCTGGTGAAATTCCTGCTGGCCAAGAAAGACTGACCACTCTTGAGCTGATAAAAAAGCCCGCCGGTGCAAGCCGGCGGGCTTTTTGTTTTCTGGCAATCTGGCAGGTCAGACCCCGACGTGGAACGCTTGCTTGAGGTTGCGGATAAACTCCGCATCCCGACAGAGGGTCTTGCCCGGGCTGTCGGAGATCTTGGCAACCGGGCCGCCATTGCACTCGATCAGCTTGAACACGATGTTCATCGGGCTGACGCCGGGCAGGTCGCAGGTGAGCTTGGTGCCGATGCCGAAGCTGGTGTTGATGCGGCCGCGGAAGTGGCGGAACAGCTCGACCGCCTTGTCGAGATTGAGGCCGTCGGAGAAGACCAGGGTCTTCTCGGCAGGGTCGATACCGAGGCGCTGATAGTGGCTGATCGCCTTCTCGCCCCATACCACGGGATCGCCGGAGTCGTGGCGCAAGCCCTGATAGCGGCTGGCCAGCTCGAAGTCGAAGTCGCGCAGGAAGGCATCCATGGTGATGCAGTCGGTCAGGGCGATGCCGAGATGGTCGGTGAACTCGTCCAGCCAGCTGGTGAGGGCGGCGCGCTGGCTGTGTTCGAGCGGGAAGCCGAGCTGCTGGTGAGCCTGGAACCACTCGTGGGCCTGGGTGCCGACGGCTGGCAGCTGGTACTTCTGGGCCAACATGTAGTTGCTGGTGCCGCGAAACGCCGGCAGCCGCTCCTTGAGGCGACCCACCACGGCATCCTGTACCGCGTGTGAGAAGCGGCGGCGGGTGCCGAAGTCGATGAGGTTGAACTCGCTCATCTCGTCACGACTCAGCTCCCGCTCCAGCTTGTCGATCTTCTGATCGAGCCGCTCCAGCGCGTGGCTGACGCCAAACTGGGGATAGCGGAAGCGGTTGCGCATCTCGCTGATGATGGCGAGCACCGGGATCTCCCACAGGATCACATCCTGCCACGGCCCCTCGACCCGCACATTGATGCGGCCATCCTGTTCGAACACCTTCAGCAGGGAGGCGTCGAGCGGCTTGCGGCGCAGATGGTCGAGGTAGTCAGGGGTGAAGAAGGGGCGCTCGGCCAGAAAGTGGTGCTCGGATTTGGTCAGCCGCAGGGAGCCGGCGAGGCGCAGTTGCTCCTCGATCTGCCCCATCATGGGCAGCAGGTCCTCTTCGTTGCGGCTGTGGAATTCAGCCACCACCTCGGCATCCGGATAGCGATGAAACACCGCTTGCTGCATGTGCAGCTTGTAGGCGTCGGTGTCGAGCAGGCTGGTTAGGATAGGGGGCATATCAGGCGTCCAGCAGGCGTTGAACATCGGTCAGGGTCTGGGCCAGTTCGGCGCCAGCCTCGATCATCTGGGTGTGGGCGCTGGCAATCGTCTCGGGCGCAATGCCACGGCAGGCATCGAGGTGGACGATCACCCGGAAACCGGCGCGGCGCAGTTGCAGCACGCTGGTCTTGACGCAGTAGTCGGTGGCGAGGCCGCCGACCAGCACAGTGGTGACACCACGGGCTTGCAGGAATTCGATGAGGCCGGTACTGCGGCGCTCGGCCAGATCGTGGAAACAGGTGCCATAGGGATGCAGGTCAGTCTCGACTCCCTTCCAGATGAAGAAGTCGTAATCGATAGGGGCGGGCAGGCCGTCGAGCAGCTCGAATCCCTTGCTGCCGGGGACGCAGTGTACCGGCCAGGTGAGATCGGCGTTAGGAAAATCAAGCGGTTGCAGCATGGTAGCAGGCTCGCTGGCCACCCAGACTGCATTGGCGGGGTGGGCATCCTTGCTGCCGATACGCAGGCTGGCGAGGGTGGCCTGAGCGTTGAGGGCCGCCACAATATCATCCCCGCCCGCGACGGGCAGTTCGTTCGGGCAGAGAGGGGTAAAGCCCTTCTGCGCATCAATATCCAGACTGGCGACGGTTCCCATGATTGGCTCCTGCACATACTATTCGTGTGATATTATCTACCAAACATTAATGGAAGGCGAGCAGGGCGATCGGGATGCTGAGAATGAGTCTGGATATGGTGGTGCTGCGGTTGCATGAGGAGCGGCTCGAACTGCTGCTCGAGACCCGCGATCGCCCCCCTTTTGCCAACTGCTGGCAACTGCCTGCCCTGCGCATCGACGAGACGCTGGACCGGGATCTGGACGCCGCCCAGCGCCGCCTGCTGGCGGAGTGGGGGCTGGGTGACTGCTACAGCGAGCAGGTCTGCACCCTCGGCAATCTGGAGCGGGATCCCCGTGGCTGGTCCACCACCCTGGTTTACCTCTGTCTGGTGGCGCCTGAAGTGGAGACCCGCCACGGTTGCTGGCATCCGGTTTCGACCCTGCCGGGCATGAGCCTCGCCTTCGACCATCTCCAGCTCATCGCCAAGGGGCTGGAGCGGCTGCGCATCAAGAGCCGCTACAGCACTCTGCCGCTGCAACTGCTGGGTACCGAGTTCACCCTCTCCGAGGTGCAGCGTGCCTTCGAGATCATCCTGCAAACACCCATGAATACGGCCGCCTTTCGCAAGCGGATCCACCGCGCTGACATCCTGGTGGACACCGGCCGCAAGCGTACCGGCAAGCAGCGCCCCGCCATTCTCTACCGGTTGGAAAGCCCCTGCTGCGTGATGTTCGATCAGGTGATGCATGGAGCGGAAGCATGAGCGCATCCCCTGTTCGTGTGCTGGTCAGCGCGTGTTTGCTGGGCCAGCCTGTGCGCTACGACGGTCAAAGCAAGGGGATCGTCAGCGACTGGCTGAGTGAGCTGGGTGCCGAGGGGCGGGCTCTGGCGTTTTGCCCCGAAGTGGCGGGTGGTCTGCCGACCCCGCGTCCTCCTGCCGAACGGCAGGGAGATCGGGTAGTGACGGCGAGCGGGCTGGATGTGACTGAAGAGTTTGACCGCGGCGCCGAGCTGGCGCTTAAAATCTGTCAGGCGCAGGGTATTCGCTTCGCCTTGCTGAAAGAGGGGAGCCCCTCATGTGGCAGCGGCCGTATCTATAACGGCCGCTTCAAAGGGGTTTCTGTGGCGGGCGAGGGCAAGACCACCGCCCTGCTGCGCCGCCACGGTATTGCAGTGTTCTCGGAGGATCAATTGGCTGAGTTGGCTTCTGCGCTCTCTTTGGATGCATCCCCGGATTTGGCGGCCACCGGCAGCGGCTCCTGACCGCTCTGCCACCCCTCCAGCACCTCGTCCTTCTCCTGCCAGCGCTGGTTTAGCCACTCCTGAAAACCGCGCTTGAACTGCTTGTCATTGAAGTAGTCGCCAACCAGCGCCTCATCCACCGGCAGCTCTTCGATCCGTACCTGAATGCGTTGTACCCGTCCCATCAGGAAGTCCTTGAACGGGGTCTCGGCGTTGTCCGGATAGCGGATGGTGACGTTGATCAGGCTGTCGAACTGCTCCCCCATGGCTGCCAGCGTAAAGGCCAGTCCTGCCGCTTTGGGCGGCATCAGGTGGCGATAGCGGGAGCGGGCAGCATCCCGTTTCTGCTCGGTGAAGCGGGTCCCTTCCACGAAGTTGATGACGGTGGTGGGGATGTGGCGAAACTTCTCGCAGGCATTGCGGGTGGTCTCGATATCCTTGCCGCGCAGGTGCGGATTTCTTAACAGAAATTCTCGCGAATAGCGGCGCATAAAGGGCATGTCGAGCCCCCAGCAGGCCAGCCCCAACAGCGGGATGTAGATGAGCTCGTGCTTCATGAAGAACTTGGGCATCGGCAGCCGATCCCGGAACAGGTGGCCGAGCACCACGATGTCGGTCCAGCTCATGTGGTTGCTGATGATGAGATACCAGCCATCCTTGCGCAGCCGGGTGCTGTCCTCCACCTGCCAGTCGATGCGGGTGGTGAGGCGGATCACCAGCGCGTTGCAGGCCAGCCACAGGCGCATGAAGCGGTTGTTGAGGCGGCTGCAGGCGCGGCCAAAGGCTGGCACCGGCAGCAGCAGTTTTGCCAGCGAAACCAGCAGGATCAGGCTGGCGCACAAGGCGGTAAAGAGAATGGTCAGGCCGGCGCTGATGATCAGCACCAGCGGGCCGGGAAGCATGGATAACATGAGTATTTACTGCGCCTTGGTTGCCAGCAGCTGGTTCAGGGTCTGGTCTTTTTCGTGCCAGATCCCGTTCAGCCACTGCTGAAACTCTTGTTGGAACTCGGGGTCATTGAAGTAATCCCCCACCAGTTTGCGGTCGATCGGCAAATAGCGGATCTGAACCTTGATTTGCCCGACCCGGCCACACATGAAATCCCAGTAGCTGGGAATGCCGTCCGGATAGGCGATGGTGACATCCACCAGTTGATGCAACTGGTCACCCATGGCGGCCAGAGTAAAGGCGATGCCGCCTGCGCGCGGATGGAGCAGGTGACGATAGGGCGAACCCTGCTTCTGATGTTTGCCCTTGGTGAAGCGGGTACCTTCGACGAAGTTCATCACACTCACTGGAATGTGGCGGAACCGGGCACAGGCTTTACGGGTTGTCTCTATGTCTTTTCCCTTCAGATGGGGATGCTTTTCCAGAAATTTCCTGGAATATCGCCGCATGAAGGGGAAGTCGAGCGCCCACCATGCCAGACCGAGAAAAGGTACCCAAATCAGCTCTTTCTTGAGGAAAAACTTCAGGAAGGGAATTTTTTGGTTAAAAACCCGCTGCAGTACCAGTATGTCGACCCAGGATTGATGGTTGGCAATCACCATATACCACTCATTCCGGCGCCCTTTGTCCACTCCGACCACATCGAAAGGGGTTCTGATGATGGTTTTCTGGATCAGATTGTTGAAACCGATCCAGCAGCTGGCACAACCATCCAGCAGCCAGTTGCAGAGGGTACGCCACCCCTTGATGGGGAGCAGAAGTTTGAGCAGACCCAGCGAGAAGATGGGAACAAACCAGAAGAGGGTGTTGAAAAAATAGAGCAGGGTGGAGAGGCTGCCGCGCAGTCGCTCTATCAGCTTGTTGGGCATGAGTCGGGTCCGTCTTGCTGTCGATAAAGGGCCATCAAGTGGTCAGATCTGTGGCCATAATATCAGCCGATGGCCCGTGAGACCATTCAGAGCCGTTACGGGGTTGGACTCACCCTTTCCCTTCTGTCAGCTGCTGCGCAGTCGCGATAGCAGCCGATCCATGGCCCGGTAGCCGAGCGCCTCGATAAGATGCTCCTTGCCGATAGCGGGTTGCCCGACCAGATCGGCGATGGTACGCGACACCCGCAGGATGCGGTGCCAGGCCCTGATGCTGAGCCCCAGCTTCTGGATAGCACTTTCCAAAAATTCGGCATCTTGCGGTGATAGTCGGCAAATATCCTCTATTTCGCGACTATCCAGCAGGTTGTTGAGCTTACCGTTGCGGCTCAGCATCCGCTCCCGTGCCGCCAGCACCCGATCACGGATCTGCTGGCTCGACTCCCCCCGCTCCGCCTTGCCGGTCAGGCTCCCCTTGGGCAGCAGCGGCACTTCCACCGTCAGGTCGAAACGGTCGAGAAAGGGGCCGGAGAGTTTGCCGAGGTAGCGCAGGATCTGATCCGGGCTGGAGCGGGTCTGGCCGTCACCATAGTGGCCGCAGGGGCTGGGGTTCATGGCGCCGACCAGCTGGAAGCGAGCGGGGAAATCCACCTGACGGGCGGCCCGGCTGATGGTGATGTGGCCCGTCTCCAGTGGCTCGCGCAGGGAGTCGAGCACCTTGCGCTCGAATTCGGGTAGCTCGTCGAGAAAAAGCACTCCGTTGTGGGCCAACGAAATTTCGCCGGGCCGCGGGTGGCTGCCGCCGCCCACCAGCGCCACCGCCGAGGCGCTGTGGTGGGGTGTGCGGTACGGTCTGTGGTGCCAGTGGCCGGCGCGCGGAGTGAGGCCCCCGATGGAGTGGATGGCGGCGGTCTGCTGCGCCTCCTGCTCGCTCAGCGGCGGCAGAATGCCGGGCAGACGGCTCGCCAGCATGCTCTTGCCGGTTCCGGGCGGGCCGATGAACAGCAGGTTGTGGCTGCCGGCGGCGGCGATCTCCAGCGCCCGCTTGGCCTGTGACTGGCCGATCACATCCTGCAGATCCGGTACATCGGGCAGGCTCTCCGCGCTTTGTTGATCCGGCAGCGGCAGTTCGTACTGGCCGGCCAACCAGGCGGTGACGGCCAACAGTTGGTGAGCGGTGCGCACCTCGGCATCCTGGATCAGCGAGGCTTCGGGGCCGTTCTCCCGCGGTACCAGCAGGGTACGCCCCGCATCCCGGCAGGCGAGCACGGCGGGCAGCACACCGAGCACGGGGCGGATCTCGCCGGTCAGGGCCAACTCGCCTAAAAATTCGTGATCAAGCAGGTATTTTGCAGGTATTTGTTTTGAAGCTGCGAGAATGCCGATGGCGATGGCCAGATCGAAACGGCCCCCCTCCTTGGGCAGATCGGCGGGGGCCAGATTGACCGTGATGTGTTTGCTCGGGAACTCGAAGTTGCCGTTGAGCAGGGCACTGCGCACCCGATCCCGCGACTCTTTCACCGAGGTTTCCGGCAGGCCGACCATGTTGAAGGCGGGCAGGCCGTTGGAGAGGTGGACTTCCACTGTAACTTGCGGGGCCGCGATCCCGAGGCTGGCACGGCTATAAACCACAGCTAATGACATAAATCCCGTCCTTGAGTTGATATATGTTCTGACTAACTGCTTATTGTTGGTTTTTTATTCCATAGTTCCGGCTGAGGAATAGCCAAAATCAGTGGGTTGTCACAGAAAAAAGGCTTGCCCAATAAAAATCACCGTGCTAGTTCTAATAGCCATTCGCGGTAGAAACCGCCCCAATTTCACAGGATTTCCGGTTGTAACTATGAACATGGCCTCCCGTTTCGTCAGCATTATTGTGGTCCTAGTGGTGATTATTATCTCACCGCTCGGGGCTCGTTTAGCTGCACGGAACAAGGGATAGACCCACCACCGGACAGAACGAAACAAGCGACCCCCGAGCCTCACAGCCCGGGGGTTTTTTTTCGACCAAAGGACAGGATTTTCCACATGAACGGCGCGCAGTTTTTGGTACAGGCTCTCAAGAAACAGGGTGTGACCCAGGTGTTTGGTTACCCGGGCGGGGCCATCATGCCGGTCTACGATGCCCTGTATGACGGTGGTTTGGCCCATCAGCTCTGTCGCCACGAGCAGGGCGCCGCCATGGCTGCGGTCGGTTATGCCCGCGCCTCCGGTCAGGTGGGGGTCTGCATCGCCACCTCCGGCCCCGGCGCCACCAATCTGGTGACCGGTTTGGCGGAGGCGCTGCTCGATTCGGTGCCGCTGGTGGCCATCAGCGGTCAGGTGCCCTGTTCCGCCATCGGCACCGATGCATTTCAGGAGGTCGACGTGCTCGGCATGTCCCTCTCCTGCACCAAGCACTCCTTTATGGTGACTGATGCCGCCGATCTGGGGCGGGTGTTGGCAGAAGCTTTCGCCATCGCCACTGAAGGTCGCCCCGGGCCTGTGCTGATCGACCTCCCCAAGGATGTGCAGCTGGCTGCCGTGCCGCCCCAGAGCCCGCTGTTTGCGGTGGAAGAGCCGGAAGCGCTCACCCCCTCGGAGCTGACCGCAGCCCGCACCCTGCTGGCTGCCGCCGAGCGTCCGGTGCTCTACGTCGGTGGCGGAGTGGGCATGGCCAATGCCGAGCAGCAGTTGCGTGACTTTGCTGCCGTCACCGGCATGCCTGCGGTCACCACCCTCAAGGGGATTGGCGCGCTCGACCCCGACAGTACCGTTTATCTGGGCATGCTCGGCATGCACGGCACCAAGGCGGCCAACTATGCGGTGCAGCAGTGCGATCTGCTGCTGGTGGTGGGCGCCCGTTTCGATGATCGGGTGACCGGCAAGCTGGAGGAGTTTGCCCCCGAGGCGAAGGTGATCCATCTCGATGTGGATGCCGCCGAGTTCGGCAAGCGCCGTGCCGCCGAGGTGGGGATCACCGCGGATCTCAAACAGGTGCTGCCGCGCCTCGCCATGACTCTCGACATCGCCCCCTGGCGTGAACACTGCGCCGCCATGGCCCGCGAATACGCATTTCGCTACGACCACCCGGGTCAGGCCATCTATGCCCCGGCTCTGCTCAAACAGCTATCTGCCAAGTTGCCGGAGAGCAGCGTGGTCGCCTGCGACGTGGGTCAGCACCAGATGTGGGTGGCCCAGCACATGCGCTTCACCAGCCCGCGCAACCACCTCTCCAGCGCCGGTCTCGGCACCATGGGGTTCGGTCTGCCCGCCGCCATCGGCGCCAGGATGTCGCGCCCAGAGGATGAAGTGGTGCTGGTAAGCGGTGACGGCTCTTTCATGATGAACGTGCAGGAGCTCGGCACCATCCGCCGCGCTCAGCTCAAGGTGAAGATGGTGCTGCTGGATAACCAGCGCCTCGGCATGGTGCGCCAGTGGCAGGAGCTGTTCTTCGACGGCCGCTACAGCGAGACCATCCTCTCCGACAACCCCGATTTCGTCGCCCTGGCTGCCGCTTTCGGCATTCCGGGTGAGACCATCACATGCAAGGAGCAGATAGCCGGAGCCCTCGATCGCCTGCTGGCAAGCGAGAGTGCCTACCTGCTGCATGTGGCCATTTCAGAGGAAGAAAACGTCTGGCCCCTGGTTCCGCCGGGAGTCGCCAACCACCAGATGATGGAGCAACGCCCATGAACCCGCACACCCTTGCCCAGCCAGCATTTGCACAACACACCCTGCATATCCATGCCCAGCCCAGACCGGAAGTGATGGAGCGGGTGCTGCGGGTGGTGCGTCACCGCGGCTTCAATCTCTGCGCCCTCAACATGGAGCAGGATTGCCAACAGCTGCGGATCACGGTTACTGTCGAGTCGGTGCGTCCCATCCAGCAGTTGTGGAGCCAGCTGGTGAAGCTGGTGGACGTTTCCCGGGTCGATGCACTGGAACAGCAACCCCGGATCAGAGCTTAAGGAGCCAAGCCAATGTCACAGCCTTCCCAATCCGCCACTCACCCCCAATACATCTGGTTCAACGGCAAACTGGTGCCCTGGCAGGATGCCCAGATACACGTGATGAGCCACGCCCTGCACTATGGCTCCTCGGTGTTCGAGGGGGTACGCGCCTACGATACCCCCAAGGGCACCTGCATCTTCCGTCTGCAGGAGCATACCCGCCGCCTGTTCGACTCCGCCAGGATCTACTGGATGGATGTCCCCTACAGCGAGTCCGAAGTGAATGAAGCCTGCCGCACCGTGGTGCGCGAGAACGGCCTGAAGAGCGGCTACCTGCGCCCGCTGGCCTTTGTCGGCAACGTGGGGCTGGGGCTGCATCCGCCGCTGGATGCCAAGGCAGATCTGATGGTCGCGGCTCTGCCGTGGGGCGCTTATCTGGGGGAGGAGGGGCTGAAAAACGGGGTGGATGTGTGCGTCACCTCATGGAACCGGCTCGCTCCCAACACCATTCCCACCGGCGCCAAGGCGGGCGGCAACTATTTGTCCTCCCAGCTGATCAGCCGCGAGGCCAAGCGCAACGGCTTCGCCGAGGGGCTGGCGTTGGACGTGAACGGCTATCTGAGCGAAGGGGCGGGTGAGAACCTGTTCCTGGTGAAGAATGGCGTGCTGTTCACCCCGCCCGCTACTGCCGCCATCCTGCCCGGCATCACCCGTGACACCATCATGACGCTGGCCCGCGATCTCGGTTATGAGGTGCGCGAGCAGGCGCTGCCCCGCGAGGCGCTGTACGTCGCAGACGAGATCTTCATGACCGGTACCGCCGCCGAGGTGACCCCGGTGCGCTCCGTCGATCGGATGAAGGTAGGCGCTGGCAGCCGTGGCCCGGTGACCGAGCAGCTGCAGAACGCCTTCTTCGGCCTTTTCAATGGCAAGACCGAGGACAAGTGGGGCTGGCTGACGCCCGTCAATGACTGATGAGAGAGGGGAGGCGCTGTGCCTCCCCGAGTCGCTTCCGGTGAGTGCTTCCCATAGGAGTCTTCACCAGGATCGATTCCGATCCACTCGTATCATTACCGCATAACGCATCGAGCCCATATGGGCATTCAGGGAGTAGAGACATGCCGAAGTTGAGATCCGCCACCACCACCCACGGACGTAACATGGCCGGGGCCCGCGCCCTGTGGCGTGCCACCGGAATGACCGATCAGGATTTCGGCAAGCCCATCATCGCCGTGGTCAACTCCTTTACCCAGTTCGTGCCGGGCCACGTCCACCTCAAGGACTTGGGGCAACTGGTGGCGCGCGAGATCGAAGCTGCGGGCGGCGTCGCCAAGGAGTTCAACACCATCGCCGTGGATGACGGCATCGCCATGGGCCACGGTGGCATGCTCTACTCCCTGCCATCGCGGGAGCTGATTGCCGATTCGGTGGAGTATATGGTCAACGCCCACTGCGCCGACGCCATGGTCTGTATTTCCAACTGCGACAAGATCACCCCGGGGATGCTGATGGCGGCCCTGCGCATCAACATTCCGGTGATCTTCGTCTCCGGCGGCCCGATGGAGGCGGGCAAGACCAAGCTCTCCGACCAGATCATCAAGCTGGATCTGGTAGATGCCATGATCCAGGGCGCCGACCCCAAGGTGTCGGACTCCCAGAGCGAACAGGTGGAGCGCAGTGCCTGCCCCACCTGCGGCTCCTGCTCCGGCATGTTTACCGCCAACTCCATGAACTGTTTGACCGAGGCGCTCGGCCTCTCCCAGCCGGGCAACGGCTCCATGCTGGCGACCCACAGCGACCGCGAGCAGCTGTTCAAGCTGGCGGGTCAGCGCATCGTGACTCTGGCCAGGCGCTGGTATGAGCAGGACGATGCTTCGGCACTTCCGCGCAACATCGCCACCAAGGCGGCATTCGAGAACGCCATGGCGCTCGACATCGCCATGGGTGGCTCCACCAATACCGTGCTGCACCTGCTGGCAGCGGCGCAGGAGGCGGGCGTCGACTTCACCATGGCTGATATCGACCGCATGTCCCGCAAGGTGCCGCAGCTCTGCAAGGTGGCGCCCTCCACCCAGAAATACCATATGGAAGATGTGCACCGCGCCGGTGGCGTGGTCGCCATTCTGGGCCAGCTGGAAAAAGCGGGTCTGGTGCATGGGGATGCCCGTACCGTGCTGGGTTGCTCCCTCGTCGAACAGCTCAATGAATATGATGTCAGCCGCCAGCCCAGTCAGGAGGTGGTGGACTTCTACCGCGCAGGCCCAGCTGGGATCCGCACCACCAAGGCGTTCAGTCAGGATTGTCGCTGGCCGGAGCTGGATCTGGACAGAGCCGAAGGGTGCATCCGCTCGCTGGATAACGCCTACAGCCAGGAGGGGGGGCTAGCGGTGCTCTCTGGCAACCTCGCGGTCAATGGCGCCATCGTCAAGACTGCCGGAGTGGATGAGGAGAACCTCACCTTCCGTGGCCCGGCCCGTGTATTCGAGAGCCAGGAGAGCGCGGTAAACGGTATCCTCGACGGTACCGTGAAAGCAGGCGAAGTAGTGGTGATCCGCTACGAAGGGCCGAAAGGGGGCCCCGGCATGCAGGAGATGCTCTACCCCACCACCTATCTCAAATCCATGGGCCTCGGCAAGGCGTGCGCCCTGATCACCGATGGCCGCTTCTCTGGCGGTACCTCGGGCCTCTCCATCGGTCACGTCTCGCCGGAAGCAGCCTCTGGCGGCACCATAGGTCTGGTGGAGGATGGCGACATCATCAGCATCAACATCCCGGCCCGCAGCATGGTGCTGGAGGTGGCCGACAGCGTGCTGGCTACCCGCCGTGTCGCCGTCGAGGCTCGGGGCTGGAAGCCGCTCGATCGTCAGCGTCAGGTCTCCTTTGCCCTGCGCGCCTATGCCATGTTCGCCACCAGCGCCGACAAGGGCGCGGTGCGCGATCGCTCGATGCTGGGGGAATAAACCATGGTCTCTGCGGCTGATTATCTACGCAAGGTGCTGCTCTCACCCGTCTATGAGGCGGCGCGAGTCACCCCCTTGCAAACCCTGAAGAAACTCTCCGAGCGGCTCGGCAATCACGTCAGCCTGAAGCGAGAGGATCTGCAACCGGTCCACTCCTTCAAGCTGCGCGGTGCCTACCACAAGATCGCTACCCTGACCGAGGAGCAGAAGGCGCGCGGCGTCATTGCCGCCTCTGCCGGCAACCACGCGCAGGGGGTCGCTCTGTCGGCCGCCAAGCTCGGCATCAAGGCGATCATCGTGATGCCCAAGACCACGCCGGACATCAAGATCGACGCGGTACGTCGTCAGGGCGGCAACGTCATGCTGTTTGGCAACAGCTTCGATGAGGCTTATGGCGAGAGTCGCCGCCTCTCCGAGCTGGAGGGCTACACCCTGATCCCGCCGTTTGACGACGTCGAGGTGATCGCCGGGCAGGGCACTATCGGCAAGGAGCTGTTGGAGCAGGATACCCACCTCACTCACGTCTTTGTACCGGTGGGCGGTGGCGGGTTGGCAGCCGGGGTGGCGGTCTATATCAAGCAGCTGCTGCCGGATGTGAAGGTGATCGGGGTGGAGGCGGAGGGCTCCGCCTGCCTCAAGGCCGCGCTGGCGGCCGGCGAGCCGGTCAATCTGGAGCGGGTCTCGCTGTTTGCGGACGGGGTGGCGGTCAAGCGCATCGGCGAGGAGACCTTCCGCCTGTGCAACCAGTATCTGGACGAGGTGGTGACAGTCTCCAACGACCAGATCTGTGCCGCGCTGAAAGACATCTTCGACGACTGCCGCGCTATTGCCGAGCCGTCGGGGGCGTTGTCGCTGGCGGGTCTGAAAGCCTACAGCGAGCGGGAGCAGGTCAAAGGGGGGCGGATGGCGGCCATTCTCTCCGGCGCCAACGTCAACTTCCACAGCCTGCGCTACGTGTCGGAGCGCTGCGAGATTGGCGAGAAGCGCGAGGGCATGCTGGCGGTGACTATTCCCGAGCGCAAGGGGGCCTTCCTCGACTTCTGCCGTCAGCTCGGCCCCCGCATGGTGACCGAGTTCAACTATCGCTACGCCGATGCCGAGCAGGCGTCGCTGTTCGTCTCGGTGCGCCTCACCGGTGGTGACGAAGAGCTCGGCCAGATCATCGATCAGCTCGGCGGCAACGGCTACCCGGTGGTCAACATGACCGAGAGCGAGCTGGCCAAGAACCACGTGCGTTACATGATTGGCGGCCGCCCGGCCCGGCCCCTCGGTGAACGGCTCTATAGCTTCAAGTTTCCGGAGCAGCCGGGCGCCCTAATGCGCTTCCTCGAGACCCTCGGCTGTCGCTGGAACATCAGCCTGTTCCACTACCGCAACCACGGTGCCGACTATGGCCGGGTGCTCTGCGCCTTCGAGCTGCCGGACGAGGACGTGGCCGCCTTCCACGACTACCTGCACGAGATTGGCTACGGCTGGAAAGAGGTGAGCGACGACCCCGCCTACCGGCTGTTTCTGGCCAGTTGATGGCGTGATCGCGATAAAGAAGGAGGGAGGCGTCGGCCTCCCTTTTTTATTGGCAGGCCGCTAACTGGCTGTTTTTAGCGCAGATATTGCAGGCAAGCTCACACTCCTGATGGCTTGGTCATTTGAGGCTGCCTGCGGATGGGATAACCTGAATGCGGCGAGGCCGCCTGACGGCTTCACACAGGGAGAGTGCGCATTCAGGCGCCTAAACGACTTATTGCAGAGGCTGAACATGAATAAATCGATGCTTGCCGTGTTGGTCGGCGGATTGCTGGCTGCGGGCGCCGTGCAGGCGGCTGCTCAGGACAACACCTGGTATGCCGGTGGCAAGGCCGGTTGGTCCAACTACTACGGTGTAGATAAAAACCAGGATATCGCCAGTGACTTCAATGCTGTAGGCAACAACAGCGAGGACAAGAACGATCTGGGGCTGGGTGCATTCGCCGGTTACCAGCTCAATCCCAACCTCGGTTTTGAACTGGGCTACGACTGGCTCGGGAAGTACAAGATGAGCGGCGGCAGCGGGGCGACGGCACTCGATGGCGAGGTGAAGAGCCAGCTGGTGCAGGCCACCATGAAGATCAGCTTCCCGGCGACCAGCACTCTTGATCTCTATGGTCGTCTGGGTGGCGGCTATGCCTGGGCCGACAGCAAGATCAGTGGTGCAGCAGGCAGTGCCACCGGCAAGAAACATGGCGCCGCCTTTGTCGGGGCGCTGGGGGCCGAGTACACCATCGACCAGAACTGGGCGGCGCGGCTGGAGTACCAATACACCACCCCGCTGGGCGACACCTCCATCGATCGTTCAGGCATCGAGCTGGACAACGGCTTGCTGGCGTTCGGCATGCTCTATCGTTTCGGCCAGCAAGGGGAGGCCGCCCCGGCTCCAGCTCCGGTAGTTGCCGCGCCGGCTCCGGCCGTGGTGGTAGCACCCAAGGAGTTCAGCCTGAGCTCCGACGTGCTGTTCGAGTTCAACAAGGCGACCCTCAAGCCGGCCGCCAGCGAGGCGCTCGACGCTCTGTTCAGCCAGATCGTGGCAGCCAATCCGAAGGACGGGGTGGCAACGGTGATCGGCTACACCGACCGAATCGGTTCCGACAATTACAACCTCGCCCTCTCCGAGAAGCGGGCCCAGAGCGTGGCCAGCTATCTGGTGGCCAAGGGACTCTATGCCGACAAGGTTCGGGTCGAGGGGCGTGGCAAGGCCAATCCGGTGACTGGCAACAGCTGTGCCAGCCACTCCAAACAGGCGCTGATCGCCTGTCTGGCACCGGATCGCCGGGTCGAAGTCCATCTGGAAGGGGTTTCCCATCCGGCTCAATAAGATGACAAGAAAAGCGGGAGGCCTGGCCTCCCGTTTTTTTATGGACAACAGGTCGTGCAAGGCAATGAATCAGCGAATATTTTCGATATGGAAAATATCGGTGATATGGGAGGTAAATAAATAGATGAAAAAATATCGATTTAAACTTTGCTCCCGCAGAGCCTTTTGGTTAGAATCCCTGCGTGTTATCAACAGATGGATGAATATTATGGACTGCGACAGTTGTAGCCGATTGCAAATTGCGATGCGGGTTTACCAGAGCTGAGGCCGAATATTCTCTCTTTTCCTCCTCACTCTGATTGCTCGAACGTAGCATTAGAGTGCAGCATTTCAATGAGTCACCACTGACTCCCGCAACAGCCAAGGCCCCGTTTTAACAGGGTTTGTCGTTGCAAACCGGATTGTTCCGCTCATCTGCGAGCCGCACCGCCTCGCGAATCATGTAATCGTACGCTTCATCGTCGCCCCTGTTGCGCCGCAAGTCCGTGTTGCCGTCGAGCAGCATCTGACTGGCCGTTGTGCAGCCGGAGCGCGAGCGGGCGTCGAAGAACAAGATGAATTCCACCATATTGAAAACGGCTCTGTTTTCGATAGGCGTGGTTGCGAACAAATATATCTTGGATGTGTGTGAAATATATATTTGGTGGTTTTGATTTTCCGCTGAAATATATTTCATGGCCTGTCACTTTTCTGTGAATGGCCAAATGAAACACGCCTGACATTATTTGACTCGCGCAATTATCTTGTAGTTCGCAATTGTTATCCTGATTTTCGTTATCACTTACTGGCACTGCTGGCGGATACCCGTATCCGGTATGCGCCCTGGCAAACTCGGAGGAAAACCGATGACCGAAGAGCCCAAACCTCGACCCTCGGGGTCCACGCCTCCCCACTCCTGATCCCCCAGCGGGGACGGGATGCGGTGTCCTGACCCCTGATCTGACCCAACCATGCTGGTTAGCGCGACGGCAGACATTTGTCTGACGGGCCGCCCCGTGCGCGGCGATTGAGCGCATCGGTAGCGTGTTGGGTTCACAGCCTTTGATATCAGCACTGACGTCAGGCCAGGCCCGCGACGGGGCCCGCCTGTGCGTAAAAATCAGGATAAATAGTCATGAAACAACAACATACCGCCAGCCGGCACAAGCAGAAGGGCTTTGTTGCGCCGGGTACGCAGAGAGAGAAAATCCCCTCCCGGGTGCTCGACGAGGCCGACAAATCCCTCGAGTACACCCTCACCGCCGTGCGCAGCAACATCGACGGTCTGACCGCGACCGAGGCAGCCAATCGGCTGGCCGAGTTCGGTCTCAACGAGGTGAATCACGACAAGCCGCCCCATGCGCTGATCCAGCTGCTGCAGGCGTTCAAGAACCCCTTTGTAATGGTGCTGATCGCGCTGGGTCTGGTCAGCTACGTCATGGATGTACTGATGGCCGAGCCGGGTGACGAGGATTGGGTCAAAGTGATTATCCTCGGCGTGATGGTCAGCCTGAGCGGCCTGCTCCGTTTCTGGCAGGAGTATCGCTCCGCCAAGGCGGCCGAGGCGCTCAAGTCACTGGTACGCAATACCGCCACCGTGCAGCGCCGTCCCTCGCCGGGGGCGACACCCCAGCGCAAGGAGGTGGCGATGACCGAGCTGGTGGTCGGTGACATTGTGCACCTGCAGGCGGGGGACATGATCCCGGCTGACATCAAGCTGATCGAATCCCGCGATCTCTTCATCAGCCAGGCTGTGCTGACCGGCGAAGCACTGCCGGTCGAGAAGTACGACACTCTGGGCGCTGTGGCCGGCAAGTCGGCGGAAGGCTCCGGTGCTGGCGATGTCGGCATGCTCGATCTGCCCAACATCTGCTTTATGGGTACCAACGTGGTGAGCGGTACAGCCCGTGCTGTGGTGGTGGCCACCGGCAGTGATACCTACTTCGGTTCGCTGGCCCGCAATGTGGTGAGTCACAAGCGCATCGAGACCAGCTTCGATCGCGGCGTAAACAGCGTCACCAGGCTGCTGATCCGCTTCATGCTGGTGATGGTGCCCATCGTCTTTATGCTCAACGGCATCAGCAGTGGCGACTGGATGTCGGCACTTACCTTCGCGCTGGCGGTGGCGGTGGGACTCACCCCCGAGATGCTGCCGATGATCGTCTCCGCCAATCTGGCGCGGGGCGCGGTGGCGATGGCCAAGCGCAAGGTGGTGGTGAAGCGGCTCAACTCGGTGCAGAACTTTGGTGCCATGGACGTGCTCTGCACCGACAAGACCGGCACCCTGACCCAGGACAAGATCATTCTCGAGCACCACTACGACGTGCGTGGCAATCGGGACGACCGGATCCTGCAGCTGGCCTGGCTCAACAGCTTTCATCAGAGCGGCATGAAGAACCTGATGGATATCGCGGTGATCGAACACGCCGATGCTCTGGGTGAGAGCTGCAAGCCGACCAACTATGGCAAGGTGGACGAGCTGCCGTTCGACTTCGTGCGCCGTCGCCTGTCAGTCATTGTGCAGGACGATCTGGGCCAGCAGCTGATGGTCTCCAAGGGGGCGGTCGAAGAGATGCTGGCCGTCTCCGGCCATATCGCCGATGGCAAGGAGATCCGCGCACTGACCGACGCCGATCGCCGTGCCCTGCTGCGCCAGAGCGAGGAGTTCAACGCCGAGGGGTATCGGGTGCTGATCGTGGCAACCCGCGAGATCCCGGCGGGCGAGCACAAGCAGAGCTATCGCACCAGTGACGAGGTCAATCTGGTGGTGCGCGGCTTCCTCACCTTCTTCGATCCGCCCAAGGATTCGGCTGCACCAGCCATCCGCGCGCTGAACGACTATGGCGTGGCGGTCAAGGTGCTGACCGGTGACAACCCCATCATCACCAGCAAGGTGTGTCGTGATGTGGGGTTGGAGCCCGGCGTGCCGCTGCTCGGCAAGGATATCGAAGGGATGGACGACGTGGCGCTGTGCGAAGCGGTCAAACAGACCACCATCTTCGCCAAGCTCACCCCGCTGCAGAAGTCGCGGGTGGTGAAGGCGCTACAGGCCAACGGCAATACCGTCGGTTTCCTTGGTGACGGCATCAACGATGCACCGGCGCTGCGGGATGCGGACGTGGGGATCTCGGTGGACAGCGGTGCCGACATCGCCAAGGAGACTGCCGACATCATCCTGCTGGAGAAGAGCCTGATGGTGCTGGAGGAGGGGGTGATCAAGGGGCGCGAGACCTTTGGCAACATCCTCAAGTACCTCAACATGACCGCCAGCTCCAACTTCGGCAACGTCTTCTCGGTGCTGGTCGCCTCCGCCTGGCTGCCCTGGGCACCCATGCTGGCGATGCAGATGCTGATCCAGAATCTGGTGTATGACGTCTCCCAGATGCTGCTGCCGTGGGACAAGATGGACCCCGAGTTCCTCAAGCGGCCGCGCAAGTGGGAGGCGAGCAACATCAAGCGCTTTATGCTGTGGCTTGGCCCGACCTCGTCGGTGTTCGATATCAGCACCTACTGCCTGATGTGGTTCGTGTTCGGTGCCGGTGCCCTCTATACCACCGCCAACGGCAGCATGGATCCGCTGGTCAACGGTCAGGCCATCATGAACTCCGGCTGGTTTATCGAGGGGCTGGTGTCGCAGACGCTGGTGGTACATATGCTGCGTACCCGCAAGATCCCGTTCCTGCAGAGTACCGCTACCCTGCCGGTACTGCTCTCCACCTCGATCGCCATTGCCATCGGCTGCTACCTGCCCTTCTCGCCTGTGGCTGAGCACTTCGGCTTCATCACTCTGGATGGGCCCAAGTACTTCATGTGGCTGGTGATCACCATGCTGGCCTACATGGGGCTGACCCAGACCGTCAAGACCATCTACATCAAGCGCCACGGCCAGTGGTTCTGATGACGTGCTAGCTGACGGGCCGGTGTGATCCCGGCGCGACAGAAAAAAGAGAGCCAGCCCGCGCAAGCGGACTGGCTCTCTCTATTTGGTGTGACCCGACTCCCTTGTTGGCGAGTAAAGGTCTGTGACTCAGAGCTTGAACAGCGGGCGCAGGCGGATGCCGATCAGGCTGCCAGCGAGGGCCATCAGCATCCAGACCCAGCCGTGCAGGCTGCCTGAGGCGGTGCCGTCGAAGAAGCCGCCGAGGTTGCAGGCGCTGTACATGGCGCCCATCCCCATCAGCAGGCCGCCGAGGATGGATGCCAGACTGTTGCCGATCCGCATCGGGGCGAAGTTGCCGCCACCGCTGATGCAACGTGCCAGCATGGCCCCCAGAATGCCGAGCCAGAACATGCCGACCATGGGGTTGATGAAGAGTGGCTGGGCCAGCTTGGGGTTGCCCTCGAACAGGCCGAACAGGGAGGCGCCGCGCAGCGCCATGTCATAGACGGCGCCTGTGATGGTCCAGGCCGAGCCGTGCAGGGCGACGACAGTGGAGTTGAGTATGGCGATGATGATGCCGCCGGTCAGCACGGTGAAGCGGCCATCGCGCCAGAACAGGTTGCCGCCGCTGAAGAGGGGCTTGAGCTCGCCGGTGCGCTTGAGTTCGCTGTTGCGAAACAGCAGGAACAGCGCGGCGACCAGCGCCAGGTTGAGCAGCATGCCGCTCCAGATATTGCCGGTCAGGTCCTTGGCCAGCACTACATGGCTGGAGAAGGTGGCCTCCAGTTCGGGGCGGAACTGGTTGCTGATGAGGGTGCCGATGCCGTAGCAGATCAGCACCAGCCAGAAGCGGGGTTGCCCCTCGCCGCAGCAATAAAGAGTACCGGTGGCACAGACGCCAGCCAGCTGCATGCCGATGCCGAACAGGAAGGCACCGACGATGAAAGGAATGCCGATAGCCATCACGTTACCCACCATGGCATCGCCAAACAGGGCGTGGCTAAAGGAGAGGAAGGTGGTGAACAGCAGAATTTCGATGGCGATGGTGAGCAGGTGAACCCGCACATAGTAGCTGTTGCGCTTGGTCAGCATCTCGCGCCAACCGAACACGATGCCGAAGCGGCTGAAGGAGAGGGTGAAGCCGAAGCCAAATCCGATCAGGGCCATCAGAGCCCATTTCATACCAAAGGTGTTGCCGAGCCAGAGTAACGCTCCCCCCGCGATTGCCACGATGGGGAGCGACCATTTTCGATTCATGCCAGTTGATCCTTGTAGTTGGTTATTGAAGGGGCGGATCCTATTCCCTCATGGAGCCCAACACCACCCATTTTGCCAGTGATTGAAAAGATGGGTGGTGGAGTCGCTCGACTATGGCCGGCCGGGTGATTCAGTGCTGCAGGGTGTCGAGATGGAAATGACGGGTCTGTTTGGTCAGGATGCGGGCATGCTGGGCCACCATGGTCGCCTCTTCGGCGGCGTGGCTGGCGTTTTGATTTACCTCGGTTGCCAGTCGGGACAGTTCGCTAACCTGATGATGGATCCCCTGCACAAGCCGGGTTTCATCGCCTATCAGTTGATCGACCTGAGCGATGCGCTGATTGACCTCCTCGCAGCTCTGTTCTATCTGGGCGACGCTCTGGCGTGCTGTCACCGCGTGGGTGACTGCCTGTTCGACCCGGGCCAGTTCGGTATCCATCTCGTTGGCGGCGCGCTGGCTGACATCCTGGATCTTGCCGATGATGGTATTGATCTCGGTAGTGGCGCTGCCGGTGCGGGTCGCCAGCGAGCGGACTTCATCGGCCACGACGGCAAAACCGCGCCCCTGTTCGCCTGCCCGGGCTGCTTCAATCGCGGCGTTGAGCGCCAGCAGATTGGTCTGCTCCGCAATATCGTGAATGGCGCCAGCCAGCCCGGCAATCTGCTGCGAAAGGCCAGCCAGATCTGAAATGGTGCTGGATACCCGCTTTACTCCAGTGGCTTGCTCATCGATCACCTGCTCCACGGTGCGCATGGCGCGCGATGCTTCTTGTGCCCGCTCGGCTGACTGGAGGGTTCGCTCCCCCACTTGATGGAGTTGGTTACCCGCCTGCTCAATGGAGTGAGTGAGCTGTTCGATAGCCTGTTCGATATGTTGAGCTGCCCCGACCTGCGCCTGGCTGTCATCGGTGTACCGTTGTGCCATCGACGTCAGGTTGGTGGCACGATCATCGAGAGTGCTGGCGCTGCGCTGCAGCGACTCGACCAGGGTGGCAAGCTGATCGCGCATGGTTCCGATCTGGCGGATTAGCTCGCCGATGGCATCGAGGCCAGGTTCCGGCATGGGACGGTTCAATTCCCCTTCGGCAATGGCGGCGGTGGCCTTGCCGGCGGCCATCAGTCGCTGCTGGGTGGGGCGCCCCAGCCAGAAGATGAGTCCGCCGCCCAGCAGAGCAGCGCACAGCAACAAGCCATAGCAGAGCCGGGTTGTACTGGCGAGATGGGCCATCTGCTCGGCGGCATACTGGTTGCCGCTGATGACGGTGGCATCCACTCCGATCCGGTGGGCGTTATAGAGGGTTCGCAGGCGTGCGGCGATGGCACCCGCCTGTACCAAATCGCCTGTCTTGATTGCGGGTACAAATTGCGTATTGAGCAGTTGCCAGAACAGCTCCCCCTGCTGTTTCTGTTCCCCCAATAGCAGCAGCTTGAGTGGCTCGTTCAGGTTGCTCTCCTGCCAGAAGCGGTTGCGCTCTTCGAACTCCTTTTGCAGGCGAGCGAGAGTCTGTAGCAACCCCTCCCGCTCCTCCGGTTTGGCATGGAGCAGGGTATAGACCTGCAGTTGGGATTCGATGAGGTAGAGCGGAGGTGGCAGGATGTCGGCGACCACGTCCTTGCCTTGTCCCATCTGGTCGGCTGCACTCCTGAGCGAATAGAGACCAAAAAAACTGATTGATATCAGTACGATAATGACCAGCACCCCAAGCAGCTGGCTAAAGAGCAGTGAACGGTCGTGAATTTGCCTGAACATGATGCCTCCATGCGGTGTTGTCCATGGATAGCATAGCGTCATTATCAGGAAGGTGATTCAATCGTGACTGGCGTGAGATGATGAGAAAAGTTCTGCTGCCGAGGTTTGCCCCGGCACGACGGCCGGGGCAGGATGACAGGGTTTACTCTTTGGTCGGTGCAGACTTGGTGTTGCCGCTGCGCAGCCCATCCAGCGTAAAAATCACCAGCGCGCTCCAGATGCAGGCGAAGGTGATGAGCTTGTCCATTGCCAGCGCCTCACCGTAAAGGGTGACGGCCAGGATGAACATCATGCTGGGGCCTATGTACTGGAAGAAACCCAGGGTGGAGAGCTTGAGCCGGGTGGCCGCCGCGGTGAAGCAGAGCAGTGGAGCCGTGGTGACGGCGCCGGCGGCGATCAGCAGCAGGTTGAGCTGCCAGCCGTTCTCCGTCATGTGGCTGGTCGGGCTGTCGGCGATGCCCCACAGGTAGAAGGCGGCCGCTGGCAGCATGATGAGTGTCTCCAGCAGCAGGCCGGTGAGTGCATCGAGGGCCAGCTTTTTGCGCACCAGACCATACAGAGCAAAGCTCGAGGCCAGCACCAGCGCGATCCAGGGCAGGGAGCCGAAGGCGATGAGCTGGATTGCCACCCCGATAAAGGCGAGGGCGACCGCCCACCACTGCAGGCGGCGCAGCTTCTCGCTCAGGAACAACATACCCAGCAGCACGTTGAACAGCGGATTGATGTAGTAGCCGAGGCTGGCATCCAGCATATGGCCATTGTTGATGGCCCAGATGAAGAGCAGCCAGTTGCCCCCCACCGTGAAGGAGGTAAAGGCGAGGGTAAGCAGCACTTTCGGCCGACGCAGCACCGCCTGCACCTTGTGCCACTGGCGGCCCAGCAGTACCAGTACCATCAGCAGGGCGCAGGACCAGATCACCCTGTGGGTGAGGATCTCGATGGCCGGCACGGCGGCAATGGTTTTGAAATAGATCGGGGCTATGCCCCATAGGGTATAGGCGCTCAGGGCGTAGATGATCCCCTCGCGCTGGGTCTGTTGCGACATGCAGATAGCCTTCACTGGAGTGCAGATGTTGGAAAAACATCGCAAGAAATCAGTGTAGCGATCCTTGTGCGGGGAAAGAAGCGAATAAAGCGAAGTCTGGGGGAGGAGGGGGATCAGCCTTTACCGCGGCGGATCTTGTCCACATCCATCAACAGCCACAGCATCAGGGCGATAGCGGAGATCCAGGGGCCCCAGGTCACGTAGGCCTCGCCGTGCCCCAGCACGAAGAAGAGCAGGGGCAAACCGATCACCAGAAACAGGACACTTCCCAGAAAAAATAGCATTTTTGTCTTTATATTTAATGGCTTGCTTATTTGATGATTATATCGATTGTGCCGCCTGATGGAAGACCGAAATGCAAAAGGGGGGATTTCTCCCCCCTAGCTGATGATGATGGCTGTTTATCCCCTTATTCGAGCTGGATCCAGGTACTTTTCAGCTCGGTATATTTCTCCAGCGCGTGCAGCGACTTGTCGCGACCGTTGCCGGACTGTTTGAAGCCGCCAAACGGCATGGTCATGTCGCCGCCATCCCAGTTGTTGACGAAGACGGTGCCGGCGCGCAGGGCGCGTGAGCCCTTGACCGCCTTGTTGAGATCCGCCGTCCAGATTGCCGCGGCCAGTCCGTAGTCAGTATCGTTGCCGAGCGCGATAGCCTCCTCCAGCGTATCGAAGCCGGTCACAGCCAGCACCGGGCCGAAGATCTCCTCGCGGAAGATACGCATCTGCGGAGTGACTTCATCGAAAATAGTGGGTTCGATATAGAAGCCGCCGCTCACTGTGTTGGTGCGGTTGCCCCCCAGCAGCAGCTTGGCCCCCTCCTGTTTGCCAATTTCGATATAGCGCAGCACCTGCTCCATCTGGATGTGATCCACCATGGCGCCGATGCGGGTAGCGGGGTCGAGCGGGTTGGCCGAGATCCACTCGCGGGCATGGGCCAGCAGTCGCTCCATAAATTGCGGCTTGATGCTGTTTTGCACCAGCAGCCGGGAGGCGGCGGTACATACCTCGCCCTGGTTGTAGAAGATGGCACCTGCGGCGCTTCTGGCGGCAGCGTCCAGATCGGGCACGTCAGCCAGAATGATGTTGGGGCTCTTGCCGCCGCACTCCATAAAGGCGCGCTTGAGGTTGGACTTGCCAGAGCACTCCACCAGATGCTTGCCGATTTTGGTGGAACCGGTGAAGGTGATGCAATCCACATCCATGTGCATGGCCAGCGCCTCGCCTACGGTATGGCCAAAGCCGGGCAGCACGTTGAATACGCCGTCGGGAATACCCGCCTCCTTGGCCAGACCCGCGATGCGCAGGGCGGTCAGGGGGGACTTTTCGGAAGGCTTGAGGATCACCGAGTTGCCGGTGGCGAGCGCCGGGCCCAGCTTCCAGCAGGCCATCACCAGCGGGAAGTTCCACGGCACGATGGCGGCGACCACCCCGAGTGGTTCGCGGGTTACCAGCGCCAGTGCCGATTCCTCGACCGGTGCGACCTGATCGTAAATCTTGTCGATCGCTTCGGCGTTCCAGGCGATGCAGTTGGCAGCGGCCGGAGCGTCATAGCCCATGGCATCGCCGATAGGTTTGCCCATGTCCAGCGACTCCAGCAGCGCCAGCTCCAGTTTGTTGAGGCGCATCAGTTCGGCGAAGCGCTGCATGATCTGCTTGCGCTGTTTCGGTGGCAGGCCGCTCCAGCGTTTATCATCGAATGCGGCACGAGCGGCCTGTACCGCCAACTCGGCATCGGCGGCGTCGCAGGCGGCCACTTTGGTCAGCAGCTTGCCGTTGGCCGGGTTGATGCAGTCGAAGGTGGCGCCATTGATGGCATCCCGATAGCTGCCATCGATAAAGGCTTGCGAGGGCAGGGTCAGGTGGGAGGCCTTGTGTTGCCACTGGGCCAGGGTCAGGTCACTCATGTTCACTCCTTGAACCGGCAAAAGTCACTATCCGCGTATCAATATGCTAAACATCCTGCCGCTTGTAAATCCATTTTGTAACAATTCATTAAACATTGGGCTGTTTTTAACCGATGCCAGTCAGTTAGAAACTGGCGGGAGTATTGGCTGAAATCAGCACGCACTCCTGCTCGCCCACGTTGCGAAAACGGTGGGGGGTTCGGCTGTCGAAGTAGTAGCCATCGCCCGGCGTCAGCAGGTAGATCTGCTCGCCGACGGTCACCTCAACCTCGCCCTTGATGACGATGCCGCACTCTTCACCCTCGTGGCTCAGCATGTCGTCACCGGTGTCGGCTCCGGCAGGCAGGATCTCCTGCATCATGCCGATGGCGCGGTTGGCACGGCTGTGGCCTACCAGTCGGTAACTGATGGGATGGGTGCCGAGATCCGGCATATCGGCGGCGCGAAAGACCACTTCGGAGTCCATTTCGGTCTCGTCGGTAAAGAAGCTGGCCAGCGACATGGGGATCCCTTCCAGCACCTTGCGCAGGGAGGCAACCGACGGGCTCACCTGATTTTTCTCGATCTGGGAGATGAATCCGTTGGTTACGCCGGAGCGTTTGGCCAGCTCGCGCTGGGAGAGGCCGGCTTTGGTGCGAACCGCCTTGAGGCGGTGGCCGATATCCATCGATAGACACTCCTTGACTGTTTACTATTATTAAATTTGTGTTAAATATCTTATACCACCCCGTTTAGCACAGCTAGTTGGGGTGAGATCAGATAGGGCCATAATGAGCCCTTTTTTAAGGATTCAGGTGTTTAATTTAATAGGCAATGGCCGATAGTTGCTAAACACCTTAAGGATGAGGTGACCATGAAACCGATCAGCGACATCAATACCCCCTCCGACATGTCCGCCTTCTGGATGCCGTTCACCGCCAACCAGCAGTTCAAGGCGGCGCCGCGCATCCTGAAGTCGGCGGAGGGGATGTATTATCACTCAGAGGATGGCCGCAAGATACTGGATGGCACTGCCGGACTCTGGTGTTGCAACGCGGGCCATGGTCGGCGCGAGATTGCCGAGGCGGTCTCCCAGCAGATTTCCCACCTCGATTTTGCCCCTACTTTCCAGATGGGCCACCCGCTGCCGTTCGAGCTGGCCAACAAGCTGGTGGAGATCGCTCCCAAGGGGTTTGGCCACATCTTCTACACCAACTCCGGCTCCGAGTCGGTCGATACCGCGCTCAAAATCGCGCTGGCTTGGCAGCGGGCTCGCGGTCAGGGCACCCGTACCCGGCTGATTGGCCGCGAGCGTGGCTATCACGGGGTCGGTTTTGGCGGTATCTCGGTGGGGGGCATTCCCGGCAACCGCAAGTGGTTCGGCTCCCTGCTGACCGGGGTGGATCATCTGCCCCATACCCTCAACATCGCCAAAAACGCCTTCACCAAAGGGTTGCCCGAGGAGGATGTGGCGCTGGCCGACGAGCTGGAGAAGATCGTCTTTCTGCACGATGCCAGCAATATCGCGGCGGTGATCGTCGAGCCCATCGCTGGCAGTACCGGCGTGCTGATGCCCCCCAAAGGCTACCTCAAGCGGCTGCGGGAGATCTGCACCAAACACGGCATCCTGCTGATTTTTGACGAGGTGATCACCGGTTTCGGCCGCCTCGGTTCCCCCTTCGCCGCGCAGGAGTTCGATGTCATCCCCGACATGATCACCTGCGCCAAGGGGCTGACCAACGGCGCTATCCCCATGGGCGCGGTGCTGGTGCAGAAGCACATTTATGACGACATGATGGCGGCAGGCAAGGGGGCCATCGAGCTGTTCCACGGCTACACCTACTCCGGTCATCCTGTGGCTGCGGCTGCGGGTCTGGCGACCCTCGAAATCTATCGCAACGAGAACCTGCTCAGCCGCGCTGCCGATCTGGCGGGCTACTGGGAGGAGGCGGCCCATTCGCTGAAGGGCTGCAAGCATGTGAAGGATGTGCGCAACTACGGGCTGGTGGCGGGTATCGAGCTGGAGTCCATGCCGGATGCGCCGGGCAAGCGCGCCTATGAGGTGTTTGTCCGCTGCTTCGAGAAGGGGGCATTGATCCGGGTGACCGGCGATATCATCGCCCTGTCGCCACCCCTCATCATCGAGCGCAGCCAGATCGACGATCTCTTCACCCTGCTGCAGGATGCGCTGCAGGCACAACCCTAACCCATTTGATGGCCCCGCACTGGCGGGGCCTTGCGTTGATTTGCTCAGCGCATTTACCACATCAGTTATCACGGAGGATACATGACATACAGGGTCAGCAACTTCATCAACGGCCAGCCGCAGGAGAGTCGCAGCGAGCGCCAGGGGGCCATCTTCAACCCAGCCTGCGGCAACCAGCAGGGGAGTGTGGGGCTTTCCAGCGCCGCCGAGTGTCAGGAGGCGATCGCCATCGCCGAACGCGCCTTTGCCGACTGGTCGCAAACCCCCCCGCTGGTGCGGGCCCGGGTCTTTTTCCGCTTCAAGGAGTTGATGGAGCAGCACAGGGACGAGCTTGCCCAGCTGATCAGCCGCGAACACGGCAAGGTCTTCTCCGATGCGCAGGGTGAGTTGACCCGTGGGCTGGAGGTGGTGGAGTTTGCCTGCGGCATTCCCCATCTGCTCAAGGGGGAGCACTCCCTCAACGTCGGCCGTGGGGTAGACAGCTACTCCATGATGCAGCCGGTGGGGGTCTGCGCCGGTATCACCCCTTTCAACTTCCCGGCCATGGTGCCGCTCTGGATGTTCCCGGTCGCCATCGCCTGCGGCAATACCTTTATTCTCAAACCCTCCGAGAAGGATCCCTCCCTCTCGTTGCGGATGGCCGAGCTGCTCAAGGAGGCCGGTCTGCCGGATGGCGTGCTCAACGTGGTGAACGGTGACAAGGAGGTGGTGGATGTGCTGCTGACCGACCCGCGAGTGGGTGCCGTCTCGTTTGTCGGCTCCACCCCCATCGCCCAGTACATCTATGCCACCGCCTCGGCCCACGGCAAACGGGTACAGGCGCTGGGCGGCGCCAAGAACCACATGGTGGTGATGCCGGATGCGGATCTCGATCAGGCGGTCTCCGCCCTGATGGGTGCTGCTTATGGGGCGGCGGGCGAGCGCTGCATGGCGATCTCGGTAGCCGTGGTGGTGGGTGACGAGACCGCCGATGCGCTGGTAGCCAAACTGACGCCGCTGGTGGAACAGCTGCGGGTGGGCCCCGGTCTGGGCCAGAGCCCGGAGAACGAAATGGGGCCGCTGATCAGCAAGGAGCATCTGGCCAAGGTGCGTGGCTACGTGGATCAGGGGGTGGCCGAAGGGGCCGCGCTGCGGGTCGATGGTCGCACGCTGAGCCACGACGAGGGTTACTTTATCGGCGGCTGCCTGTTTGACGAGGTGACCCCCGAGATGCGCATCTACCGGGAGGAGATCTTTGGCCCTGTGCTCTCTATCGTGCGGGTGCCGGATTACGAGACGGCGCTGCGCCTCATCAACGAGCACGAGTACGGCAACGGCACCGCCATCTTTACCTGTGACGGCGACACCGCGCGGGACTTCACGGCGCGGGTGCAGGTCGGTATGGTAGGGGTGAACGTTCCCATTCCGGTGCCGATGGCGTTTCACAGCTTTGGCGGCTGGAAGCGCTCCATCTTCGGGCCGCTCAACATGCACGGGCCGGATGGGGTTCGCTTTTATACCCGGATGAAGACGGTGACGGCGCGCTGGCCCCAGAGCCTGCGCAGTGGTGCCGAGTTCTCCATGCCGACCATGAAGTGACGCGCTGGCGCGTGTTCATGGCCTAACCTCTTGCCCCCGCCGGTCGTTGATTGGCGGGGGCGAACTCTGTAAAGGAACAACAGATGCGATTGGGAATTCTCGATTGTGACCGGCTCGATCCCGATCTGGCGGATCGTTTTGGCCCCGTTTACTCCGAGATGTTTATCAGGGGCTTTGCGGCCCTGGCCCCCGAACTGGAATTTCGGGTCTGGTCTGCCCTTGATGGGGAGTTGCCGGAGGATCTGCACGAGTGCGATGCCTGGCTCATCACCGGCTCGCGCCACGACGCCTATAGCGATATCCCCTGGATTCAGGCACTGCGGGCATGGATCCGCCAGGCGCACGATGCCGACGTCAAGCTGGCCGGTGTCTGCTTCGGTCATCAGGTGATCGCCCAGGCGCTGGGCGGCGAGGTGGTGAAGTCTACCAAGGGGTGGGGGCTGGGAGTGTCGGTGCACCCCATGCTGGCAGATGAGCCCTGGATGGCGCCGGCGCGGGATCAGATCCGCATTCTGGCCAGCCATCAGGATCAGGTGGCCCTGCTGCCGCCGGGGGCAACCCGGCTGGCGGGCAACGACTTTTGTCCCAACTTCATGTTTTTGCAGGGTGATCACATCGTCGCCATTCAGGGGCATCCGGAGTTCTCGGTGGAGTACAACCGGGCGCTGATCGAGCGGCGCCGTGGCCTGTTGCCCGACGAGCGCTACCAGAGCAGCCTCTCCTCGCTGGAGGGAGAGGTGGATTCGGCGACCATGATGCAGTGGCTGCTGCAGTTTCTGGGGATCCTGCCGCTGCGGGCTGGCGCGGCCTGAGCCCGGTTTGTCAGCCACCCCTTCGGATGCTAGATTTTGTAGCAAAATGAAGGATCAAGCGCTGAGATGTCGGGATCGGATGGTACACTGGCCGCCCATGTGGCGGCCTGTTTGTCTGGCTTGATTGCCGTCCCGGCCTGAGCCAAACCTGTCTGAGCCAAACCAGTGTGAGAGTGTGACGCCTTGAAACTACAGCAATTGAAGTATTTGATCGCGATCCGGGACCACAACCTCAATGTGTCCGTGGCTTCCGATGCGCTCTTCACCAGTCAGCCGGGGGTCAGCAAACAGATTGGCCTGCTGGAGAGCGAGCTGGGGGTGCGGATCTTCGAGCGCCGTGGCAAGCACCTGCACCGCATTACGCCGGTGGGGGAAGAGATCATCAAGTGTGCCGAGGCGATGCTCAATATCGAGAGCAAGATCAAGGCGATCTCCCGCGAGTATCTGGACCCGACCGTGGGCACCCTCAATATTCACACCACCCACACCATCGCCCGCTACCTGCTGCCCAAGTCGGTCACCTACTTCACCAAGAAGTATCCCAAGATCTCGTTCCACCTCCATCCGGTAATGTCGGCGAGCAAGGAGCAGATCAGCAAGGGTTACTCCGATTTCTCCATCGTTGCCCACGAGATTGGCTTCGACAAGGAGCTGATCGCGCTGCCCGCCTACCTCTGGACCCTCTCGCTGGTGGTGCCGCAGGATCACCCGCTGGCCAAGGTGAAGAAGCCGACCCTGGAGCAGCTCTGCCACTACCCCATCCTCAGCTACGAGAGTGGCGCCACCGGTCGTCAGGTACAGGACGAGGTATTCCATGCCGCCGGTCTCACCCCGAGCTACTACATGACGGTGATGGACGCCGGGGTGATCAAACGCTACGTGGAGCTGGGCTTTGGCATCGGCATCATCTCCTCGCTGGTGGCCAACGACACCGACAGCCCCGGGCTGGTCTCCATCAATCTGGAGCACCTGTTCAAGCCCTGCCCTGCCCAGATCTGCTTCAGCAAGAGCATCCTGCTGCAGAACTACATGTATGACTTCATCAGCTCCTTCTCGCCCCACCTCACCAAGGAGGTGATCCAGAGCGTGATGCAGCAACCGACCCAGGCGCGCATCGACGAGCTGCTGGCCGGGGTAGAGCTGCCCATCTATTGATCCCGATCGGATTCCCGATCGCTGCCGGTTGTCTCTTCTGTCAGGCTGGGCTCTACTCGGGGTTCAGCCTGTCTCTTTTGGGCTATCTCCATCGTCCGAGGTCTCTATGTCCCGCATTCTGCTGCTTGCCAATCTCAACTGTGATCATGTGCTATCCCTCTCCGAACCGCTGGTGGCGGGGGCCCGGCTGCAATATGTGGATCAGGGGCGCAGGTTGGGGGGCGGCGCAGCCAATACCGGCATCGGGCTGGTGTGGGCAGGTCACGAGGTGACCATCGCCTCCCGCATCGGGTTGGACGAGACCGGCGACTGGCTGCTGGAGCAGGCGGCCGGTTACGGGCTGGATTGCAGCCATGTGGAGCGCTTTGGCGGCGAGACCGGTGAGCTGCTGATCCTGGTGGACTCCACCGGCGAGCGCACCATACTGCGCCGCCCACGACGCCCCGATCTGCCCGGTGATCTGCCGCTGGAGGGGATCGACTGCCTCTACGTGAACTATCCCGGTACCGCCATCATCAGCTACATGCGCCAGATGCTCGGCAAGAGCTTCGTGGTGGCCCAGTATCCCAAGGGTGGCCAAGCGCGCCGTCCCTGCCACGTGCTGGTGGCCTCTCGCTCCGATCTCGGCGAGGTGAGCGACCCCTGGCAACACGCCCGTCAGCTGGCGGGGGAACAGCTCGAGTGGCTGGTGTTGACCGAAGGCAAGGCGGGCGCAGTGGCCATCCATGGTGAGGAGCAGATCAGGGTCGCCGCCCGGCCAGTCTCGGTGGTCGATACCACGGGGGCAGGGGATGCTTTCGCTGGCGGATTGATCCATGGTCTGGCACGAGGCATGGCGATCAAGGATGCCTTGCAGTGTGCGGTGGACTGGGGCGCGTTTGCTGTCGCCTCCGAGAGTTCCATCCCCTCGGTCGCGCTGAAAAACTGGCTGAAGCAGCCCCACTGATGCCCTGTTCATTCACTGTTCGAAGGGGGATTTCCCCTCTTGTGTGTTGGGGGCGGCAGCGAGGAATTTCGGGAAATTTAGCCGCCAGAATGGAGGCAAACGCCGGGCTAACCCGGCAAGTTTGCGATCAATCAAAGAAAGTGTCGATTTATGTGCATCTTCATCGACACCCGGTTGTGCTGCTCTTAACCTTGTCACTCCGCAACTCAGATTAAGAGACAGGCCCCCCTCTGGTGGACAGAGGCAAATCGGTTGTCTCCTGCCTCTTAGCTCAATGTTGTTGTCCTGATTCCTGGCTTGTAGTAAGAGGCAAGTGCGACCATGCAACTGACACGATTTACCGACTACGCCCTGCGTACCCTGACCTTCCTGGCGGTGCAGCCGGGCGATCGCCTGTCGACCATTACCGAAGTGGCCGATACCTTCGGCATCTCTCGCAACCACGTGGTCAAGATAGTGCACCAGCTCGGCATCAAGGGGTACATCGAGACGGTGCGTGGCAAGCATGGCGGTATCCGGCTCGGTCGCTCCGCAGTCTCCATCAACCTGCGCGATGTGGTGATGGATATGGAGCATGTGCTCTGTCCGGTCGACTGCAAGCGCGAGAACTGCCGTCTCTCCGGTGGCTGCCGCATTCAGGGCATTTTGCGCCGCGCCATGAACGCCTTCCTCGAAGTGCTGGGTGAGTACACCCTGGCCGATGCGGTGCGCGATCCGAACCGTCTCTGCCACCTGTTGGGCATCGAGCAGGAGTCCATTCTGGCAATGGCCTGATGGGCAGGAAACAAGAACAGATAGGAAAGGGGCCTGATGGCCCCTTTTGCTTGTCAGCGATTGCCCGGCTGGCGGATCAGGGTGATGGCGCCGTGCAGACAGGCGAGACCACAGGCACCGCAGCCATTGCAGGCATCCATGTTGACGTTGATGCCATCGGCTGTGGCCTTGATTGCCTGCTGGGGGCAGGCATCTTCACAGAGCAGGCAGTAGAAGCCCTGACGGGCCTGACAGCTCTCTTCAATCTGGACCCGGGTCTGCACCTGACGGCCCAGTTGCAAGTCGAGTGCGCCGGTCGGACAGGCTCTGGCGCAGCTGCCGCAATAGCTGCACTGGCCGCAGGCGAGATCGAGCACCGGGGTGCCAGCAATCGGGCTCCCCTCGTACTCCTCCTGGGTGGCCGGTTTGAGCAGACCGCGCGGACAGGCCTTGAAACACTCGCCACAGCGGGTGCAGAGGGTGAGGTACTGGGACTCCTCGATCGCCCACGGCGGGCGCGCTTCATGGCAAACCACCGCGGGTTTGCGTGAAGCTTGCCAACCTTGTGTCAGCCAACGGAGGAAATAATGAGTCATGCCCACCCCTGATACCTATTAGGGGTTAATTTTATCGAAGTTTGCGAGGGCAGGCCAGAGAATAGCAGCCGTCAGGATCGCAAGGGCTGTTGCCCTTGTGTAAGCTAGGCGGGTCTCTTTTCCGTGGTTGAATGAAAACATATGTGGTTATTTCTCTGGCGTTCGTCCCTGCTCTATGTCTTTCCCCTGCTGATGTGGGGCTACTGCCGCATCAAGGGTATCGAGTTCGTCGAGCTCGATACCGGGGTCAACAGCCACAAGTGGGTGGTGCTCGCCGCCTACCTCATCTACGTGCTGCTCTGGCTGCTGGCCAACCGCTATCTCGAACTCTTCCTGCGCCAACGGAGCCGTAAATGATCGAGCCCGGGCTCTGGGTCATCCTGCTGCCAGCCGCCCTGCTGGCACTCGGAACAGGCTGGCTGATTGGCCGGCGCAGCAGCACGGCGCAGGCTCATGAGCTGCTGCTGGCACAGGAGCGTTATCAGGCGCTGCAGGAGCGTTTTGACGAGTTGCAGGATGAGCGTCAACAGGGGCAGCAGAAGCTGGATCAGCAGCAGAGCCTGCTCATCAAACTCACCGCACGTCTCAAGGATGCGGAAGCGACCCTGCGCAGCGAGCGGCTGGCCGCCGCCGAGAAGCTGCAACTGCAACAGGAGGCGGAGCAGCGCCTCAGCCAGCAGTTCGAGAACCTTGCCAACCGAATCTTCGAGCAAAACTCCGGCAACTTCCGTGAACTCAACCAGAACAGCCTCGATCTGCTGCTCACTCCGCTCAAGGAGCAGCTGGAGGGCTTCCGCCGCCAGGTGGGGGAGACCCACGCGCAGGAAACGGCCCAGCGCCACAGTCTCAAGTTCGAGCTGGAGCGCCTCGCCGAGCTCAATGCCCGCATGACCGAAGAGGCCGCGGCCCTGACCCGCGCCCTCAAGGGCGACAGCAAGCAGCAGGGCAACTGGGGTGAAGTGGTGCTGGCGCGGATCCTCAGCGAGTGCGGCCTGCGTGAGGGCCACGAGTACCACACCCAGGTCAATATCGAGGTGGAGAAGGGCAAGCGCTACCAGCCCGACGTGATCGTCCACCTGCCACAAGAGAAAGACATCATCATCGACGCCAAGGTGTCGCTGACCGCCTACGAGCGCTGGTACAACGCTGATGAAGAGCTGGAGAAGGCGGTGGCGCTCAAGGAGCACGTCGCCTCGGTGCGCAACCATATCCGCGAGCTGGGTCGCAAGGATTACCAGCAGTTGCCCGGGGTGCGTACTCTCGACTATGTGCTGATGTTCGTGGCGGTGGAGCCCGCCTTCCTCACCGCGATGGAGGCAGATCCCTCGCTGGTGCGTTACGGTCTCGACAACAACATCCTGCTGGTGAGCCCCACCAATCTGATGGTGGCGCTGCGCACCATCGAGAACCTGTGGCGCTACGAGCGGCAGAACCAGAATGCCCGCCAGATTGCCGAACGGGCCGGTCGCCTCTACGAAAAGCTGCGGCTGTTTGTTGAGGAGATGCAGCAGATGGGCGGCAGCCTGCACAAGGCGCAGGAGAGCTACGACAAGGCGATGGGACGGCTGGTCAACGGCCGTGGCAACCTGATTGCCCAGGTCGAGCGTTTCCGCGAGTTGGGGGTCGAAGTGACCAAGAGCCTGCCCGAGCCGCTGGTTGAGCGGGCGCTGGAGCGTGATAAGGAGCGGGAGTAGTTTTCCCCTGCATCGCCATCAGCAAAAGGCCCAAACCCGGTTTGGGCCTTTTACTATCTACCGTTTGCCCATCATCAGAAAGCTGAACAGCAAACGGCCCACCGAAGTGGGCCGTTTTTATTTGCAATACCGATGTTAATCAGCGGCTGGCGGCGCGGGCGCTCAGCTCGGCTTTCTCGCTATCGCTCAGGAAGGCCAGGGTCAGGCCATTCTGCTGGGCGGTGCGGATTTCGCTGGCGGTCATATCCGCGGCCGGAGCGGCCACTTCATATTCGTGGGGCAGGTCGATCCCTTCCACCGCCGGGTCGTCGGTGTTGAGGCAAGCCAGCACGCCAGCAGCCAGGAACTGGCGGATCGGGTGTTCGGTCAGGATCGCCACCGTGGTGGTCTGGACGTTGGAGGTGAGGCAGGATTCGATGCCGATGCGGTGCTCGGCCAGATAGGCCATCAGGGCCGGATCCTGAATCGCTTTGACACCGTGGCCGATACGCTCGGCACCCAGCTCGCGAATGGCCTGCCAAATGCTTTCGGGGCCAGCGGCTTCACCAGCGTGTACGGTGACGCGCATGCCTGCATCGCGCACCTTGTGGAAGTGGTCGACAAAGAGTTCCCCCGGGAAGCCCAGCTCGTCACCGGCCAGATCGATGGCGACCAGCTTGTCGCGGTGGGCCAGACAGGCGGCCAGCTCCTGATTGCATTGCTCGGTGCCGAAGGTGCGGCTCATGATGCCGATCAGATTGGCCTTGATGCCGAAGTCACGGCTGCCCGCGGCCACGCCGTCGATGATGGCTTCCACCACACCCTGCGGGTGCAGCCTGTGGGCCATCGCCATGTAGGCCGGGCTGAAGCGCAGCTCGGCATAGTCGATACCGGCGCGCAGCAGGTCTTCCACGTTCTCGTAGGCAACCCGGCGGCAGGCGTCGTAGTCGGCCAGCACGGCAACACCCCAGTCCAGTTTCTTCAGGAAGGCGACCAGACTTGGCTCGTTCTCGACGATCTGTACGTGGGGGCGCAGCGCCTCCAGCTCGAAGGCGGGCAGCTGGATATTGTGTTGGCGACCCAGCTCGAGGATGGTCTGCGGACGGATGTTGCCGTCCAGATGGCGGTGCAGGTCGGTCAGGGGGAGAGATCTGTCAATCATGATGGCGCCTTCTTCGAGTCGGGTTTGAAAGCCTGCCATTCTAGGCGGGGCTTTCAAAAAAGATACCCCGTTTGCTGGCAAACGGGGTCTTATTGGTCGGTGATTTATCAAGGCGTGATGGGAATCGTTTTTCCCCGGGACTCAGGAGAGATCGAGTTCCTTCAGCTTGCGGGTGAGGGTGTTGCGACCCCAGCCAAGCAGACGGGCCGCCTCCTGCTTGTGGCCGTGGGTATGCTCCAGCGCCGTCTCCAGCATGATCCGCTCGAACTGCGGCATGGCATCGGCCAGGATGTCTGTCTCTCCCAGCGCCAGCTTGCTGGCCACCCACTCCTGCAATTGCTGTTGCCAGCAACCGGGCAACGCCGGTTGACCGGGCTCGGCGTTGTGGGTGATGGGGGTAAGCAGCTCGGGGGGAAGATCGCTCACCAGCACCTCCTGCCCGGAGGCCATCACGGTGAGCCAGCGGCAGACGTTTTCCAGCTGGCGCACGTTACCCGGCCAGGGCAGGCGGCTGATATAGGCCTGGGTATCCGGATGCAGGCTCTTGGCCTCCACGTTTAGCTCCTTGGCGGCGCGCAACAGGAAGTGACGGGCCAGCTGGGGAATATCCTCACGGCGCTCCTTGAGGGCAGGAATATGGATGCGAATGACGTTGAGGCGGTGGAACAGATCCTCGCGAAACTCGCCATCGGCGACCCGCTTCTCCAGATTCTGGTGGGTGGCTGCGATGATCCGTACATCCACCTGCACCGGCTGGTGGCCACCGACCCGGTAGAACTGGCCATCGGCCAGCACCCGTAGCAGCCGGGTTTGCACATCAAGCGGCATGTCGCCGATCTCGTCGAGAAACAGGGTGCCGCCGTCGGCCTGCTCGAAGCGGCCGTGGCGGATGTTGTTGGCACCGGTGAAAGCCCCCTTCTCGTGACCGAACAGCTCGGATTCGATGAGATCTTTCGGGATCGCCGCCATGTTGAGGGCGATAAAGTTTTTGTGGGCGCGCGGGCTGTGCTTGTGCAGGGCGTGGGCGACCAGCTCCTTGCCGGTACCGCTCTGGCCGTTGATCAGCACCGAGATGCTGGAACGCGAGAGACGGCCGATGGCGCGGAATACTTCCTGCATCGCCGGCGCCTCACCGATGATCTCCGGGGTGGCTGTCGCCTCTTGCTGGCGAGACTTGCGCTTGGTGCGCTGCTCCTTGAGGTGATTCTCGGCGCGCCGCACCAGGGTCACCGCTTCGTCGATGTCGAACGGTTTGGGCAGGTACTCGAAGGCGCCGCGCTGGTAGGCGTTGACCGCGCTGTCGAGATCCGAGTGGGCGGTCATGATGATGATGGGCAGATCGGCCTGACGGCGGTGGATCTGCTCCAGCAGGCTCAGGCCGTCGATACCGGGCATCCGGATATCGGAGAGGATGACATCGGGCGAGCGCAGCTCAAGGGCGTGCAGCAGGGCTTCACCATCGGCAAAGCTCTCGCAGTTGAAGCCTTCGCTGCCGAGGGTGCGTTCCAGCACCCAGCGGATAGAGCTGTCATCGTCGACGATCCACACTTTGGCTGTCATGGTGTTCCCTTACTTGCGAAGCGGTAGAAAAATGGTGAATTCGGTGTGGCCTGGCCAGCTGATGCAGTCGATTTTCCCCTTGTGCTGGTCGATCAGGTTCTGGGCGATGGAGAGGCCAAGCCCGGTGCCGCCCTCTTTGCCGGTGATCATGGGATAGAACAGGGTGTCGCGAATGGCATCGGGAATACCGGGGCCGTTGTCGATGATCTTGATCTCCGCTGCCAGCCGGTAACGCTGACCGTGGATGGTGATCTGGAACGCAGTGCGGGTCTTGATGCGGATAAGCCCGGTCTGATCCCCCAGCGCTTCGGCAGCGTTGCGCACTATGTTGAGAAACGCCTGCTGCAGCTGATCCGGCTCCATCTCGAATTCGGGGATGCTGGGATCGTAATCCCGCTCGATGCGCACCGTCGGTGGCAGCTCCAGCTCCACCAGTCGGCGTACCTGCTCCAGCACCGAATGGACATTGTGCATCTGGTGGCGGCCGGGGCGCTGGGGGCCGAGCAGCCGATCGACCAGGACCCGCAGCCGGTCGGCCTGTTCAATGATGATGCCGGTATATTCGCGCAGGGCCGGGTCGGGCAGCTCTTTTTGCAGCAACTGGGCTGCGCCGCGCAGGCCGCCGAGGGGATTCTTGATTTCGTGGGCGAGACCGCGGACCAGCTCTTTGGCTGCCAGCTGCTGGGCATGCTGCTGCTGCTCCTGACTGATCTTTTTCTGCTGGTCGATCTTGCGCAGCTCCACGACCAGCAGGCGCTGCTCGTGGTCGGCCATGGGAGTAGCACTCAGCTCTACCAACCGCGGTTCTCCCTCTACAACCAGAGTCACTTCGCTATCGGTAAAGCCCTGCCCCGAAACGAGGCACTGTTTCAGTCGTTGCAGGTCGAGGGAGATATGTTCCAGCAGATGGGGCAGTTCGATGCCGATCAGCCGCCGTTCACTGAGAGAGAGCAGCTGCTCGGCGGCAGGATTGACGAACTGGATGCAGAGCCGTTCATCCATCAGGATCACGGCGGTCAGCAAATTATCCAAGAGTGTTTTGGCGTTGTCCGAGCGGGTTGGCACTGGTTTCTCCCTAAAACGGTGCTGTGCACCTGCAATGCACCGATATGGTGCATTGAGTTTACCCGCATCGGTGCGCTATATCACCCCTGGTTGGCTTTGGGGGTGGGTTTGGGAGCCGGATCCACGCTTGCTCTATGCAGGTAAAAGGTGACTGGAGTCGATTTAGCAAGGATCGTACCGTCTTTGGCGAGCAGTTCGAGCTGGGCCTCGTGGGCGCCGCGATCGACGTTTTCGATCCGGATCGAGAGGCTGTTGCTGACAAGGGGAGCAGCTTTGCCATCCAGGGTCAGGCGCACATCATACTGGGTGGGGGGCTTGGGGCTGATCTGGCCCTGAAAGACGATATTGCCGGTGTTGTCGCGCAGGGTGCTGCCCTGTTCCGGTGAAAGCAGGGCGATGACCAGCTTGGCTGCCTCTTTCTTCTTGCTGGCATCGACACCGGTCAGGGAGTTGAAGTTCTCCACCTGTACCGAACGGGGGGCTCCGCTTAAGAAGGGGGCCGTGCGCAGATCGACTTCCTTTACCTTCTTGCCGGGAGGAGGGGCATCTGTGTAGTGGGTGACGCCATTGCCATCGACCCAGGAGTAGACCTTGGCGGCATGCGTACCAAACGAGGTCAGCAACAGGAGGGCGACAAGCCCGATGCCATACTTGTTGTTCATCCATCTCTCCTTGACGGTATCTTGCTTAATCCTATCAGAGAAAAAACCCGCCAGATGGCGGGTTTTGTCACGATTGGGCAAGCTGGTCCGATTAACCGGACAGCTGTTTCCGGCTTAGACGGAGTAGTACAGCTCGAACTCCAGCGGGTGCGGGGTCATACGCACACGGTCAACATCCTGCTGTTTCAGTTCCAGGTAGGAGTTGATGAAGTCATCGCTGAACACGCCGCCACGAGTCAGGAACTCACGGTCTGCATCCAGAGCGGCCAGTGCTTCGTCCAGAGAACCGGCAACGGTCGGTACTTCTGCAGCCTCTTCCGGCGGCAGGTCGTACAGGTTCTTGTCCATGGCATCGCCCGGATGGATCTTGTTGATGATACCGTCCAGACCGGCCATCAGCTGAGCTGCGAAGGCCAGGTACGGGTTGGCTGCCGGATCCGGGAAGCGCACTTCGATACGACGGGCTTTCGGGCTCGGTACCACCGGGATACGGATGGAGGCAGAGCGGTTGCGGGCAGAGTAGGCCAGCATGACCGGTGCTTCATAACCCGGAACCAGACGCTTGTAGGAGTTGGTGGTCGGGTTGGCGAAGGCGTTGATGGCCTTGGCGTGCTTGATGATACCGCCGATATAGTGCAGCGCCATCTCGGACAGACCGCCATACAGGTCGCCGGCGAACAGGTTGACGCCGTTCTTGGCCAGAGACTGGTGGCAGTGCATGCCGGAGCCGTTGTCACCGAACATGGGTTTCGGCATGAAGGTGACGGTCTTGTTGTAGGCGTGGGCCACGTTGTGGATCACGTACTTCAGTACCTGCACTTCGTCCGCTTTCAGGGTCAGAGTATTGAAGCGGGTAGCGATCTCGTTCTGACCGGCAGTAGCCACTTCGTGGTGGTGAGCTTCAACAACCTGGCCCATCTCTTCCAGCACCAGACACATGGCGGCACGGATATCCTGGGAGGAGTCGACCGGCGCAACCGGGAAGTAACCGCCTTTCACGAACGGACGGTGGCCCTTGTTGCCATGCTCATAGGCAGTACCGGAGTTCCATGCAGCTTCTTCGGATTCGATCTTCACGAAGCTGTGGCCCATGGTGTTGGAGAAGGTGATGTTGTCGAACATGAAGAATTCCGGCTCCGGCCCGAACAGCACGGTGTCAGCGATACCGCTGGACTTCAGGAAATCTTCGGCGCGCTTGGCGATGGAGCGCGGGTCGCGGTCGTAGCCCTGCATGGTAGCAGGCTCCAGCACGTCACACACGATGTTCAGAGTGGTCTCTTCGGTGAAGGGATCCAGCTTGGCGGAGGCGGCATCCGGCATCAGTACCATGTCGGATTCGTTGATGCCTTTCCAGCCACCGATGGAGGAGCCGTCGAACATCTTGCCGTCTTCGAAGAAATCTTCATCAACCTGATGGGCAGGGATGGATACGTGCTGCTCTTTGCCCTTGGTGTCGGTAAAGCGCAGATCAACAAACTTGACTTCGTGTTCCTGGATCAGGGCCAAAACGTTCTGGACTGACATGCTAAATAACCTCCGGTGTTAAAACTCTCTGGGTGAATGCGTCGTCGTATTCACATAAGCCAGTATCGTGCCAAGTTTGTGACAGCCTGATTTCTGGGCAATCCCGTCTCGGTGGTTCCCCAAAAGCAGGCAATCTCGACTGGTGTTGCATCAAAATAGTGCGACCGCGGATCGTTTTGGTGCACTGAAATAGTGCGCAAGATGCGGTCGCACCCCATATAAGCAGGGTTTACAGACGAGGTCTATGATCCAGATCCGTTGTCATGCGCGAATGTACTGCAATTCTGCTAGGCAGATCACAAAGGCAAGAGTACAATTAGCGCCCAATTTTACCCGGTGATTGAGGCGAGAATGTTAGAGAATTTACGCAATATTGCGATTATTGCGCACGTTGACCACGGCAAAACGACGCTGGTGGACAAACTGCTGCAGCAGTCCGGTACCCTGGACCGCTCCACGGAAGGCCAGGAACGGATCATGGACTCCAATGATCTGGAACGGGAACGTGGCATCACCATTCTCGCCAAGAACACTGCGATCCGCTGGAATGACTACCGCATCAACATCGTTGATACCCCGGGTCACGCCGACTTCGGTGGTGAAGTTGAGCGCGTATTGTCCATGGTTGACTCCGTGCTGCTGCTGGTTGACGCCGTAGACGGCCCGATGCCGCAAACCCGTTTCGTGACCCAGAAAGCGTTCGCTCAGGGTCTGAAGCCGATCGTGGTCATCAACAAGGTTGACCGTCCGGGTGCTCGTCCTGACTGGGTAATGGATCAGGTATTTGACCTGTTCGACAACCTGGGCGCGACTGACGAACAGCTGGACTTCAAAGTGGTTTACGCCTCTGCACTGAACGGTTGGGCCACCATGGATCAGGACGTCGAGTCCGAGAACATGGAGCCGCTGTTCCAGGCCATCGTCGACAACGTGGAAGCCCCGAAAGCTGACACCGAAGGCGCGTTCCAGATGCAGATCTCCCAGCTGGACTACAACTCCTATGTGGGCGTTATCGGTATCGGCCGTATCACCCGTGGTCGCGTCAAGACCAACCAGCAGGTCACCATCGTTGGTGCCGACGGCAAGACCCGCAACGGTAAAGTCGGTCAGGTGCTGGGCTATCTGGGCCTGTCCCGTACCGAAGTTGCCGATGCGCAAGCTGGCGACATCATCGCCATCACCGGTCTGGGCGAGCTGAAGATCTCCGACACCATCTGCGACAACGGTGCTGTTGAAGCGCTGCCGCCGCTCTCCGTTGACGAGCCGACCGTGAACATGACCTTCCAGGTCAACACCTCACCGTTCGCCGGTAAAGAGGGCAAGTTCGTGACCTCCCGCAACATTCTGGAGCGTCTGAACCAGGAGCTGGTCCACAACGTGGCCCTGCGCGTGGAAGAGACTGATGATCCGGACAAGTTCCGTGTATCCGGTCGTGGTGAACTGCACCTCTCCATCCTGATCGAAAACATGCGTCGCGAAGGTTACGAGCTGGCGGTATCCCGTCCGGAAGTAATCCTGCGTACCGTTGACGGCGAACTGCAAGAACCGTTCGAAACCGTAACTGTGGACGTGGAAGAAGCGCACCAGGGTTCCGTCATGGAGCAACTGGGTCTGCGTAAGGGCGAAATGACCAACATGACCCCGGATGGCAAGGGTCGTGTCCGTCTGGACTTCATGATCCCGAGCCGTGGCCTGATCGGCTTCCAGACCGAGTTCATGACCATGACCTCCGGTACCGGTCTGCTGTACCACACCTTCGACCACTACGGTCCGCACAAGGGTGGCAGCATCGGTGAGCGTCAGAACGGCGTGCTGATCTCCAACGCTACCGGTAAGGCACTGACTTACGCCCTGTTCGGTCTGCAAGACCGCGGTCGTCTGTTCATCGGTCACGCGACCGAAGTGTACGAAGGCCAAGTGATCGGTATCCACTCCCGTTCCAACGACCTGACCGTTAACTGCCTGAAAGGCAAGCAGCTGACCAACATGCGTGCCTCCGGTACCGACGAAGCTCAGGTTCTGACTCCGCCGATCCGCATGACTCTGGAACAGGCTCTCGAGTTCATCGACAACGATGAACTGGTAGAAGTGACTCCGAAGAGCATCCGTATCCGTAAGAAGCTGCTGACCGAGCTGGATCGCAAGCGCTCTGGCCGTGGTTAATCCCATGTGCTGAGTCTCGGTAGCCCTCGCGGTTGCTGACGATTCGCTGATAGAAAGGCCCAAACCTCAGGTTTGGGCCTTTTTTTATCTGCGTTGGGCTGGGCTGAACGGTTGCACCTTGCCTTGTGGATAAGCGCTGCTGCCGGGCGTGACAGGCTTTCAATGGGCGTTTGGCTTGCTATGGCTCGATGCAGAGGGCGTGTTCTGGAGGCTGGGCTCTGCAGATCGGAAGATGGTCTTACCGGGCCTGTTGGCAGGGGCGGGCTCTTATGGGTGAGCCAAAGCAATCGCTATAAATTTAATTTATGGATTTTGTCTTAATGACCCAGCTTTACCTTATGTGAGCAAAGTGGGCTGCCTGAAGCACTCTGTGGCTCATGCCAAGCCGTTACAGGGCGGTGCCCGATCAGGGGCATAAAAAACGACGCCCTCCACCGCGTGTTATCAACCGGTGGAGGGCGTCGCTACTTGCGCGTTACTGGCGCCAGAACGAGGGGAAGAAGAGTACTGCGACCGTCAGGATCTCCAGCCGTCCCAGCAGCATGCCGAACGACAGCAGCCACTTGGCCGAGTCGGGCAGGCTGGCAAAGTTGGTGCTGGGGCCGACCACCGGCCCCATCCCCGGCCCCACGTTGGCAACCGCAGTGATGGAACTGGAGATGGAGGTGAGGGGGTCGAGCCCGATGGCGGCCAGCAGCGCCGCGATCACCAGAATGATGGCGAAGTAGGCCAGCACGAAGGAGATCATCGAGCGGATGATGGCGTCGTTGACCGTCCGGCCGTTGTACTTCTGGGGAAATACGCCGGAGGGGTGCATCAGCTGGCGCATCTGCTTCTTGAACAGGGCAAAGGCCACCTGTACCCGGAAGATCTTGAGGCCGCCCGCAGTCGAGCCCGAGCAGGCGCCAAGCGCCAGCAGCACGATGAAGGTGATGCTGGCCAGCGGCCCCCAGGTACCGAAGTCACCGAGGCCAAAGCCCGTGGTGGTAAGCACCGAAACGATGTTGAAGCAGCTGATGCGCAGGGCATCCCAGAAGTCGAACAGGTTCCGCTCCCACAGGTAGAAGGTCATGATGGCGGTGACCCAGACCACCAGCCAGAAGAAGCCGCGCACCTGGGCATCCTTGAACAGGCTGTAATCCCGGTGGTTGAGGCTCTGCACGTAAAGCAGGAAGGGCAGGCCACCAAGGAACATGAACAGGGTGCCAATCCAGTGTGCCGAGTTGGAGAAGTGGGACATGGATTGATCGGAGGTGGAGTAGCCGCCGGTACTGAGGGTGGTCATCGAGTGGTTGATCGCCTCGAACAGCGTCATGCCGCTGGCCCAGTAGGCCATCATGCAGAGCATGGAGAGCACCAGATAGACCAGCACTATGTTGTTGGCCACCGTCTTGGCCCGTGGCGCACTTTTATCCGACCAGTCCGAGCTCTCGGTCTGGAACAGCTTCATGCCGCCGACGTTGAGGTAGGGCAGCACAGCTACCGCCATTACGATAAAGCCGACCCCGCCCAGCCACTGCAGGATGGAACGCCACAGCAGGATGCTGTGGGCCATGTTGTCGAGGCCGGAGAGCACGGTAGAGCCGGTGGTGGTCACCCCCGACATGGTCTCGAAGTAGGCGTCGGTAAAGTTGATGTGGGTGATGAAGACAAAGGGCAGCGCCCCGAAGATACAGGCCACCACCCAGACCGAGGTGGTGAGCAGGAACATCTCCCGCACCCCCAGATGAAACTCCGCCTTGCGCCCGTAATGGAGGCAGAGCAGGGCGGCGCCGTGGGTGATGAGCACCGATTTGAGAAACTCGACGAACCCCTCGGAGCCGGTCAGCAGAGCCAGCAGGGTCGGCAGCCACATGAAGAGCGCCAGCTTGGAGAGCACCAGCCCGAGAGTAAAGATGATGGGACGCAGCTTGATCATGTTCGATAACCTGGTCGGTGATTGAAAAAAGACCCGGAGCATCCCCCTGGTGGGGCTGAGCCGGGTCTGGCGTGACAGTGAGTGGCCATGGGCCCGTTACAGGAAGAAGGGGCTGGGCTGGAACAGCCGTTCCACTTCCGGGATGTACTTCTTGTCCACCAGGAACATGACCACGTGGTCATCCTGCTGGATCCTGGTGCGGTCGTGAGCGATCAGCACCTCATCCCCGCGCACTACGGCACCTATGGTGGTGCCCGGCGGCAGCTTGAGCTCGCCTACCGTCTTGCCGACCACCTTGGAGGTGTTCTCGTCGCCGTGGGCAATCGCCTCAATCGCCTCGGCAGCGCCGCGGCGCAGACTGTAGACGTTGGCGATATCGGCCCGGCGCACGTGGGTCAGCAGGGCCGAGATGGTGGCCTGCTGCGGCGAGATGGCGATATCGATGGAACCGCCCTGCACCAGGTCGACGTAGGCGCCGCGCTGGATCAGCACCATGGTTTTCTTGGCCCCCATCTTCTTGGCAAGCAGCGCCGACATGATGTTGGCCTCATCCTCGTTGGTGACGGCGATGAAGACATCGATCTGGTCGATGTGCTCCTCGGCCAGCAGCTCCTGATCCGCCGCATCGCCGCAGAAGACGATGGTGTTCTCCAGCAGTTCGGAGAGCTGCTCCGCCCGCTTCTGGTTGCGCTCGATAAGCTTGACGCTGTAGCGCTTCTCCAGCTGGCGGGCGAGACCTGCACCGATGTTGCCACCACCGACGATCATGATGCGACGGTAGGGGCTCTCGAGGCGCTGCAGCTCCGACATCACGGCGCGGATATGGCCTGCCGCGGCAACGAAGAACACCTCGTCATCCGCTTCGATGATGGTGGTGCCTTGCGGACGGATCGGGCGGCCCTGACGGAAGATGGCCGCTACCCGGGTCTCGATGTTGGGCATGTGCTCGCGCAGGGTGGAGAGCGCATTGCCAACCAGCGGGCCGCCGTAGTAGGCCTTGACCGCCACCAGACCGACGCGGCCACCTGCGAAATCAACCACTTGCAGGGCACCCGGATACTCGATCAGGCGACGTACATAGTCGGTCACCAGCTGCTCCGGTGCGATCAGGTGATCCACCGGCACCGATTCCGGCAGGAACAGGCGATCCCGCTCGGTCAGATAGGCGGGCGAACGGATCCGCGCCACCTTGTTCGGGGTGTTGAACAGGGAGTAGGCGACCTGACAGGCGATCATGTTGGTCTCGTCACTGTTGGTGACGGCGACCAGCATGTCGGCATCCTGGGCGCCCGCTTCGCGCAGCACCTTGGGGTGAGCGCCATGGCCGTTGACCACCCGCAGGTCAAACTTGTCCTGCAGTTCGCGCAGGCGCTCACTGTCGGTATCGACGATGGTGATGTCGTTGTTCTCTCCGGCCAGGTTCTCGGCCAGAGTGCCGCCGACCTGGCCGGCTCCCAAAATGATGATTTTCATAGGGAACGTCTACTCACGTTGAGGCAGTAAAGGGGCATTCCGCCAGCATGGCGATTGCCCCGGAAGAAGCATGTCAGCGTCACAGCTTGACCAGCTTGGCGTAGTAGAAGCCATCCATCTCGGCTTCACCCGGCAGGAACTGGCGACCCGGGCAATCCGGGGTGTCCTGTTCGTGCAACGGTACCAATTTGGCATCTTTGGTCGCGGCAAGGAAGGCGCGGATCTGTTCGCGGTTCTCTTCCGGCAGGACGGAGCAGGTGGCGTAAAGCAGGGTGCCGCCGCTCTTCAGCTTGCCCCAGAGGGCGTTCAGAATGCGGCGTTGCAGCTCGGCCAGCTCACGGATGTCCTGATCGCGGCGCAACCATTTGATGTCGGGGTGGCGACGGATAACGCCGGTGGCGGAGCAGGGGGCATCCAGCAGGATGCGGTCGAACTGGCCCTCCGGCCACCACTGTTCCGGCGCCGCGGCATCGCCATGGATCACTTTGGCGGTCAGGCCGATGCGATCCAGGTTCTCCTGCACCCGCTTGAGGCGGTTCTCGTCGGCATCGACGGCGACCACGCCGGCCAGCTTGGGTTGACGCTCCAGCAGGTGGGCGGTCTTGCCGCCGGGGGCGGCGCAGGCATCCAGCACCCACTCACCCGGTTGCGGGTCGAGCAGGGCGGCAGCCTGTTGTGCTGCACCATCCTGTACCGAGCAGTCACCGACTTCGAAGCCGGGCAGCTTGGTCACATCGCAGGGACGCTCCAGCAGGATGCAATCCTCGCCCTCTTCACCGGCCACCGCATTGATGCCGGCTTCGGCCATGCGGGCCAGCATCTGCTCGCGGCTCTGGCGCTGGCTGTTGTTGCGGATCCACATGGGGGGGCGCTGGTTGTTCGCCTCCATGATGAACTCCCACTCGTCGGGATAAGCCTGACGCAGGCGCTTGGTGAGCCACTCGGGGTGACCGAGGCGCACGCTCGGCACGCGGTCGATACGCAGCAGAATCACTTCGGCGCTGCGCTGGAAGTTGCGCAGCACGCCGTTGATGAGGCCACGCAGGGAGGTGCCCTTGAGCAGTTTGACTGCGTTGACGGTCTCGGCCACCGCGGCGTGAGCCGGAATGCGGGTGTAGATGAGCTGGTAGAGGCCGACCAGAATGAGGTAGTGGAAGATGCGGCTCTTGTTCTTGAGCGGCTTGTCCATCATCTCGCCGACCGCTGCATCGAGGCGGGGCAGCCAGCGCAGGGTACCGTAGCAGAGTTCTTGCAGGAGGGCGCGATCGCGGGGCGCAACCTTCTCCTGGGCAGCAGGCAGAACGGCGGAGAGGGACTGGCCCTGATCCAGCACCTGTTGAATAACGAGAGCAGCCTGTGCGCGTGTTTTCATAGTGTTACCTTAGATGCGCAAGTCGGGGCCTGAGCCCCGCTTGTGTCAATTCAATCCAGTTCAATTCAATTGCGTGCCGGGTTCAAACCAGTCGCGGCGAGAGTTGAGCAGGTCCGTCACGGACATCGCCTTCTTGCCGGGCGGCTGCAGGGTCAGCAGGCGCAGTACCCCTTTGCCGGTGGCGATATCGATCCCCTGCTTGTCAGCCTTGAGCAGGGTTCCGGCGCGCTGGCCATGGTCGCTGTCGATGACGGCGGCTTGCCATACCTTGACGGTCTGGCCAGCCACTTCGAACCAGCTGATGGGCCAGGGATTGAAGGCGCGGATGCAGCGCTCGATGGCGACGGCGTCCATCGACCAGTCGATGCGGGCCTCTTCCTTGGAGAGCTTCTCGGCGTAGTTGGCCAGCGCATCATCCTGCACTTCGGCCGCGGTGTCGCCGGCGGCCATGGCGTCGATGGTGTCGACCAGTGCCTGCGGGCCCAGCTCGGCCAGTTTGTCATAGAGGCTGGCGGAGGTCTCGTCGGCGGCGATTGGGCAGGTCACTTTGCGGATCATGGCGCCGGTATCCAGCCCCACATCCATCTGCATGATGGTGACGCCGGTTTCGGCATCGCCCGCCCAGATGGAGCGCTGGATCGGTGCGGCACCGCGCCAGCGTGGCAGCAGGGAGCCATGGACGTTGATGCAACCCAGACGCGGGGTATCGAGCACCGCTTTGGGCAGGATCAGGCCATAGGCCACGACGACCATTAGATCGGCGCCAAGGGCTGCCAGCTCGGCTTGCGCCTCTTCCTTGCGCAGGCTAGCCGGTTGATAAACTGGCAGATAATGGGCCAGCGCCAGCTCTTTGACCGGGCTGGCGGTGAGCTTCTGGCCGCGACCGGCGGGCTTGTCCGGCTGGGTATAAACGGCGACGACCTCGTGGTCGGAAGACAACAACGCCGCCAGGTGACGGGCGGCGAAGTCGGGAGTACCGGCAAAAATCAGTTTCAACTTATTCAACGGGGCAGATCCTCAGAGGGCTTTGCGATCTTCACGGGCCATCTTCTCCAGCTTCTGGCGAATGCGCTGGCGCTTGAGCGGGGACAGGTAATCCACAAACAGCTTGCCCATCAGGTGGTCCATCTCGTGCTGGATGCAGATGGCGAGCAGGTCGTCCGTTTCCAGTTCAAACGGCTTGCCGTGGCGATCCAGCGCGCGGATCTTGATCTGTTCGGCGCGCGGCACCAGAGCTCGGCTGCCGGGCACGGAGAGGCAACCCTCCTCGATGCCGGTGCTGCCGCACTGGGAGATGACTTCCGGATTGATCAATACCAGAGGGTCTTCACGGTTTTCAGAGACATCGATCACTATGATGCGCTGATGAATGTCCACCTGTGTTGCAGCCAGGCCGATGCCTTCCTCTGCGTACATGGTTTCGAACATATCATCTACAATTTGCTGTAACTCGGGTGTAAAGGTCTCGACAGGGGCTGCGACGGTGCGCAAGCGCTCATCGGGAAAACGCAATACATCTAGAATGGCCATAGTTTTTTCTTTAGTTTCGTATAAATGCAGTCAATATTGGCGTAATTCTAGTCATTTACGCCGACAAAAAACAGCAACACTTTGCGCGCAGAAGTAACAGGGAGTGTTATGTATCTGAAGCGAACCATCCTGGCCTGTCTGCTGGTTGCCGCGAGCCCGACTCTGCTGGCCGGCCAGCTGAAGCTTAAAGCCGGCTATCCCGAGAGCTATGTCGTGCAAAAAGGCGACACATTGTGGGACATCTCCGGCAAGTATCTCTCCGAGCCCTGGCTCTGGCCCCGTCTCTGGAATATCAATCCGCAGATTGCCAATCCCCACTGGATCTACCCGGGTGACGTGCTGCAACTGAGCTGGGTCAATGGCGAACCCCGCCTTGGCAAGGCGATGCAAGGGGGCAAGCAGGTCATCCGCCTGAGCCCGAAAAACCGCTATGAGAGCAAAGCCAATCCCATTCCCACCCTTCCTATCAGCGAGATTGGCCCGTTTTTGCAGACCGACCATATTCTTGCCAACGCTCAGCAGGGGAAGAAACTGCCTTATCTGCTGGGGTCGGATGAAAAACATATCGGCATGCTGGAGGGGGACACCCTCTATGTCCAGGGGGCTTTGACCCCGGGCCAGGTGTATGGCGTGTACCATCCCGGTGCAATCTACAAGGATCGCGATACGGGCGAGCTGCTTGGGCAAGAGGCCGTGCTCACCGGTATCGTTCGAGCGGTGGCGCGCCTGGATGGTGATCGCACCGAAGTGACTCTGACCCACAACCAGAGGGAGGTGTTGCAGGGTGACAAGGTGATGCCGCTACCCGAGCAGGAGAGCATGCCTGCCGTATTCATGCCCAAGGCGGCACCTGCCATCCAGCCGGGCTATATCGTCGACCTGCCCAGCAAGGCTCGAGGCGGCGGCAAGTTCGATGTGGTGCTCATCAACAAGGGGAGTCGGGATCTGCTGTCGGCGGGCGATGTGCTCGACATCCGCCGTCCCGGTGCTGCGCTGGTCACCAAGAATGGTACCGTCCAGTACAAAGAGCTCTCGTCGGTCTACAACAAGGTGTTTTACAGCAGCAACAAAAAGGCGCCACTGCCTTCCGAAGCGATTGCCCGGGTCATGCTGTTCAAAGTGTATGACAAGCTGAGTTACGGCCTCATCATGCAGAGCAAGGACATGGTGAGTACTGGTTATCAGGTAACTCACTTCTGACCGTGCACTATCCTGACGATCGCCTTGCACTCTGGCTCGCGCTGGATGCAGTCACCGGGATTGGCCCGGTGACGGCATCCCGTCTGCTGGAGCGGGTTGGCGGCGATATTCAGCAACTGTTTCAGTGTGACGAAACGCAGTTGCACCAGATGGGATTGTCGTCAGAACAGATCCGCCAATTGCGCTGGCCATCACCTGTTGTCGAGCAGAGCCTGATGTGGGCGACCCAGCTCGGCAATGCACTACTTCCGCAGGATCATCCCGCTTACCCTCCCTTGCTCAGGGAGATCCCCGCCGCCCCCTTGCTGCTCTACTGCCGTGGCGAGCTTTCTGCTTTGTCTCTTCCACAGCTGGCAATGGTGGGAACCCGCCATCCAACCTATGCCGGCAAGGATAATGCAGCCCGTCTTTGTTGCGAGCTGGTTGGCTGTGGCTTGGCAATTACCTCGGGTCTTGCGCTTGGCATCGATGGTGTCTGCCATCAGCAGGCCCTGGCCGCCGGAGGCATGACCCTGGCTGTGCTGGGGTCAGGGCTGGATCAGCTCTATCCCAAACGTCATCAAGCGCTGGCTGCTGCAATACTCGAGCGGGGCGGCGTATTGATTTCCGAGCTGGCGCCGGACAAAGGGCCGCTGGCTGAACATTTTCCCCGCCGCAACCGTATCATCAGTGGTTTATCCCTTGGCACTCTGGTGGTTGAGGCTACCGAGCAGAGTGGTTCACTCATTACGGCGCGCTATGCGCTTGAGCAGGGCCGCGAGGTATTTGCGGTGCCCGGAGCGCCGCAAAACGGGCAGGCAACCGGGTGCAATAAATTAATTCAGCAGGGGGCCAAACTTGTGTTGAGTGCGGCCGATATAGTGGAAGAGCTGCCCGAATGGGCAGTGCGGTTGCCGGAACCGGTCGTATCATCTGAGCAATCGCATAATAGCGAATTGCCTTATGCAGATTTGTTGGATAACGTAGATTACGAGACCACAAGTGTGGATACCGTCGCCGAGCGGGCCCAGCTTCCTGTCGAAGTGGTATTAGGCAGGTTGGTAGAGCTGGAGCTGGCCGGAGCAGTCACGGCGGTCGCCGGTGGATACGTCAGAGCGAGGAGGGTGAATCATGTTTGATGTATTGATGTACCTTTTCGAGACCTACATCCACAGCGATGCAGATGTGATGGTCGAGCAGAATGAACTCACCGACGAGCTGAGCCGTGCCGGCTTTGACAAGGAAGAGATCGACAAGGCGCTGACCTGGCTGGAGCGGCTGGCCAATCTGCATGACAGCGAGCGTGAGGTCTATGTAGCCGCCAGCGCGCAAGGCTCCATTCGTATCTATGCTCCGCAAGAGCTGGCTCGTCTCAGCACCGAGTGCCGCGGTTTCCTGCTGTTTCTGGAGCAGGCTCAGGTACTTAACGCCGAGACCCGCGAGATCTGCATCGAGCGCCTGCTCGAGCTGGATAAGCCGGACATCGAGCTGGATGACCTCAAGTGGGTCGTCATGATGGTGCTATTCAACGTGCCGGGCAGTGAAAATGCCTACCAGCAGATGGAAGAGCTGGTGTTTGACGAGTCAGACGGCGTCATTCACTGACAGTCCGGTGCCGCGCTGGTAGAATTCAGACCATCTGGATTTCAAGGCGCGGCCCATGTCAAAAATCGATCATCACCTCTTTTCAGCCCACGAACATGCCTTCGAGCGCGAGCCGTGCCCGCAGTGCGGGGCCGAGCTGGTGATCCGTCAGGGCAAACATGGCCCCTTTCTCGGTTGTTCTGCCTACCCCGCCTGTGACTATATTCGTTCTCTGACGCCATCCGGCCGCGATATCGAGAAGGTGCTCGATGGCTCTGCCTGTCCCGAATGCGGTCAGCCGCTGGCGATCAAGAAGGGGCGCTATGGTCTGTTTGTCGGCTGTACTCACTATCCGGCCTGCCAGCATATCGAATCCCTGCAGGAGAGCGACGATACCCAGATCCTCTGCCCGGAGTGTGGCAAGGGCCACCTGGTGAGCCGCACCTCCCGCTACGGCAAGCAGTTTTACTCCTGCGACGGCTATCCACACTGCAAATATGTGGTTAATGACAAGCCGGTTCCCATGCCTTGCCCGCAGTGTGGCTGGGGCATCATGGTGGAGAAAAAGGTGCGGGGAACGCTGCGCTGGGTCTGTCCGCAAAAGAAATGCGGCCATCAAAGTGAGCGGGTATAATCGCGCCGCCATAACGGAACTAAAACGTTTTCGGCGAACTTCAACCCCCCACTTGGAGTAAGGAAATTCCCACCATGAAGAAACCCTTTGTTGCCGTACTGATGGGCTCTGACTCTGATTTCCCCGTGATGCAAGCCACCCTTGAAGTGCTCAAGTCGTTTGATATCACAGTGGAAGTCAAAGTGACTTCAGCCCACCGGACTCCGGCTGCGACCCACCAGTATGTGACCGATGCCGAGGCCCGTGGCTGTAAGGTATTTATCTGTGCTGCCGGTCTGGCTGCCCATCTGGCAGGGGCAGTTGCAGGTATCACCACGCGTCCCGTGATCGGGGTGCCCATCGATGGTGGCCCGCTGAAAGGGCTGGATGCGCTGCTCTCTACCGTGCAGATGCCGGGCGGCGTACCGGTAGCGACGGTTGCCATCGGCAAGGCGGGAGCCAAGAATGCCGGTTATCTGGCAGCTCAGCTGCTGGCTGTCGCTGACGACGAGCTGGCCGCAAGAGTGCGTGCCGAACGCCAGAAGAGCGCCGAAGAGGTGATGGCGAAAGATGCTGCCCTGCAGGCGCAGCTCAAGTAAGTTTCTAGGTGGCCGCCAGTTGCACGACCTTCCCCTCCGGGATGCCGGGTTTGCAACGGTGGCCATTGTGTTGATAGCAACCCAATGATGAGGCGGCAGCTGGACTGCCGCATTTTTTCTGATGCAAAACGAATTTGAACAAGCGGTTGCCGCGCTCAAGAGCGAAGGAGTGATCGCCTATGCAACCGAGGCTGTCTTCGGTCTGGGCTGTGATCCGGATTCTGAACTGGCCGTGCAGCGTCTGCTCGATATCAAGCAGCGCCCGGTGGAGAAGGGCTTGATCCTGATTGCGGCCGAACTGGGGCAACTGCTTGATTATATCGACCTGAGTCAACTCACCGCAGAGCAGCTGGCTCGGGTTGAGGCCAGCTGGCCAGGCCCTTTTACCTGGATCATGCCTGCCAAGCCCGACACGCCCTCATGGCTGACCGGTCAGTTCGATACGTTGGCAGTGCGGGTCACGGCGCATCCGCAGGTACAAGGGCTGTGTCGGGCCTTTGGCAAGCCGCTGGTCTCTACCAGCGCCAACCTGACTGGCGAAGAGCCGGCTCGCCGCGTGGCCGATATCGGCGAACTGCTGGCAAGCAAGCTGGCCTATATCCTGCCGGGTGAGGTGGGTGGACAAGCCAACCCCTCCGAAATCAAGGATGCCAGAAGCGGCGCAATTATCCGCCCTTCCTGAATGGCGGACCGCTTTGCGGCCATGCCGGCGGGCTAGCCTGCCTGTAATATCACTATAAAAAATGAGCGGGACTCTGTAGATCCCGCCTGAGCTGGAGACAAGATGAGCAAACCGGATGTGGCCCGGGTCAAGGCCTTTCTGCTGCAGTTGCAGGACGAGATCTGCCGTGGCCTGGAGCAGGCCGATGGCCGCGGACACTTTGTGGAAGATGCCTGGAGTCGTGAAGGCCGTGGTGGTGGGCGTACCCGCGTGCTGCGCCATGGTGCAGTGATCGAGCAGGGTGGGGTCAACTTCTCCCATGTGTATGGGGATGCCATGCCGGCTTCTGCCACCGCTCATCGACCCGAACTGGCCGGTCGCAAGTTCGAGGCGATGGGGGTCTCTCTGGTGATCCATCCGCACAACCCCTATGTGCCGACCAGCCACGCCAACGTCCGTTTCTTCATTGCCGAGAAAGAGGGCGAAGAGCCCATCTGGTGGTTTGGCGGTGGTTTTGACCTGACTCCTTTCTATCCGTTTGAAGAGGATGTTCGCCACTGGCATCAGGTTTCTCACGACCTCTGTCAGCCGTTTGGCGCAGATATCTATCCGGAATTCAAATCCTGGTGCGATCGCTACTTCTTCCTCAAACATCGGGACGAGACACGCGGCGTCGGTGGCCTCTTCTTCGACGACCTGAATCGCTGGCCCTTTGCCGAGTGCTTCGCCTTTATGCAGGCGGTGGGTAACGGTTACCTTGCGGCCTATCTGCCGATTATCGAGAGGCGCAAAGGTCTTGCCTATGGCGAGCGGGAGCGGGAGTTCCAGCTCTATCGTCGCGGACGTTATGTGGAGTTCAATCTGGTGTTCGATCGGGGCACCCTGTTCGGGTTGCAAACCGGTGGCCGTACCGAGTCGATCCTGATGTCGATGCCGCCTCTGGCTCGTTGGGAGTATGACTGGCAACCGACCGCAGGCAGTCCGGAAGCCTTGCTCTACACTGATTACCTCAAGCCACGCGAGTGGTTGTGAACGAAGGGGCCATAACGGCCCCTTTTTGTTAGCCGATATTCGACTTGTTCCTGCAGGGGAAAAACCGTTAAATCGGGAGATTGCCCTATAAAGGAACTGTTTGATGGATCGTTATCTGGTTTTTGGCCACCCGGTGCGCCACAGTAAATCCCCGTTCATTCACACCCTGTTTGCCAGACAGACCCAGCAAGAGCTGGAGTACGGGTTGGCCGAACCTGCGGTGGATGAATTTGCCAACACTCTGCGGGACTTCTTTGATCGGGGCGGCAAGGGTTGCAATGTCACCGTGCCGTTCAAGGAGCAGGCATTCGCGCTGGTTGATCGGCTGAGCCCAAGGGCAAAACGGGCGGGGGCAGTCAATACCATCAAACTGACCGATGACGGTGTGCTGCTTGGCGATAACACCGATGGTGCCGGGCTGGTGGCGGATCTCAAGGCACATGGTGTGACATTGACCGGCAGCCGGATCCTGCTGCTGGGGGCAGGAGGCGCCGCTCGAGGTGCTCTGGCTCCACTGCTGGCCGAACATCCGGCCGAGGTGGTGATCGTCAACCGTACCCACGCCCGGGCAGAACAACTGGCTGCCGAATTCCGCGACCTGGGTAGTGTCAGCGCCCTGACGTATGAACAGCTGGCCGGTCATTTCGATCTTGTTATCAACTCCACATCGGCCAGTCTGCAGGGTGAGCTGCCGCCACTGGCTCCCGGTCTTATCCACGCCGATATTGCCATCTACGACATGATGTATGGTGCAACGGATACCCCCTTCATTGGTTGGGCCAAGCAACATGGCGCCCGTCAAACCATGGATGGGCTCGGCATGCTGGTCGAACAGGCTGCCGAGGCGTTTACCGTGTGGCGTGGAATCCGTCCCGGTACTAAACAGGTATTGAGAGAGTTGAAGCGTAACTTGGGGGTGATATGAACCAGGGTATTCTGTTTCCTGATCTGATGGAGTGGCAGGCCCAGGAGATGCGGGTGCATTTTCCTGCCCAGCAGATGGGGGCTCTGATCAACTGTTATATTAGCCTGCGTCGGTTGGAGAAGATGACTGGTCTGGCTCTGAGCCGAGAGGATGACATCCTGCGAGCGTTCGAAAGCGTGCGTTTTGATATTGAGGATTTTGCGGAAAAACTCATTGAAGAACAATCATTTGCTGAAGATGGCGCCATCTATCTGTAGATTTTCAAAGTTTTTTTCCTTTGCAGCGGAACTTCATCGATTTTCTGCTGACTAACTTGATAGTTGAGGAAGTGCTAGCTAGTCACCTTTATAACTCCCCGGTATTCGTACTGGGGATTTTTTTATCTATTTGAAATAAAAGTGTTTTTTATAAAGCAAAAATTCGTGAAACTAAATTACATAAATTACTTTCACTTTTTGCTGCTTTGCTGTACAGTTGTCTGCGTAGGGTACAGAGGTAAGATGTTCTATCTTTCAGACCTTTTATTTCACGTAATTGAATGTGGCTGAATAGCGGCCCCGATGAGTTTCTCGTCGGGGTGTTTTTTTATGTGCAGCATTTAGAGTAAAAGCTTTAATTTGTCGATGCGTTTGCTAAAATGGGGTCGATTCTTGAGGTACACCGGTCGTCTGGTGCTCGAGATTCAGCTTCTTCCCAATTTTTGAACTTATTGTTTAAGGCTGGATGGCAGAACTGTCGTCCGGCCTCATTTTTATCCCTTCTCTGCTTGCGATGTAATTAAATTTCATTTTTTGTCGTTTTTGGTGATTTTCATCCCTGATGTGGGGGCAGATATGAAAACGATATCAGAAATATGAAAAGTTAATTATTTTCGAGAATTAATTGTCTATCTATATGAATTTCAACCACTAACTCGCTCTTGCCAAGAGTGATATCGGGTGTGTGGGCTGGGTTGTGAGGACTGTAGGGATCTGAAAGTCTTTCAATCAGCGGAGGGGGACTCCGCCAATTGCGAGACTAGCGAGGAGTGGATCACTCCCCGGCGGGTTCTTGCTCATCTGTTTCGATGTGAGAGTCATCGGCTCCGGCGACATACCAGTTGGTCAGGGTCTGGGCCAGTTTTTCTACCCCGATATTGCTGAGGGAAGAGAAGGCTTCAACCTGGATCTGGGAACCCAGACTGGCTACGGCCTGGCGCACCTTGATCACCTGATTGTTGCGTGGGCCAGGGCTCAGCTTGTCGGCCTTGGTCAGCAGCAGCATAACCGGCAGTTCGCGATGAGCGCTCCACTCCAGCATGTTCATGTCGGTATCTTTGAGCGGATGACGGATATCCATCAGGATTACCAGCCCTTTCAATGACTCACGACGCTGCAGGTATTCTGCCAGTGACTTTTGCCACTTGAGTTTCATTTCCAGTGGAACCTGGGCATAACCATAACCCGGCAGGTCGACCAGACGTTTGCCCGGTTCCAGCTCAAACAGGTTGATCAGCTGGGTGCGGCCGGGGGTTTTACTGGTTCGGGCCAGGTTCTTGTGTTTGGTTAACGTGTTCAATGCAGATGACTTACCGGCGTTGGAACGGCCAGCAAACGCGATCTCGACACCCCCATCATTTGGCAGGTGGCGGATGTCGGGTGCGCTGGTCACAAAATGCACCTTATTGAAATTGAGAGTTTGTGTATCCAACGTAAATTCCCCATGGAGATAGAGGGTTATAGAGTTACTTTTTTGTAAAAAGGTGTAAAATGGCGTCGCTTAAACGCGTTTATTTTAACATGCCTTCAGCGGCATGGGATCTGGAAGCCTAATAACTAAAAGTTGGAACGCCATGAAGAACCTAGTCATTACTCTTGCTCTGATGGTTGGCGTAACGGGGATGGCACAAGCCAAAGGCGATGCCGCTGCGGGACAGGCCAAGGCTGCAGTTTGTGCGGCTTGTCATGGACCGGACGGAAACAGCCTGATTGATATGTACCCCAAAATTGCTGGTCAGCACGCATCATATATCAAAAAGCAGTTGGTTGAACTGAAGGCTGCCGCTTCTGGCCAAATTGGTCGGGTTGCGCCCGTTATGGGGCCGATGGCTTTGCCTTTGTCGGATCAGGACATGGATGACCTGGCGGCTTACTTCTCCAGCCAGAAAGTGACTCCGGTGGCCGTTCCTGATGACGTTGTTGCTGCAGGCAAGGCGCTTTATATGGGTGGCGACATGAGTCGCGGCCTGCCAGCCTGTACTGCTTGCCACGGGCCGCGAGGTTCCGGGGTTGAGCAGGCCAAATATCCCAGTCTCTCCGGGCAGCACCCTGCCTATATCAAAGCGCAGCTGACCGGTTTCCGTGCCGGTACCCGGGATAACGACCCGAATGGCATGATGCGCGACGTAGCCAAGAAGCTGACTGATCAGGATATCGATATGTTGTCCAAGTATGTTGCCGGACTGCACTAAGCTGATTGCGTTACCTGCAATGGATGAGAAACGGGGAGCTTGGGCTCCTCGTTGTTTTTATGGTTTTCAGATCATTCTCGGTTTAATCCTCTCGTTATGTAAGAGATCTTCCATTCCCGCGGCAGGCCAAGGCTCATAGATTTGTATAAAATTTAAAATAAAAGATATTTATCAATGGCTTATTGCTTTGTTGCGGTTTTCTGAAGCATTGGGATCTATTCAGGTAGATTGAGCGCCTTTATAGAGCTGATACATTAAGTTCAATGGATTTATCCACGGAATGGATAGCGGTTTCACAGTAGGATGCTTTGAGCACAGGATGTTTGGCATGGCGGGATGCCATGGGTTCGCAAGAACTGGCAAGGGATTGAAAGATCAGGATGGTGACCATCTCCGGAGCGGGATGGAGTTGCGGGATGCAGGCTCCCCGGCACGATGGCAGGATGCGGTCGGAACGGGTCAAACAGGCACACGCACATTCAGGAACGACCACAAGAAGGTCAGGATGACCATATAAAGATATGATGTGGCAACAAGTCGTCATGGACGGGACAAAACAGGCTGTTTTACCATTCAGGATGATCCTCACACAGACATATCAAGGCAGCTTCGGCTGCCTTTTTTCTTATTGGGTCATTAACCCGATCAGCCTTTCTGTGTCAAAATACCAGCAATATGCCCAGAGGATACCGATCCTGCGGTGTTCAGTGGCCCTGACGGGCCGGATTGATGCGGGATCCTGCTGATGTTCCGGTTTCACTGTTCCCCAGAATTGCATCCCGCCGGGTGAGATCATCCCGGAGTCGGGCTCAATCCAGTTATTTTTCGGAGTTATCCATTCATGTCTGCCAAACAACCCAATCGCAAGCCTGCTGGCAAGCGCAAAGAATCAGAAGCCAGTGCTCAGGAAGGTCGTGAGCGGAAACGTGCGGCCAAGCGCAAGGGCTTGAAAGCGGGCTCTCGCCAGCAAGTCGAGCAGCAGAAAGGCAAGTCAGCCGGCAAACAGGCCAAGGATCCGCGTATCGGTTCACGCAAGCCGGTCGCTCTGATTGTTGAAGAGAAGGGCACCAAGTCCACCGTGTCCAAGGCGGTAAAAGAGAAGAAGCTGGTGATGACTCCGGAGCAGGAGCTGGCATCCATCGAGAATGATGACCGTCTCAATGATTTGCTGGATCGCCTCGATGCCGGTGAAACCCTGGAAGCGGCCGAGCAGGCCTGGGTTGACCAGCGGGTTGACCGCTATCAGGAGCTGATGGATGAGCTTGGCATCATCGACAACGACGATGACGAAGAGACCGACGACGCCTTCGAGGAGAGCGACTATGAAGAGTCGTTCCAGCCAGCTTCTGAAGATGAGTTGTGGGATCGCTTTACCCAGGTCGATTATCAGCCCGAGACCAAACCTGAGCCGAAGAAGAAGTGATGAGTGGATGGATGCTGGCCGCCCTGTTGGGCGGCCTGATTTTGTCCGGGCTGGCCATTTATGCAGGTATGCTGCTGGCCAGACTCCGGCGCCAGCAGGCGATGCAGTGGCAGGCCATTGCAGCTCGCAATGAACGAATCCTGGAGAGCGTGCGGGTTATTGCCCATGCGGTGCAGGAGGGGCAGTGCGACTACTCCGAAGGAGCCATTCGGCTGACCAATCTGCTGGATGCGCTGCAGATCAAGGATGGGCGCCCTTTTGCCAGCGAATTTCCCGGTCTCTACGGGTTATACGAGAAGGTGAAGGATATGCCGACCCATGAGGCGCGGCGTGCACTCAAGCGCAATGAAGTGATGAAGATGGATCTCGAGCGCAGCGGTTATGAGGCCGAGCTGGAAGCCCAGATCCTCAAGGATGTGGCACAACTGAAGGATTTTCAGTTAAGCCGATAAGCCATTGATAACAAAAAGAGAGGAAGCGAGCGTGCAAGCAGGACAGATTGTGTGGGATCAGGCCCTGATCGAAAAATATAACTACAGCGGCCCGAGATATACCTCCTATCCCACGGCGCTGGAGTTCAACGAGAACTTCGGTTACCCGGATTTTGTTCGTGCTGCCGGGCAGTACCCCGAGCGTCATCTTTCTCTCTATGTTCACATCCCCTTCTGTCACAAACTCTGTTACTACTGTGGCTGCAACAAGGTCATTACCCGTCATCAGCACAAGGCTGACGAGTACCTCGATTATCTCGAACGGGAGATCAAGGCGCAGGCTCCGCTATTCAAACAGCGGCTGGTTACCCAGCTGCACTGGGGGGGGGGCACTCCTACCTATCTCGATGAAAGCCAGACCCGGCGTCTGATGGCCATGCTGCGCGAGCACTTCCATTTTGCCGATGAGGGCGAATTCAGTATTGAAGTCGATCCGCGCGAGATCGAACTTTCCATGCTGGATGTGTTGCGAGAAGTCGGGTTTAACCGTATCAGCCTGGGCGTGCAGGACTTTAACAAGGATGTGCAGGTTGCCGTAAATCGCGAGCAGGATAACGACTTCATTCGCGCCATGCTGGAACGAGCCAGAAAGCTGGGCTTTCGCTCAACCAATCTCGACCTGATTTACGGTTTGCCGCATCAAAACAAAGAGAGCTTCCACCATACGTTGGAAGAGGTGCTCAAGACGGATCCGGCGCGTCTCTCCATCTTCAACTATGCCCATCTGCCCAGTCGCTTTGCTGCGCAGCGCAAGCTGAAGGAAGAGGATATGCCTGCTCCGCAGGAGAAGCTGGCTATGTTGCAGGGGACTATTGCGTTCCTTACCGGCCGCGGTTATCAGTTCATCGGCATGGATCACTTTGCCAAGCCGGATGATGAGCTGGCTGTGGCACAACGCGAAGGCAAGCTGCATCGCAATTTCCAGGGCTATACCACCCAGGGGGATTGCGATCTGCTTGGGCTGGGCGTCTCCTCCATCAGCATGATCGGCGATGCCTACTCGCAGAATCAGAAAGAGCTCAAAACCTATTACGCTCAGGTCGAGGAGTTGGGGCATGCACAATGGAAAGGGTGCTCGCTCAATCAGGATGACCTGATCCGCCGTGAAGTGATCAAGCGGCTTATCTGTGACTTTCGTTTGAACTTCATCACCATTGAGCAGACATTTGGCTTGGATTTCAAAGAGTACTTCGCCGAGGATCTCAAGCTGCTACAGACCTTTATCGACGATGGGTTGGTGCGTATGACAGATACGGGGCTCGAGGTATCTTCCACAGGGCAGCTGTTGATCCGCAATATCTGCATGTGCTTCGACGTCTACCTGCGCAACAAGGCTCGCCAGCAGCAGTTCTCTCGCGTGATATAAGTTTTGCTTGCCGGTCAGAAAACAGAAAGGGGCGCCATCAGTGGCGCCCCTTTCATATGCATGTCTTTTGCTTGAGCCAGTGACGCTGGAAGGTCTTGGCAAGAAAGCGCTGCGAGTGGGGCAAGCAATTGCCCAGTGAAACGCAGATAAAAAGATGGGGGCGACTTGCGTCGCCCCCGGTAGTCGTATCGCTCATATCCTTGAACGAAGTTGCTCCCTGCAATCCCTGACTGTTTACCTCTTCCTTTAGGTTTCCCCTTCCCAATCCTTTGGGGTGTCCTTTAGCCATCTTGGCCTGACGAGTCATCCTGTCCCGCCGCACTTTCTCCGTCCTGGGAGGTGTCCTTTGCCACATCCTGTGACTAGTCCATTTGCCCAACCCTGGCAGCCAGTCTTCCTGACCGACTTCATTGCGTCCGTGCATGAGTAACTATAAGGATTTTCCGGGAGGCGACAATGGCAAGTTGGAAAACGTTTTTGTGTTGATGGTTAACGAAAGCAATGGCTTTCGATTTATTTGATATAAAACATTGTGTTATTAAAATTCACTGCTGTTTTTAAGACGTTATCTTCCGATTATTTCGAGAATATTTTGAGCGTATTGCTCACATATTTAATGGCTGATCTCTTACGCGGCATTATGGTTGCTGTGGAAACAAATATGTCGTCCTGATGGTGATGTCTTTCACCAGCAGGAAAAGGGGAACTTGAGCAAGAAAAGGCGGGGTCAGGAGCGCTGATTGAGGCGTTCGTATATGGTCTGCCGCTCTTCAGGGCTGAGCGATGAGAAGTAGTGAGTAAAGAGGCGCAGCAGCAGAGATTTGTTCATGCCGTCCTGCTGGGTCAGATTGCCCAACTCATCGATGGCGACGGTACTCATGGAGAAGGTCGCCTTCTTGTAACTGGGCTTGAGGTGTTCGCCGCTCTCGATGAATGCCAGTGCCGTAAGGGCTTCGTCCCGGTGCAGGCTCAGCTCCAGACTGACCACCTTGGGCTTGCCTTTGGCGTAGAACTCCGCATCTTCGATAAACTCGTCGACGGTAAAGTTCTTCTGGTGGTGCAACTGGTGCTTCTTCTTCAGATCGGCCAGACCCATCTCACACCCCCACTTGCAGGAACTCTTTGGCGATGGCACGGATCTCTTCGGCGGATTTGCCATCCGGCTCGATCTCCATCACCGACAACCCCTTCTCCTCGCTGTCGTCGTAGACGTTGCGTCCATAGGTGATGGCATTAAGCACATCTACCCCAAAGGAGGAGCAAACTTCTTTCGCTTCCAGAATCCGTTTTACTTGATTGGGCAGGGAAGGGCACTGGGTCAGCACCACAGCCGCATGGAGGGCCGGGTTGACCATCTTGCAGGTGGTGATGAGATCTTCCATATGGGGCAGGGTCTTGAGATCCCGGCGTTTGGGGCGCAGCGGGATAAGAGCGTGGGTAGCGACTGCCATGGTAGAACGCAGCGCCCGGTTGTCTTGCCCGCCACAGTCGACGATGACGTAGTCGTAGCGGTTTTTCAGACTGAGCAAGTCGTTGCGGATATTGCCGTAGAGCTGGACGCAGTTGATTTGTGGCAGTTCCGGATTGTCATTGCGCTCCTGAATCCAGTCGGAGGTGGTGCGCTGGGGATCGCAGTCGACCAGCAAAACTTCCCCCTGAAACTGGGATCTGAGGTAGACCGCCAGATTTTGCGCCAGGCAGCTCTTGCCACTCCCTCCTTTTTCTCCGCCAACCAACAAGATCATGACGTTCCCCTATCCATGAGAAAACCGCTGTTTTCAGTATAGGAGGGGCTGCTCTCATAACAAGGCAGGAGGTGGTTTGCCTCCCGCCCAATCTATTAGTAGTGCTGACTACCGCCGCTGGAGCGGCACACATAGTCGGGTACCAGCGTCTGGGGGGCCTTGTCGACATGGCATACCACCATGGGCACGGCCGGGGCTCCTTCTGCCTGCGTGAGGCTGGGTACGAGAGGCAGCAACAGGGTTGCGAACAGCAGCATGGACTTCATTTTCATAAAAACTCCTTGGTAACACCATTCATACGTGATCTGGATCACTTTTTGAGTTAAGCCGAGGTTCGACCCAGCGCAAGGAAGAGCGAATAAATTCAGCCAATGAAAAAACTCTCAAAAGAAACCTGATGGCAGGTACTGAATCTCTGGCGGCCAAGATGCTGACTTTGTGCATATTAATGAGCAACCGATAGCTGGGCGGTAATGATATGAGCCGCTGTGCGACCAAGCTGGCGTGAATGCCATGATCTGGGACAAGAAAAGAATTATGCAGAGTGAGAAGGATGGGTGACTTTTTATTTATTGGTTAGAGGCGATGAGAGGGTGACATTATTCATATTAGTGCATGGTAAATTCATGGAATATTTTTCATTTAACCTAACCAATTGAAATTAATTACATTTCCTTTTTGTTTCTATCCATTTTGAGAGTGGGGTAATGAATGAAATGGCTTTCAATATGAAATATAAAGGGCTTTTTTTAAGTATGTATGCGGGCTTGGTGAATAAGAGAATGTGGGATCTGTTACCCCTATCAAAGATCTTTTCATGAATTTATTCAGTTCTGAGTGAATGTGATCAATCTCTAAGTTTGCAGTGATTGGCAGGTCTAACCTCGCTCTCGAAAGGCAAGGGCAGGATAGAACACAAGCCGAGTACCCTACATAAAGAATATCCCGCCTTAGCCACGAGCATGAATAGAAGGAATCTATTCAATCACTCGCAGGGACCACTGCTAGACGGAATATAATCATGAGCAAATTTTATGTAGGTTCTGAAGTTGGCCAATTGCGCCGTGTCATGTTGCACCGCCCCAACCTCAGTCTGAAGCGTCTGACTCCTTCCAACTGCCAGGATCTGCTGTTTGATGACGTCCTGTCTGTTGAACGCGCCGGTCAGGAGCACGACAAATTCGCTCAGGTACTGCGCGATCAGAATGTCGAAGTTTTCCTGCTGACCAATCTGCTGGCCGAGACTCTGGATGTGCCGGAAGCCAAAACCTGGCTGCTGCAACATCAGGTCTCCGACTATCGCCTCGGCTCTTCTTTTGCCAACGATGTGCGCTGCTTCCTGGCTGACATGCCGCACCGCGAACTGGCCCGCATTCTCTCCGGCGGCCTGACCTACTCCGAGATGCCCTACAGCGGCGTCAACATGGTAGTAGGCATGCACGCACCGACCGATTTCATCATCGAGCCGCTGCCCAACCACCTCTTTACCCGCGACACCTCCTGCTGGGTTTACGGTGGCGTCTCCATCAACCCGATGGCCAAGGCCGCTCGTCGTCGTGAGACCAACCATGTGAAGGCCATCTACCGTTGGCACCCGCAGTTCGCCGGTCAGGACTTCATCAAATACTTCGGTGATGAAGATCGCGATTACGACAACTCCACCATCGAGGGTGGCGACGTGCTGGTTATCGGCCGCGGCGCCGTGCTGATCGGCATGTCCGAGCGCACCACCCCGCAAGGTGTAGAGCATCTGGCTCGCGGCCTGTTCAAACACGGTCAGGCCAAACAGGTTATCGCCATGCAATTGCCGAAACACCGTAGCTGCATGCACCTGGATACCGTGATGACCCACATGGACATCGACACCTTCTCCGTCTATCCGGAAGTCATCCGCAAGGATGTGAACTGCTGGAGCCTGACTCCGGGCGGCGCTACCGGCATGAACATCAAGGAAGAGGGTTACTTCGTCACCGCCATCGAGAAGGCGCTGGGTGTGGATCAGCTCAAGCTCATCACCACTGGTGGTGACACCTTCGAGGCCGAGCGCGAGCAGTGGAACGACGCTAACAACGTGCTGACCGTGCGCCCCGGCGTGGTGGTGGGTTACGAGCGCAATACCTACACCAACGAGAAGTACGACAAGGCTGGCATCACAGTGCTGCCCATCCCGGGTGAAGAGCTGGGACGTGGTCGCGGCGGCGCCCGCTGCATGAGCTGCCCGATGGAACGCGACGGCATCTAACAAGACGGCGTGGCGCCGGCAAGATGCCGGCGCCACAGATACCAAGACTCGAGAGTAACACTCATGAAAAAACCAACTGTCGTCGTCGCCCTGGGTGGCAATGCTCTGCTCCGTCGTGGCGAGCCGCTCGAAGCTGACATCCAGCGCAAGAACATCGCCACCGCCGCCAAGACCATCGCCCTGATCGCTCAGGAGTACAACGTGGTGCTGGTGCATGGCAATGGCCCGCAAGTCGGCCTGCTGGCCCTGCAAAACAGCGCCTACACCAAGGTATCCCCCTATCCGCTGGATGTGCTGGGTGCCGAGTCCCAGGGCATGATCGGCTACATGCTGATCCAGGAGCTAAAAAACCTGATGCCGAGCCGCAACGTTACCGCGCTGCTGACTCAGGTGCAGGTCGATCCCAAGGATCCGGCATTCGCCAACCCGACCAAATTTATCGGCCCCGTCTACGAAGAGGCTGAAGCCCGCACCCTGGCAGAAGAGAAGCACTGGGTGGTCAAGGCTGACGGCAAGTTCTTCCGCCGCGTAGTGCCGTCCCCGCTGCCCCAGCGCATCGTCGAAGGCGACGCCATCGAAACCCTGATTGCCCAGGGTCACCTCATCATCTGTACCGGTGGTGGTGGTATCCCGGTGACCTGGGATGGTCAGAGCCTGACCGGTATCGAAGCCGTCATCGACAAGGATATGTCTGCCGCCTATCTGGCCAAGCAGATCAAGGCCGACGCCCTGCTGATCCTGACCGATGCCGATGCCGTCTACCTGGATTGGGGCAAACCGACCCAGCGTCCACTGCGGATCACCAGCCCGGACGAGCTGGCCGGGGTCAAGTTCGACGCAGGTTCCATGGGACCGAAAGTCGAAGCCTCCTGTGAATTTGTCAAAGCGACCGGCGGCATGGTCGGCATCGGCTCTCTGGAAGATGGCCTCGCCATCCTCAAGGGTGAAGCCGGTACCAATATCGTCGCCACCCGTACCGTGAATGCGTAGTTACAAATCTGTACTGAAGAATGCGTAGTCAACACTACTGCCTAAATTGGTCTGAACAAATATAGAGAGAACTCATCATGGCTTTTAATCTGCGTAACCGTAACTTCCTGAAACTGCTGGACTTCACCCCGCGCGAAATCCAATACATGATCGATCTGGCCATCGACCTGAAGAAAGCCAAATACGGTGGCTACGAGCGCAAGCATCTGGTTGGCAAGAACATCGCCCTGATTTTCGAGAAGACCTCCACCCGTACCCGTTGTGCGTTTGAAGTGGCGGCCTTCGACCAGGGCGCGCAAGTCTCCTACCTTGGCCCAAGCGGTTCCCAGATCGGTCACAAGGAGTCCATGAAGGACACCGCCCGGGTACTGGGTCGCATGTATGACGGTATCGAATACCGTGGCTACGGTCAGGAGATCGTGGAAGAGCTGGGTGCCTACGCCGGTGTACCGGTGTGGAACGGCCTGACCAACGAATTCCACCCGACCCAGATTCTGGCTGACTTCATGACCATGCTGGAGCACGGCAAGGGCAAGCGTCTGGATCAAATCAAGTTCGCCTACCTGGGTGATGCCCGCAACAACATGGGTAACTCCCTGATGGTCGGCGCAGCCAAAATGGGTATGGATATCCGTCTGGTCGCTCCGAAAGCCTTCTGGCCGGAAGAAGAGCTGGTTGCCAAGTGCCGCCTGATCGCCGAAGAGACCGGCGCACGCATCACCCTGACCGAAGATGTCAAAGAGGGTGTGCTGGGCACCGACTTCCTCTACACCGACGTCTGGGTATCCATGGGTGAAGCGAAAGAAGCATGGGATCAGCGCGTCAAACTGATGACTCCGTATCAGGTCAACATGGATGTCATCAACGCCACCAAGAACCCGGATGTGAAGTTCATGCACTGCCTGCCGGCGTTCCACAACGACGAGACCACCATGGGCAAGGAAGTGGCTGACAAATATGGCATGAAAGGTCTGGAAGTGACCGAGGATGTGTTCGAATCCGAGCACAGCATCGTGTTCGACGAGGCCGAAAACCGGATGCACACCATCAAGGCAGTGATGGTTGCTACGCTGGGCGACTAAGGTCGCAGTAGTGGTGCCGGGGGGTGACCCCCGGCTTTTCGACCATGTGACAGCGGCATAATACCTCTAACCCTACAACCCGCAGCCTGCATGGATACCACACCCACAGAAGGAAGCTGGACCATGACCAAATTCAAGTTCCCGTCAGCCTACACGATACTGTTTGTGCTGATCGCCCTGGTGGCCGCCCTGAGCTGGATAGTGCCGGCCGGCAAATATGAGATGACCATGAACGAAGCCCTCGGCAAAGAAGTGCCGGTGGCGGGTACCTACAAGCTGGTAGAGGGCAATCCCCAGGGGATCGTCGACGTGCTGCTGGCGCCGATCGATGGTCTCTACAACCATGACACCTATCAGGCAGGCGCCATCGACGTCTCCCTGTTTATCCTGATCATCGGTGGTTTTCTTGGCATTGTGACCAAGACCGGTGCCATCGATGCCGGTATCGAACGCGTGACCGACCGTCTGCGTGGCCGTGAAGAGTGGATGATCCCGATCCTGATGGCGCTGTTCGCCGCAGGCGGCACCATCTACGGCATGGCCGAAGAGTCGCTGCCCTTCTACACCCTGCTGGTGCCGGTGATGATGGCCGCCCGCTTTGACCCGGTGGTGGCTGCTGCAACTGTGTTGCTGGGTGCCGGTATCGGTACTCTCGGTTCCACCATCAACCCGTTTGCGACCGTTATCGCTGCCAACGCGGCGGGTATCTCCTTCACCGACGGTATCTGGCTGCGCGTTGCCATGCTGGTGGCTGGCTGGTTGATCTGCGTTGCCTACGTCATGCGTTACGCCAAGATGGTGCGCAACGACCCGAGCAAATCGCTGGTGGCTGACAAGTGGGATGAAAACCGTGCCCATTTCCTCGGCAACAAGAGCGACCAGATGCTGGAGTTCACCCTGACCCGTAAAATCGTGCTGGGTATCTTCGTCGCCGCCTTCGCCGTGATGATCTACGGTGTGGCCGTGCTGGGCTGGTGGATGGCGCAGATCTCCGGCGTCTTCCTGGCTGCTGCCATCATCGTCGGCCTCATCTCCCGGATGAGCGAGGAGGAGCTGACCTCCAACTTCATCGACGGTGCTCGCGACCTGCTCGGTGTGGCGCTGATCATCGGTATCGCCCGCGGTATCGTGGTGGTAATGGACAACGGCATGATCACCCACACCATCCTGCACAGCGCAGAAGGGATCGTGACCGGCCTCTCCACCGTGGTGTTCATCAACGTGATGTTCCTGCTGGAAGTGGTGCTCTCCTTCCTGGTGCCGTCCTCATCCGGTCTGGCCGTGCTGACCATGCCGATCATGGCGCCGCTGGCCGACTTCGCCAACGTAGGCCGTGAGCTGGTGGTGACTGCTTACCAGTCTGCCTCCGGTCTGGTGAATCTGGTGACCCCGACCTCCGCCGTGGTTATGGGCGGTCTGGCCATCGCCAAGGTGCCTTATGTGCGCTACCTGAAGTGGGTGGCTCCGCTGCTCGGTATCCTGACCGTGCTGATCGTGGCCTGCCTGAGCCTGGGTGCCATGCTCTAAGCCACAACCAAGATGACGCTGAAGACGGGAGCCGCTGGCTCCCGTTTTTTATGGAGGCAAGAAGAGATGGGCACAAAGTAGCGGCCAACAAAAAGGCGACCCTGAGGTCGCCTTTTGCTTGTTCGTTGTGTGGCAGTAGCTAGCGCGCCTGCTCCAGCGTGCGCACCACGGCAGCGTGGGCCTGACGGGTGCGGCTGATATGGCGCGGCGCGACCAGCACCACGTCGTTGCCGGCCACGGCGCCCATGATCTCGGGATTGGCGTTGCGATCGAGCAGACGGGCCACCACGGTGGCGGCGCCGGGAGTGGTGTGGATCAGCACCATCTGCTGGTTGTGCACCACTTCGCGCACCATGTCGTGGATGGAGCGGGTGCTGCCGGCGGGCTCCAGCTGCTCGTCGACCAGGGTGTAGACCTTCTTGCCATTGGCATTCTGCGCCTTGGCGACGCCGAGACGGCGCAGCAGGCGGGAGATGGTGGACTGGCTGATGTCGGCAAAGCCCCGCTCCGACAGCTCGCGGCGGATCTCTTCCTGAGTGCTGTAGCAGTGCTGGCCGATGATCTGGCGACAGGCATCCAGCTGGGCCAGATCGGGCTCTTGGGCAACGGGACGGCTGAGGGTTTTGACCACGGCGACTTCCTTTGACGATGATCGGGGATGAGCGCTCGATATCTGCCAAATTTGCTGCTTGTTAGCGGAAAATCTTGGCAATCAGGTGATTGGCAGGGAATGAGCGGGCTTTACCATATTGGATGGCAAATTATAGCCGACTGGGAATTTGGTGATGTGACAGGGTTCAAAAATGGGCCCCTTGGGGCCCACATGAATATCTTTTGATTCTGGCTATCAGTAGCGTTCGCTGACGATGTCCTGAGTGAAGGACTTCTCGCAGTATTTGCACTTCATCCGCACCGCGCCCTTCACCTCGCGTACCCGGAAGTAGCTCTCAACCGGTTCGTTGTGGGAGATGCAGTTGGAGTTGGGGCAGTGGAACACCCCGGCGATGAACTCCGGCAACTCCAGCTGATGCTTCTTCACCACATTGAAGTCTTCGATGATGTTGACGGTCGCTTTCGGGGCGAACAGCGCCAGCTGGTTGGCCTGCTGCTCGGTCAGGCGGGTGTTCTCAATCTTGATGAGATCCTTTTTGCCGAGCGCGCCGGATTTCAGGTTGAAGCCGACGGTGATCCGCTCCTGGGTCTCCACCAGCTGGAACAGCTTGAGGATCTTGATGCCCTGGCCGGCGGGGATGTGGTCGATGACGGAGCCGTGACGGATGGCTTCGACTTGCAGTTGGTTCTTGTCAGACATGTTGTTCCCCTTTCCCTTAGACAGTTTCGTTCAGTACCAGTGCCAGCAGAGCCTGGCGTGCATAGACCCCGTTCTCCGCCTGCTGGAAGTAGTAGGCGTGAGGGGTCTTGTCGACCGCCACATCGATCTCGTCGACGCGGGGCAGGGGATGCAGGATCTTCATGGTGGGCTTGGCCCCTTCCAGGGTCGCCAGCTCCAGGATGAACTTGGCGGCCATGTGTTTGTACTCGGTCTCGTCGAAGCGCTCTTTCTGGACGCGAGTCATGTAGAGGATGTCCAGCTCCGGCATCACCTCCTCCATGGTCTCGTGGATGCTGAACTGAATGCCCTTCTCTTCCAACTCTTCGCAGATGTAGTCCGGCATCGCCAGCGCTTCCGGGGAGATGAAGAAGAAGCGGCAGTTGAACAGGCTGAGAGCCTGCGCCAACGAGTGGACGGTGCGGCCGTACTTGAGGTCACCGACGAAGGCGACGTTGAGGCCGTCCAGCTTGCCCTGGGTCTCGCGGATGGAGAAGAGGTCGAGCAGGGTCTGGGTCGGATGCTGGTTGGAGCCGTCGCCGCCGTTGATGACCGGCACGCGGGAGAACTCGGAGGCGAGGCGGGCAGCCCCCTCTTTCGGATGACGCATCACCACCGCATCGGTGTAGGAGCCGATGATCTTGATGGAATCAGCCAGGGTCTCGCCCTTCTTGGCGCTGGTGTTGCCACCGTCGGCGAAGCCGATGATGTTGCCGCCGAGGCGCTGCACCGCGGTCTCGAAGGAGAGGCGGGTGCGGGTGGAGGCTTCGAAGAAGCAGCTGGCAACCAGCTTGTCTTTCAGCAAGCGGGTATCGGGTTCGGCCTTCAACCGTTGTGCGGTTGAGACTACCAGTTCCATTTCAGACCGGGTCAGGTCCGTGATGGAGATGACATGTTTCTTGTAGAGTGGATTGGTCATCGTCTGCATTCCCTTTGACATCATTGGAGGTTTTTCGGGCACAAAAAAAAGCCCCTGGAAACAGGGGCTTTTTTTAAAAATAACTGGGGAACATCGGGTCGGAAACCGGAAACAACGGGGCCGCTCTGGTGCGCTCCACCCGTTTGCAAAGCTGTTTTTTTCATCAAAAACGGCATCTTCCTGTCCCGACCTTGTTCAAAACCGGACAGATTATAGGGCTGCATTTTTAATTGTCAAAATTTTATTTTCCATGCCTATTTTGATCTGAAAAACGTTTAAGTGGCGCGAACGGGACGGCAAACCCACACCTGATGCGTTGCCTGCAACGGCTCGCCATCGCGGGCCATGGCGCGCAGATAACCGAGTCTGTGGTGCCCCTCCAGCAGGCAGAAGGGGTGGGGCAGGGGATAGCCGTTCGGGTAACTGGCTCCCGCCTCCGGCGCCAGCACGATCACCGGCTCGGGCCAACTCCCTTCGCTCAGCATCTTCTCGCCGAGCCAGGAGCGACGGACATAGCGATTGCTGCGCAGCATCTCGCCCCAGCGCTCGATCACCTCCATGTGACGGGAGTCTATCTGCTCGATAATCTGCGCGGTGGGCCAGCTTTCGCATGCGAACTGGTGGCTGGCGAGATCGATAAAGCTCCAGTTGGACTCAAAACCGCGCCAATGACGGTAAATCCACTGGGAAAGCACATTTTCGGGGATGAAGGGCACCAGCGGGGCGACCCGGGCCAGGTAGTCGGGCAGGGACTCTGTTTTGCGTTCGTCCCTGAAGTTGAGGGGCGCAAGTTGTTGTAGCAGTCGGTAATTGAGCATAAGCAGCCTCCCGGTACCTGCTTTCACCCTACCCCCATTTATGCCCCATTCCTACCCCGCTGAGTCTGGAAATACAGCAAGTTACCCCTCGTTGCTGCACAAATCGGCGTGACTTGTTCGGGATTTGTGCAATCGCATTAAAAGTGTGAAAAAAGCCTTTACCTTTGAAACCCGCTTTGTATACTACGCCTCGTTTGTTGCAGGGGCGTAGTTCCAATTGGTAGAACAGCGGTCTCCAAAACCGATGGTTGCGGGTTCGAGTCCTGCCGCCCCTGCCATTTAATTCAAGAAAAGCCAGCTCATCGAGCTGGCTTTTCGCTTTCTGGCGTTTGCCACTCTTCCCGCTAGCTCTCTTTCTTGCCGTTTGCCTCTGCCACATCTGTCAATTGAGGCCTCTCTACCCCTGTGCTACACCTTGCTTCTTGTCAGATGGTGCCCTGTTGCCCGGCGTCTGTACTGCATCCGGTTGGCCTGAGGCGCTTCAATCCAAGGAGACAGATCGATGAACAAAGCGGTGGAGACTCGTCACAATCACACCCACGCTGGCGGCTGGGTACCCCGGGATCAGGTGCATGTGGAGCGCTGGGTGCAGCGGCTGCGGCAGGCGGTTACCCGTCAGCCCCGCCCGCTGGTGGCACCGATCGCCGAGCTGAAGGCGCTGGTCGAGCAGGAGCCGGCGCTGCATCTGCAGGCGCAGGCGATGTTTGACGAGGCGTGGCAGCACAAGCACAGAACCCCGCTCGGTCAGGTCGAGGTACGCAGCTTCGAAGAGTTTCTGCTGCTGCTCAATGGCATCATGACCACGGCGCCGGAAGCCTATCAGGATGTGCAGAGCCACGAACCGGCCGGGCTCATCGGCTTTCCCATCAATGCCCTGCTCAACTGGCCCATGGCGACGGCTGCCGGTTACGGCTTCTTTGCCAACGAGCTGGTGAACCAGCAGCTGCGCAAGATCCTCGGCTACTGGGCCAATTTCCTGCAAAGCCCGGCGTCACGCTATGTGCTGACCGAGTCGGTCAGTCCGCTTGATCGCCAGACCCTGATCGTCCCCTGGTTGGGGGACGTGGCGAAACAGGAGATGGTCAAGGTGGCGCAAGGGGCGCTCGGTGCCGGTGACAACCCCACACCGGACAGCTTCGAGGGGATCTTCCACTCCACTCCGGGTGCCGAATATGAAGGGTTTGCCAGCTGGGACGACTTCTTCACCCGCCGCTTTCGCCCCGGCGTGCGGCCGGTAGCTGCTCCCGACGATGACAACGTGATCGCCAACGCCTGCGAATCGGCCCCGCTGCAGGTGGCCAAAAGAGTGCGTCGGCAGGACTCCTTCTGGCTCAAGGGGCAGCCCTACTCGCTGGACAACCTGCTCGACTTCGACCTGCGCGCCGCCCAGTTCGAGGGGGGCACCATCTATCAGGCCTTCCTCAGCGCTCTCAGCTATCACCGCTGGCACAGCCCGGTGAGCGGCACAGTGCGCTCGGTCAAGGTGGTCAACGGCAGCTACTACCTGGCCAACCGCCATCAGGGTTTTGGCAACCTCGATGGCGCCGACCCGAGCGCCCCCAACCAGTCGCAACCCTTCCTCACCGCGGTGGCGACCCGCGCCCTGATCTTTATCGAGGCGGACAATCCCAAAATCGGTCTGATGTGCGTGGTGCCGGTCGGGATGGCCGAAGTGTCGAGCTGCGAGGTGACGGTGCAGCCGGGGCAGCGGATCGAGAAGGGTGAACAGCTGGGGATGTTCCACTTCGGTGGCTCCACCCACTGCCTGCTGTTCCGCCCCGGAGTCGAGCTGGAGTTCGATTTCTATGGCCAGCAGCCGGGACTGGAGGCGACCAACCTGAGGATCAATACGGCGCTGGCACGGGTCAAATAACCCAGCCGCCGGACAGTAAAAGGCCGCCCTTGAGGCGGCCTTTTTGTTTGTGCATCAGCTGGCGCCGACCTGCGTCTTTAGGGTTTCCATCAACCGCTGATGGCGGGCGGGAAGCGGCCACTCGGCGCGGTAGATCAGCCAGAGGGTGTCGATCACCTCGATCCGGCTCTGGAGCACCCGGATCTTCTCCTGTTGGGCAAAGGCGGTGACGGCGAAGCGGGGCAGCACGGTAAAGCCAAGGCCACGGGCGACCGGCTCCAGGATCAGGCCGATCTGGTTGGTAAAGCCGCGCAGCGGGATCTCGTCGAAGCGCTGGCCGGGGTAGCGTCGTCCCAGCAGGCGCTGAGCCATGCTGCGGCCATCCGGGTGATCGATAAAGCCGAGCTGACAGAGGTGCTGCCAGCTCTGCTCCTCGCCATCGTTGGGTACCACCAGACAGAGGGGTTCGCGGGCGAAGGGCTCGGCGGCGATGCTGGGGTGCTCCGGCGGTTGATCCACCAGTCCCAGATCGCTGCGCCCTGCCAGTACCGCCTGCACTATGTCGGGGGTGGGGGCAAAGCGGTGCTGGATGGTGAGTCCGGGATGCTCCTGTTGCTGGTCGAGCAGCAGGGGATAGAGCAGCAGGCCGATGCTGCCGGGGGTGGTGAGGGTGATGGCGCCGCGGTGAGGATCGTCGTCAGAGAGACGGGCTCGCAGCTGTTCGGCGGCCTGCTCCTGCTGGCGGGCAAAGTCGAGCAGCACCAGCCCGCGCGGGGTGAGCTCCAGCAGACGGGGTTTGCGCAGCAGCAGGGGGCCGAATTCGGCCTCGAGGCGCGAGATATGCTGACTGACGGCGGCCTGAGTGAGATCCAGCCGATCGGCGGCACGGGTAAAACTGCCGGTTTCATGCACCACCACCAGGGTGTGGAGCCAGAGTGGATTAACCATAAATTTAATTTATGCCTTCCATTAGTTTGACCTTATTTTTCATTATGGTGCCTCTTCCTATCATGTCACCTGTTTCCCACACACAATTTCAAGGTGACTTATGACTTACCCGCGCAACTTCTCCCACATCGGCATCACGGTGACTGACCTCGACAAGGCGGTCGAGTTCTATACCAAGGTGATGGGCTGGTATCTCATCATGCCGGCGACCACCATCAGCGAGGATGACTCCGCCATCGGCGTGATGTGCAACGACGTGTTTGGCCCGGGCTGGGGCTCCTTCCGCATCGCTCACCTCTCTACCGGCGACAAGATCGGCATCGAGCTGTTCGAGTTCCCCAACAGCGAGCAGCGCGAAAACAACTTCGAATTCTGGAAGACCGGGGTGTTCCACTTCAGCGTGCAGGATCCGGATGTCGAGGGGCTGGCGGCGCGCATCGTCGCGGCGGGTGGCAAGCAGCGGATGCCGGTGCGCGAGTACTACCCGGGCGAGAAGCCCTACCGCATGGTCTACATGGAAGATCCCTTCGGCAACATCATCGAGATCTACAGCCACAGCTATGAGCTGACCTACTCCGCCGGTGCATATCAGGGGTAAGTGACAGGCCGCCTTCGGGCGGCCTGCTGCTTTGTTGTGGCGATAGTCAGTAGCATGGAATAGCGATCTTGCTCACACGGATAGCGGCTTCTGTTGTTGATAGATGTAAAAGTATACAGATTCACTAAAGTCTGTTCAGAGAGTGGCCGATAGCCTCTATTACATCAGGGTCTTTCCCTGCTTCGTCACAACAACAAGGATCTGTCGTCATGACCCTCTCTTTGCGCGGCAAGCTGCTGGCAACCAGTCTCGGGGTGGTGCTGCTGATGGCATCACTGCTCGGCATCGTTGCCTTTCACACCCTCAAATCCCGCACCATGAGCGCCATCCAGAGCGAGGCGGTCAACTATGGTCACGCCTACTCGGTCGCCATCGGTGACTGGATGGCGGATCGCAAGAACACGGTGCACGCGCTGGTGAACCTGATCGCCGACAACCCGCAGGCCGAGCTGGTGCCACACCTGAAGCAGGCCTATACCTCGGGCGGCTTCGGCCTCACCTACTTTGGTTCGACTCAGGGGGTGATGACCCGCCAGGATCCTTCCCTCAACACCGGCAACTATGACCCGCGCGAGCGCCCCTGGTATCAGGATGCGGTGAAGGCGGGGCAGCTCATCGTCACCGCCCCCTATGTCAGCGTCACCATGCAGAAGCTGGTGGTGACCCTCTCCGAGCCGGTGCGCCATCAGGGCGAGCTGGTCGGCGCCGTGGGGGCCAACCTGGCGCTCGACAAGCTGATCGACGAGGTGCTGGCGATGCAGGTGCAGGGCGAGGGGTACGCCATGCTGCTCGACAGCAGCGGCCTCATCGTCGGTCACCCCAACAAGGAGCTGGCGCTCAAGCAGATTGGCGAGCTCTCCCCCGATCTGTCGGCGGCCACCTTCCAGCAGTGGGGCCGCGAGAACAACGAACTGCACGCCGCCACCCTCGACGGGCGCGACGTGCTGCTGGCGGTACAGCCGGTGCCGGGCACCGACTGGCTGCTGGCCATGGTGATGTATCGTGACGTGCTGGAGGCGCCGCTCGCCTCCCTTCTGTGGCAGCTGGTGGGCCTGACGCTGGTGCTGATGCTGGTGTTCAGCGCCCTGCTCACCGCCATGTTCAAGTATCTGTTTGCCGATCTGGGCCGGGTGGCCGGTGCGCTGCATGACATCGCCCATGGCGAGGGGGATCTCACCGTCCATATCGACACCCGCAGTCAGGATGAGGTGGGTCAGCTGGCGCGCAACTTCAACCAGTTCGTGGCCCGGCTGCACGGCATCGTCAGCCGGCTGCGCGATGTCACCGTCGAGCTGGCTGCCCAGTCCCGCGCTCAGGCGGCCGGCGCCCACTCCCGCAGCCAGCGGGTGCGTCAGCAGCAGGACGAGATCGTGATGGTGGCGACCGCGGTGACCGAGATGGCCTCCGCTACGCAGGAGATCGCCGGCAACGCCGAGTTTGCCGCTACCACCTCCGGCGAGGCGGTCAAGCTGGCGGTCGCCGGTCAGTCGCAGGTCGGCCAGAGCCAGCGCAGCATTACCGGGCTGGCGGACGAGGTGGCCGATGCCAGCCAGATCATCAATGAGCTGGATGCCCACGCCCAGAAGATCAGCGGCATTCTGGCCACCATCAGCGGCATTGCCGAGCAGACCAACCTGCTGGCGCTCAACGCCGCCATCGAGGCGGCGCGGGCCGGTGAGCAGGGGCGCGGTTTTGCGGTGGTGGCGGATGAGGTGCGAGTGCTGTCGCGCCGTACTCACGACTCCACCGACGAGATCCAGCAGATGATCGAGACCCTGCAGCAGACCACCCGCCGCGCCGTGGGTGGCATGGAGACCAGTCGCCAGCTGGCGGGCACCAGCGTCGAGGATGCGGAGTCCGCCAACCAGAGTCTGGCGCGGATCAACGAGGCGATCGGCTCCATCAGCGACATGGCGACCCAGATTGCGGCGGCGGCGGAAGAGCAGACCTCGGTGACCAGCGAGATCAGCCGCAACACCGAGAATATCCGCCACGTCTCGCAGGAGCTGGCCGAGCAGGCCAATCAGGAGGCGGCGCAGGCGGCCGAGCTGAAGGCGCTGACCGAGCGGCTGGAACAGGAGATCGGCCGTTTCCGGCTCTGAGCCTCAGGCCATCTTCCATGAAAAAGGGCAGCCCGCGGGCTGCCCTTTGTTATTGTCGCTGACCGTCAGGCGGCGCTCTCCAGCTGCGCCAGATGGAAGGCACGCCAGTTGCCGTCGGGCAGATAGTGCTTGCCCTGCTGCCACCTGGGATCGTGCTGCACCACGTAGCGGTAGTGGTAGGCCTGCTGCTGGCCGACATAACGCCCCTGCGCCGGGTCGAAGATCTCCACCTCGATGAGCTGGCGCAGATATTCGCTCTGGGGATCATCCTCGCCGTGGAAGTTCTCCATCTCGTCGAGGGCCGCGATGGCGGCAGGGAAGTCGTCCAGCACAAACAGCTCGCCATAGACCCAGTCATCCCCCTGCAGCAGGGCGGGGTAGCCCTTGTGCTGCAGGTGATAGAGGGCGCCGCGCACCCGGGCGCGTCGCGGCGTCTGGCTCACGTGGTGAGCCAGATAGCGGCGGTAGTTGAACAGCCCGTCCATCAGGCTGCCGTAGACGAACAGCGGGCGTGGCTGGCAAAGGCTCATGAGATCTCGCCGCCCACGACCTTGATATCGCCATCCTGCTGCAGCACCACCGCCTCGATGGCCAGCGCCAGCGCGCGGGTAATCTCGCTCATGGCGAGGCAGGGCTGGTTCACCTTGTCCGCTACCTGCTCGGTGATGTAGGGAACGTGGATAAAGCCGCCGCGCACCGCCGGGAACTCTTTTTCGATCAGGTAGTGCAGCTGGTACATGATGTGGTTGCAGACGAAGGTGCCGGCAGTGTTGGAGACCGCCGCCGGAATGCCGTTCTCCTTGATGCGCTGCACCATCCCCTTGAGGGGCAGACGGGAGAAGTAGGCCGGTGCGCCATCGGCCTGAATCACTTCGTCGATGGGCTGCTGCTGCTCGTTGTCGGGGATACGGGCATCGTCGATGTTGATGGCGACCCGCTCCGGGGTAATGGCGAAGCGACCGCCCGCCTGGCCGACGTTGATCACTACGTCAGGCTGGTGCTGGCGCATCAGCTCCGCCAGCAGGGTGGCTGATTTGCCAAAGACGGTGGGGATCTGCGCCTTGATCACGGTGGCGTCCAGAATGGTCTCTGGCAGGCGCTTGACCGCCTCCCATGCCGGGTTGATGGGCTCGCCACCGAAGGGGTCAAAACCGGTAATCAGTACTTTCATCATCTTCTCCCGAATGGTCAGAATGCCCAGAAATACATGAGTGCGATATGGATCAGCACCAGCGTCAGCGCCATCGGCACCTGCACCTTGATCACCTTGTTGAGATCCTTCATCTCCAGCAGGGCGGCGGGCAGGGCGTTGAAGTTGGCGGCCATGGGGGTCATCAGGGTGCCGCAGAAGCCGGCGGTCATCGCCAGCGCACCGGCCACCACCGGGTCACCGCCCTGGGCGATGACGAAGGGGATGCCGATACCGGCGGTGATGACGGTGAAGGCGGCGTAGGCGTTGCCCATGATCATGGTGAAGACCATCATGCCGAGGCAGTAGGCAACCACCCCGACGAAGGGGCTGCCGACCGGCACCACGGTAGAGATGCCGTGGGAGATGACATCGCCGACGCCGGATTTGTTGAAGATCACCCCGAGCGCGGCCAGCAGTTGCGGCAGAATGCCGGTGATGCCGACCTGCTGGATCATCCGGTCGGAGTCACCCACCACGGTGGAGGGGGTGGCACGAGTCAGCAGGACCGTGATGACGAAGGCGATGACCGCCGCCAGACCGATACCCACCTGACCGCCAAGGGGGGTGAACTGGGCGATCACCACCGCCAGCACGGCCAGCAGGATGCAGGGGAGGAAGATCCGGTTGCCGATGCGGTTGGCGTGGCGCTGGGACTCCTCCTCGCCCGCCTGCTCCAGCTTGCCGATCTTCACCTGCTTGAGCAGGGTGATGACCCCCATGGCGAGGATCAGCACGCCATTGATGACATTGGGGATATAGCTGCCGAAGGCAAACAGCACACCCAGGATGGTCCAGAACAGGGCGGTACCGATTTTGGCCGGGTGGCTGGGGTCACGCAGGACGCGCCAGGCGCTGCTGAACAGGATGACGCCGATCAGCACATAAAAGAATTCGAGCATGTTGGGGATGAGGGTCGCCATTATTGTTGCCCCTCCTTGTCGCTGCTCACGGTATATGTCTTGGCCATCTGACGGTCAAACCACATATTGGAAATAGCCACCATCAGCAGGGCGATAATGGCGATCGGCATGGATGCCTTGGCAATATCGACGGCAGAGACGCTATATCCAAGAGATTCAAATGTACCGACGATCAGCAATACCCCGGCTGAGGCGACGAAGGTATTCTGGGCAAAGAAGTTGCCGTAGTTTTCGGTGGCCGAAACCCGCGCCTTGATATATTCCTCGTCCTCTTCGCTTAATTTGCCGTGCACCTTGGTGGCGGCTGCCTGAGTCATGGGATTTACCAGCGGACGAATAAACTGGGTGTGACCCTGAACCCGCACCGAGAAGAGACCGGCCAGTTCGCGGATAAACATATAGAGGGTCATGAACTTGCCCGGGGTGAGCTTCTTGATCCGCTCGATCAGGGTGACAGCCTGCTGTTTGAGGCCGTAGCGTTCACAGATGCCGATCATCGGCAAGGTCAGCAGAAACAGCGTCACCATGCGGTTGGAGACGAAGGCTTCCCCCAGCAGGGAGAGGCAATCGGTCATGGAGAGACCGGAGACCAGCGCCGTGGTGACGGCGGCCACCAGTACAACAGCCAGGGTGTCGAGTTTGAAATAAAAACCCAACAAAATAATAAGAATGCCGCTCAGTTTAATCCATTCCAATTAGCCACCTCGTTAAAGTGAATATTTATGTGTAATTTTTGGTAGCCGAGTTGTTTATCACCAGACTCCGGGGATGGCAACAAATAATCACTTTGGTGGGATTCGTTTGGTTTTTAATTACCTTTTGCTGTTGGTTTATTGCTCTCTGGTCAACGGTGAATCCCATTATTTTGACGCTATTTCGTTTCACCTTAATCAGCTGTGGCAATGATTGCCGGTGCCTGTGTGGCAAGGCAGAACTGATAATATGGCTATTATTTGTTGCGCTATTGGCAGGGCATGATGCAGCTTCGCAATATATTGGCAACAACCAACCGGCGGTATTTTTATGGCTGCGAAGGTGGGGGCGGGGGATTCACTGGAAAGGAAAAACAAGCCGGTGGCGAAGGCGTTTCGCCACCGGTGGCAGGGGTCAATGACTCTGTTTGACCCAGATAAGCTGGTCGGTGGCAAAGCCCAGCGATTTCGCCTTGGCGAGCAGCGCATCCACCTTCGCTTTGGGCGGGTTGGGTGAGCGGGCGAGGATCCAGAGGTAGTCGTGGTTGTAGCTGGTCACCAGCGAGAGCTGGTAATCGGGATCGAGATCGATGACGTTGTAGCCGCCGTAGAAGGGGCCGAAGAAGCTCACCTTGAGCCGTGCCTCGTCAGGGCTACCGACGAAGTAGGCCTTGCCCTCGGCTTCGCGCCAGCTGCCATCGCTCTGCTTGCCGCGGTTGAGCACCTTGACGCCACCATCGTCACGCAGGCTGTAGGTGGCACTCACCTGCTCCAGCCCGCGTTCGAAACCGTGGTCGAGGCGGGCAATCTCGTACCAGGTGCCGAGATAGCGGTCGAGCTGGAAGCCGGTGACGGGGCGGATGCCGTCGGCGAGGCCGGTGCAGGCTGTCAGCAGCCAGACGGTAAACAGACAAAGCAGTGAACGCATAGGTAATCCCTCTCTCGTTATCCCTCTATGATGCGAAGCTGGCCATCCCGAAAGCGGGAGGCCTGATCTGTCGGCGTGCTGCCGAAGAACCGTTTGTACTCCCGACTGAACTGGGAGTTGCTCTCGTAACCGACTCTGGCGGCGGCCGCCCCCGCCTTGATGCCGTCGTGCAGCATCATCAGACGCGCCTTGTGCAGGCGAAACGACTTGATGTACTGCAGCGGCGAGGTGGCGGTGACCGCCTTGAAGTGGTGGTGAAAGGCGGAGACGCTCATGTTCACCTCCCGTGCCAGCTCCTCAATGGTGAGGTTGTCGGCGTAGCGCTGCTCTATCATACGCAGCACCCGGGCTATCTGGCCCACGTGATTGTGGCGGTTGGCGAGCGCCTGCAACGCCGGGCCGCCCCCCTCGGTGAGGGCGTGAAACAGCATCTCCCGCACCGTTTGCGGCCCCAGCACCTTGGCGTGCAGCGGATTGTCCATCAGCTCGATCAGCCGCTCGGCGGCGCAGAACATGGTCTCCGACAGGGGGACCGAGTGGACGCCGCTCTTTTGCGGTGCGGGGGCGGGCAGGGCATCGCCCAGCTCCAGCAACAGCTCCTGCAGGATGACCAGATCGATCTCGATGGAGAAACCGATCAGGGGCTGCTCGGGGGAGGCGAAACACTCGCACTCGCAGGGCAGCGGCAGGGTCATCAGCAGGTAGTGGTTGGGGTCGTAGCGAAATACCTGATCCGCCAGATAACCCACCTTGTGCCCCTGCAGGATCACGATCATCCGCGGCTGGTAAAGCACCGGAGTGCGGCCGTGGTACTCGGTGGTGTAGATGAGATTGACCTGTTTCACCGGGGACGGGGAGATGCCGGGGGTGGTGACGTGGCGGGCTACTCTGGCGGCGAGGTCGCTGTAACGGTTTTGCATGGGTGCTCTTTGATTCGACTGTTTTGGTTTTCACTGCTTTGTAGTAATAGGCAAGAATCAAGCAGGATGTTGTCTTGATGGTAGGGTTGTTCTGGAGAAAAATGCAATCACGATTTCGCGGCCAGGCCGCCCTGACTATCAGAAGAAGGCAATGTCGATGAACAACTTTACTCTCCATACCCCGACCAAAATCCTGTTCGGCCAGGGGCAGATCGCCCAGCTGCGCGAGCAGCTGCCGAGCGATGCCCGCGTCATGATCACCTACGGTGGCGGGAGCGTGGTACGCAGCGGTCTGCTGGAGCAGATCCGCAGCGAACTGGCTGGCTTCACCCTGTTTGAATTTGGCGGCATCGAGCCCAACCCGGCCTACGAGACCCTGATGGGCGCCGTGGCTCTGGCCCGTGCCGAGCGGGTCGACTTCCTGCTGGCCGTTGGCGGCGGCTCGGTGCTCGATGGCACCAAGTTTATCGCCGCTGCCGCGCACTACGATCCGGCCAGGGATCCCTGGCACATTCTCGAGACCGTCGGCAGCGAAATGCGCTCCGCCATTCCGCTCGGTTCGGTGCTGACCCTGCCGGCGACCGGTTCCGAAATGAACATGGGTGCCGTCATCACCCGTCGCAGCAGTGGCGACAAGGTGCACTTCTTCTCGCCGTTCGTGATGCCGCGCTTTGCCGTGCTCGATCCGGTGCTCACCTACACCCTGCCCGAGCGTCAGGTGGCTAACGGAGTGGTGGATGCTTTCGTCCACATCGTGGAGCAGTACCTCACCTATCCGGTCAACGCCAAGGTGCAGGATCGCTTCGCCGAAGGCTTGCTGCTGACCCTGATCGAAGAGGGCCCCAAGGCGCTGGCCGAGCCGCACAACTACGAGGTGCGTGCCAACATCATGTGGAGTGCCACCATGGCGCTGAACGGCCTGATCGGTGCCGGTGTGCCGCAGGACTGGGCCACCCACATGCTGGGTCACGAGCTGACCGCTCTGCACGGACTTGACCATGCCCAGACTCTGGCAGCCGTGCTGCCCGCCCTGCTGCAGGCCAAGCGCAAACAGAAGCATGCCAAGCTGCTGCAATACGCAGAGCGGGTGTGGGGTCTGCGCAGCGGCAGCGAAGCGGAGCGCATCGACGATGCCATCGCCGCGACCCGCGACTTCTTCGAGCGGATGGGGGTCAAGACCCGGCTGCGCGACTACGGTCTCAAAGATCTGGGTATCGATACCCTGATCGGCAAGCTGGGTGAGCACGGCATGAGCCGTCTGGGCGAGCACGGCGATATCGATCTGGTGCAGAGTCAGCATATTTATGAAGCTGCCTGGTAAAAGCCCCGGATCGGGCGCCAACCGGCGAAACGATTGAATATCGAGGGCCGCCTCCTGCCAGCTGGCGGGAGTGCGGCCCTGTCATTGTTGTGAAATTGTTATTTTTTCGGCCTTTGCCGCAGCCGTACAGAGCTCCGGCGCATTTCGTAAGAACAAAAAACGCTAAGATAGAGAGCCGGTGAAACATTTTTTTTGACTGGTTGGATCACTTTTTTCAGCCGTTTTTACTGGTATAAGCCTCTAATTTGGTTTGTTTTTTTTAATCCTCGGCGGGGATGGGCTGAAATCTGTACGCGTGCTGTCAGGCGTGCGGTTGTAATAAAACTCCAAAATTTGATACTAATCACCTTCGCGCCTGAAAAGCGGGGGCCTGACCATGACAGGAGGTTGAGGTAAAGCCTACTGATTTTCATAACAAAGAGCCCAAGACCTGCACTTTGGTCATGTCTTGTTTCGCCAGAAATGAGACACTGGGCAGCGATTGTTTATTAACCATCAGGGAATAGTCATGCAGATTGGAATACCGAGAGAGAGTCTCGTCGGTGAGACCCGGGTCGCAGCGACCCCGGCTACCGTCGAGCAGCTGAAAAAGCTCGGCTTCGAGGTCGCCATCGAGACCGGCGCAGGCCTGTCGGCCAGCTTCGATGATGCCGCCTTCGAGGCTGCCGGTGCCAGCGTGGTGCCGAATGTCTGGCAAGCCGACCTTATCTTCAAGGTCAATGCGCCGACCGATGCCGAGATCGCACAAATTAAAGATGGCGCCACTCTGATTAGCTTCATCTGGCCTGCCCAGAACCCCGAGCTGGTCAAGAAGCTGTCCGAGCGCAACATCAATGTAATGGCGATGGATATGGTGCCGCGGATCTCCCGTGCCCAGTCCCTCGATGCCCTCTCCTCCATGGCCAACATCGGTGGCTATCGTGCCGTCGTTGAAGCTGCGCACCAGTTCGGTCGCTTCTTCACCGGCCAAATCACTGCTGCCGGTAAAGTGCCGCCTGCCAAGGTACTGGTGATCGGTGCCGGCGTAGCCGGTCTGGCTGCCATCGGTACTGCCGGTTCCCTCGGTGCCATCGTGCGTGCCTTCGATACCCGTCTGGAAGTGGCCGAGCAGATCGAATCCATGGGTGGCGAGTTCCTCAAGCTCGACTTCGGCGGTGAGGATGGTTCCTCCTCCGATGGTTACGCCAAAGTGATGAGCGAAGAGTTCATCAAGGCCGAGATGGAGCTGTTTGCCCAGCAGGCCAAAGAGGTGGACATCATCATCACCACCGCCCTGATCCCGGGCAAGCCTGCTCCCAAGCTGATCACCAAAGAGATGGTCGACAGCATGAAGCCGGGCTCCGTCATCGTGGACATGGCCGCTCAGGCCGGCGGCAACTGTGAATACACAGTGCCGGGCGAACTGCATGTCACCGCCAACGGCGTCAAGGTGATTGGTTACACCGATCTGCCGGGTCGCCTGCCTGCCCAATCCTCCCAGCTCTACGGTACCAACCTGGTCAACCTGATGAAGCTGATGTGCAAGGAGAAGGACGGCAACGTTGCCATCGACTTCGAAGACGTGGTTCAGCGCAACATGACGGTGATCCAGGCCGGTGAAGTGACCTTCCCGCCGCCCGCCATCTCCGTCTCTGCTGCCCCGCAGAAACCGGCCGCCGCCAAACCGGCCGCCAAGAAGGAAGAGGCCAAGCCTTCCAACAAGAAGTTCGTGTTCGGTGCCCTTGGCATCGCCGCCTTCGGCTGGATTGCGTCCGTTGCCCCGGCAGCCTTCCTCTCCCACTTCACCGTATTCATCCTGGCCTGTGTGGTCGGTTACTACGTGGTGTGGAACGTCTCTCACGCCCTGCACACGCCGTTGATGTCGGTCACCAATGCCATCTCCGGCATTATCGTGGTCGGTGCCCTGCTGCAGATCGGGCAAGGGTCGACTCTGGTTACCGCATTGGCCTTCATCGCCGTGCTGATTGCCAGTATCAACATCTTCGGCGGCTTCACCGTCACTCAGCGCATGCTGAAGATGTTCCGTAAGGATTAAGGGGGTTTAACGTGTCTCAAGGACTGGTAACAGCATCCTATATCGTTGCCGCCGTGCTCTTCATCCTCAGTCTCGCGGGACTGTCGAAGCAAGAGACGGCCAAACATGGCAACCTGTTCGGTATCGCGGGTATGGCCATCGCCCTGATCGCGACCGTGTTCAACCCGGAGACCAGTGGCGTTCACTGGATCATTCTGGCCATGGTGATCGGTGGTGCCATCGGCGTGCGTCTGGCGCTCAAGGTCGAGATGACCGAGATGCCCGAGCTGGTGGCCGTGCTGCACAGCTTCGTGGGTATGGCGGCAGTGCTGGTGGGCTTCAACAGCTTCATCGATCTGCACCCCTCCGCACCTGCTGAAGTGGTTGTCTCCGTTGGTTCCAACCTGGATGCCACTCTGGCAGCCGCCCGTGCGGCGTTCGAGCAGGCAGCCAGCGTTGCCCAGGTCGAGCACCTGACCGGCGCCATGCTGAACATCCACCTGGTCGAGATCTTCCTCGGCGTCTTCATCGGTGCGGTGACCTTCACCGGTTCCGTGGTGGCGTTCGGCAAGCTGCGTGGTCTCATCTCCTCCAAGCCGCTGATGCTGCCGCACCGCCACAAGCTGAACCTGCTGGCTGTGGTCGCCTCTCTGGCCCTGATGGTCTACTTCGTCAACGCCGGTGGCTCCACCTTCGCTCTGCTGGTGATGACCCTGATCGCCTTCGCCTTTGGCTGGCATCTGGTTGCCTCCATCGGTGGTGCCGACATGCCGGTCGTGGTCTCCATGCTGAACTCCTACTCCGGTTGGGCGGCAGCGGCGGCGGGCTTCATGCTCTCCAATGACCTGTTGATCGTCACCGGTGCGCTGGTGGGTTCCTCCGGTGCCATCCTCTCTTACATCATGTGCAAGGCGATGAACCGCTCCTTCATCTCCGTGATAGCCGGTGGCTTCGGCTCCGATGGCGTGGCCTCCACGGCTGATCAGGAGATGGGCGAATACCGCGAAACCAGCGCCGAGGAAGTGGCTGACCTGCTGAAAAACTCCAGCTCTGTCATCATCACCCCGGGCTACGGTATGGCGGTGGCACAGGCTCAGTATCCGGTTGCCGAGATCACCCAGAAGCTGCGTGACCGCGGCGTCAAGGTGCGCTTCGGTATCCACCCGGTTGCCGGTCGTCTGCCTGGCCACATGAACGTGCTGCTGGCGGAAGCGAAAGTACCGTATGACATCGTGCTGGAAATGGACGAGATCAACGAGGACTTTGCCGATACCGATACCGTGCTGGTGATCGGTGCCAACGACACCGTCAACCCGGCTGCGATGGAAGACCCGGGCAGCCCGATCGCCGGCATGCCGGTGCTGGAAGTGTGGAAAGCGCAGAACGTCATCGGCTTCAAGCGCTCCATGAACACTGGTTATGCCGGTGTCCAGAACCCGCTGTTCTTCAAAGAGAATACCCAGATGCTGTTTGGCGATGCCAAGGCCAGCGTCGAGGCAATCCTGAAAGCACTGTAAGTGCCATTCAGAGATGGGATATCAAGGAGGCTTCGGCCTCCTTTTTTATTGCCCATCCCTTGTATATCCTCAATCCATACGGACCATGAGGGATCTCCATGATGTGGTGTCAGGGTTGGCGAAGGATCGGGTGTTACGGTTGGTTGCTGGCCTCGCTGTTTGGTGCCGGTTTGGCGGCTGCGGCGGACAAACCGCCGACCCTGACGCTGCTGACCGAGCTGTGGCCGCCCTACGTGATGCGTGATGATGGAGGTCGACTGGTGGGAGCCGATCTCGATCTGGCTTGTACCGTGCTGCAGCAGCTTGGCTATCGCACCGAAATCAGGGTGCTCCCCTGGAAGCGGGTATTGCAGCAGGCGATGCTGCGCGAAGGAGATGCGGTGATCGACATCTTCTATGCCGAGGCTCGCAAGAGCTGGCTCTACTATCCCGATGAGCCGCTCTCCTACAGCGGCGAGGTGCTCTTCTATCCGGTGGATCGTCCGCTCCATGTCACCCGGCTGGCCGACCTCAAGGGGTTGCGGGTCGGCATTCAGGCCGACTATGCCTACAGTAAATCCTTTCTGACCGATACCGGGGTGATCCGGGTGCCGATGACGGGGGAGGGGAATGCCGTCAAGCAGCTCCACCTGATGATGGCGGGCAGGCTGGACGGGGTGGTGCTCAACGAGCTGGTCGGACGGTATCTGCTGCACACCCAGGGGCTGCAGGATCAGGTGAGCCACGGCTCCTATATGTTGACCGACGATAGCCGCAACTTTCTCGGATTTACCCACAAACCCGGCCACGATCAGCTGGCTATCCGTTTCTCTGCCGCCCTGAAACTGTTCAAGCAGACCCCCGCCTACAAGCAGCTGCTGGCCCGCTATCACCTCTAGGCGGGCCCGCCCGCTGTGCGTTGCCTCACAATTTGTCGCACTTTGTTAAAAGACGGGCATAATGGCGCTGAAAAAAGCGATATTGCGCAACTTAATTTGATTTTATTGATATTAGAATCAAATTCAGTTGATTTGCATGGAGCTGCCATCAGGCGGCTACCTCTCTCGCGACGCCGTTGCGGCGCGCCCCGAATTGATGCTGACCCCCGGTCACCCTTTTTGCCATGCTGTTGCCTGTGGCGATGACAGGCATTGCGCCACCAAGATGAGATTGCACAGATGAAAGCACAATGGACCGACTTTATTACCCTGCTCAAGCGTGAAGTGGTGCCGGCCCTTGGCTGCACCGAGCCGATGTCGGTCGCCCTGGCTGCGGCCAACTGCCGCAAGCTGCTGGGGCAGGATCCGACCCGTATCAGTGTCTGGGTCAGCGGCAACCTGTTCAAGAACGGCATGGGAGTCGGGGTGCCGGGCACCGGCATGATCGGCCTGCCGGTGGCCGCTGCGGTCGGCATCACAGGGGGCAACCCGGATGCCGGGCTGGAGGTGCTCAAGACTCTCACGTCAGAGCAGGTGGAAGCGGCCAAGGCGCTGCTGCCCGCCATCAAGGTGGACGTGAAGGATGTGCCGGACGTGCTCTACGCCGAGGTACTGGCCGAGGTGGAGGGCCACAGCGCCCGGGTGGTGATCTGTACCGACCACACCCGCATCATCCTGATGGAGAAGGATGGCGAGGTGCTGATGCAGCAGGACAACGCTCCCGGCGTGCAGATCCAGCCAGCCAAATCCGCCAAACCGACCATGACCCTGCGCGAGATCGTCGATTTTGCATTGGAAGTGCCGCTGGCGGAGATCGACTTCATCCGCGAGGCCGCCACCATGAATCAGGCGCTGGCAGATGAAGGGCTGCAGGGTTACGGCCTGCGCATCGGCAAGATCCTCACCGAACAGGTGGAGCGCAAGCTGCTCTCCGATGACCTGATGACACTGGCGATGCGCCTCTCCTCCGCTGCTTCCGATGCGCGGATGGATGGCGCCATGCTGCCCGCCATGTCCAACTCCGGCTCCGGCAATCAGGGTATTGCCGCCACCATGCCGGTGGTCGCGGCGGCCCGCTTCCTCAAGGCGAACGACGAGCAGCTGACCCGGGCGCTGGTGATGAGCCATCTGGTGGCCATCTACATCAAGACTTACCAGAACAAGCTGTCGGCTCTCTGCGCCGCCAGCACCGCCGCCATGGGCTCCGGCGCGGCCATCACCTGGCTGCTGGGCGGCCAGTTCGAGCAGATCAGCCACTGCATCAACAACATGATTGGCGATGTCTCCGGCATCATCTGTGACGGCGCCGGCAGCGCCTGCTCCATGAAGGTCTCGACCTCGACCTCGGCGGCGGTGAAATCCTCGCTGATGGCCATCAACAACCTGCATGTGCCCCAGAGCGAGGGGATCGTCTCCGACGATGTGGACCAGACCATCGCCAATCTGGGCCGGCTCTCCAAAGAGGGGATGCTGGATACCGATATCGAGATCATCAACATCATGCGAGCGAAACAGCAGAAGCCATAAGTTTGTAAAACAAAGGGGGCTCAGACCCCCTTGTTTATGTCGTGACGGGTCAGGCCGTCAGACACGGTTGCCAGGGCATGCGTCGTGCTTGCTCTTGTTTCCCGGGCATTGCCCGCTTTTTGGGGGGTCATCTCATGACACTTAGCGTTATCGGTAATCTGGCCATTGCGGCCTTCTTGCTGTTCTTCCTCTATCGGTTGCAGCAAAAACATGTGAGCTTCACCCGCCGGGTGTTTGCCGGTCTGGGGCTGGGTATCCTGTTCGGGGCCGCCCTGCAGCTGCTCTACGGAGCGGGTTCTGCGGTGATTGGCCAGACCATCGACTATCTCGATATCGTCGGTAGCGGCTATGTGAAGCTGCTGCAGATGATCATCATCCCGCTGATCATGGTCTCCATCATCAGCGCCATCCTCAAGCTCAACGGCGGTACCGCCCTTGGCAAGATCAGTGCCATGACCATCGGCGTGCTGATCTTCACCACCGCTATCGCGGCAGGGGCTGGCATCCTGATGTCCAACCTGTTTGGTCTGACTGCGGAAGGGCTCACTGCCGGTGCTGCGGAAAGCGCTCGTGGTGCGGCGCTGCAGAGCACCCTCGGTAGCGTCGAGAGCATGTCCTTTGCCAAGATGGTGCTGGAGTTCATTCCGGCCAACCCCTTCCTCGACATGACCGGCGGTCGCAAGACTTCCACCATTGCCGTGGTGATCTTCTCCATCTTCATCGGTCTGTCGGCTACCGGGATTGCCCGCAAGAAGCCGGAGATCTTCGCCAGCTTCAGCCACTTCATCGCCGTGGCCCACGCCATCGTGATGCGGATGGTGACCCTGGTGCTGCGCCTGACCCCGTTCGGTGTGCTGGCCCTGATGACCAAGGTGGTATCCGGTTCCAACTACGCTGACATCATCAATCTGCTCAGCTTCGTTATGGCCTCTTACGGCGCTATTGCCATCATGTTCGCCGTGCACCTGCTGCTGGTCGGCATGGTCGGCATCAACCCGGCCCGCTTCCTCAAGAAGATCACGCCGGTGCTGGCGTTTGCCTTCACCTCCCGTACCAGTGCGGGCTCCATCCCGATGAACGTGCAGACCCAGACCAAGTCGCTGGGTATTCCGGAGGGGATCGCCAACTTCGCCGCCTCCTTCGGTTCCACCATCGGTCAGAACGGCTGCGCCGGTATCTATCCGGCCATGCTGGCTGTGATGATTGCACCGACTGTCGGGGTCAACCCGATGGATCCGAGCTTCATCATGACTCTGATCGCCATCATCACCGTCAGCTCCTTCGGGGTGGCCGGCATTGGCGGCGGCGCTACTTTTGCCGCGCTGATCGTGCTCTCCGCGCTGGACTTCCCGGTGGCGCTGGCCGGTCTGCTCATCTCCATCGAGCCGCTGATCGACATGGGCCGTACCGAGCTGAACGTCTCCGGCTCCATCACCGCGGGCACGGTCACCAGCCGCCTGCTGGGGGAAACCGACATGAACGTATTCAACAGCGATCACGAAGTGAGTCTGGACGGCGAAGAGTCCACCATCTGATCCGCTGCGGGAGGGGCAACCTTCCCGCCATCAACCACAGGGAGGGCATGCCCTCCCTGCGTCATTGACAGGAGCAACTATGAGAATCGTGATCATCGGTGGCGAAGCCGCCGGTATGAGTGCGGCCGCCAAAGCACGCCGACTGGCCAAAGAGGCCGAAATCGTGGTGTATGAAGCATCCGAGGTGATCTCCTTCGGTGCCTGCGGCCTGCCCTACTTCGTCGGCGACGAGTTTCAGGAGCCCGGCTACATGGCCGAGTTCACCCCAGAGCAGTTCGCCGCCAAGGGGATCGAGGTCAAGATTGGCCACCGGGTGCTGAGTCTGGATGCTGCCGCGCAGACGCTGACTGTCGAGCACAACGGCGACACCTTCACCGATCGCTACGATCGGCTGATGATCGCCACCGGCGCCCGCGAAGTGATGCCACCCATCCCCGGTTTGCAGCTGCAAGGGGTATTCGGTCTGCGCCGGATGGCCGACGGACTGGCGCTGAAGGCGGCGGTACAAGACAAGAACAATCGCCGCGCCGTGGTGATCGGTTCCGGCTTTATCGGGCTGGAGGTGGTCGAGGCGCTGGTGCATCAGGGCAAAGAGGTGCGTCTCATCGAGCTGGCGGATCGGGTTATTCCCGATGCGTTTGATGGCGAGATCACCCAGCACATCGAAACCGAGTTGCGTGAGCAGGGGGTCTCTCTCCATCTTGGCGAGCGGGTCGAAGCGTTGCTGGGGGATGGCCGGGTGACCGGCGTGCGAACCAGTCAGGGCGAGTACGAAGCTGATATCGTGGTGGTCTGTACCGGGGTCAAGCCCAACACCGAGTTTCTGGCTGATACCGGCATCGAGCGGCTCGGCAACGGTGCCATCAAGGTGGATCGGCAGGGACGCAGCTCGTTGGCCAATGTCTGGTCGGCCGGCGACTGTGCCAGCGTCTGGCACGCCGTGAAGCAGCAGCAGGTCTATGTGCCGCTCGCTACCATCGCCAACAAGCTGGGCCGCATGGTTGGTGAGAACCTGGCCGGTGCAGAGCAAGAGTTCCCGGGCACCCTCGGCTCTGCCGCGCTCAAGGTGCTGGGGCTGGAGGCGGGCCGTACCGGTCTCTCCGAGCAGGAGGCCAATGCGATGGGGATCGACTATCGCACCGTGGTGATCAAGGACAAGTGCCACACCAACTACTGCCCGGGTCAGTCCGACATTCACGTCAAGCTGGTCTACGAGGCGGGCAGCAAGCGCTTGCTGGGCGGCCAGATCCTCGGTCGCAAGGGGGCGGTACACCGCATTGATGCACTGGCGGTGGCCATCACCATGGGGGTGACCACCGAGCAGCTCGGCATGCTGGATTTTGCCTATGCGCCGCCCTTCTCCCGCACCTGGGATGCCCTGAACGTGGCGGGCAACGTCGCGAAGTAACAGGCGCTGCTCAGGCGGAAAATGAGAAGAGGCGGCACAGGGTGCCGCCTCTTCTTTTTGCTTAAAACTGCCTCAGGGATCGGCAGGGGGATCTTGCCGCTCCGGCTTGCCTGTCGCCGGTTTGCTGCCGACCAGCACGGCGCCGAAGAAGATAAGTGCAACGCCTGCCGCCTTGCTCGTCACCAGCGGTTCGGCAAAGGCCGGCATGCTTACCGCCAGCAGATAGACCAGCCCGTAACTGGTGCTGAGCAGCGGGTAGGCGATATTGAGCGGCGTCGAGTGCAGCGCCGCCAGCCAGCAGAGCAGCGACAGCCCGTAGCAGAGGATGCCGATGGCGATGGTGAGGAGCGGCAGGGGGTGAGCCAGCATCACGGCGGGATCGGCTTGCCACTCAGGGAGGCTTATCGCCCCCCACTTCATGCAGAGCTGCGCCACTGTCACCAGCACTATGCTGCCCAGTACGTAGAGATAACCCTTCATAGCAGACCTCCCAGCAGCAGGGCGCCGACAATGATGGCGGCAGCCCCCAGCCAGTTGCGGCTGCTCACCGGCTCGCGGAAAAAGAGGCGCGAGCCGAGCAGCACCAGCACCAGATTGAGGCTGAGCATGGGGTAGGCCATGCTCAGCGGCAGCCGCTGCAGCAGATAGATCCAGAGCAGCATGCCGCTGCCAAGGGCTGCAATGCTCCCCAGCAACCAGGGAGAGGCGAGCTTCTGCCAGTGGCCTTGCGGTGTGCGTTGCCAGCTGATGACCGCCTGCTTTTGCAGCATCTGGCCCGCACTGGTGAGGAGGCTGACCAGCAGGAGGAGCAGGATATCCATCAGCGATTCCCGTGGTAGACGAGCAGGGTGAAGCGGTGACTGCGGATGGTCTGGTCTGCCGGGGGCAGCGCGGCGATCTGCTCGTCATCATCGGTGCGCAGCAGCAGGGCGACCTGCCCCTCCTGGCGAGCCTGTGCCAGCCAGTTCGGGAACTCCTCTTGCGTGACATAGCGCCCCTTGCCCTGCGGATAGCCAAGGCCATATCTCAGCTCGCCCATGCTGTCGAACAGGTTGACCTCGCTGCGCTTGGTCTCCCAAGCGATGGAGGAGGCGGTACCCACCTCGTTGGCCAGCAGGGTGTGGGATTCCATCAGGATCTCCCGGTTGGCCTTGATGAAGTGCTCCGGCAGTTTGGAGTCCACCAGCGATAACGGCAGCGCCAGCGGCAGGGCAACGGCCAGCACCATGGGACAGAGGGCGCTCAGCTGCCAGCTGCGGACGGGAGCCACCAGCTGGATAAAGCCGAGCAGCGACCAGCTGGCGAAGATCGCCATGGCAATGGCCAGCTTGCCCATCTCGTAGCGGCCGTAGACCGCATGTTGTGGCGAGAAGGCCAGTACCGCCAGCACCCCTACGCAGATGAGACCGAACAGGCCGTTGATCCAGGCGTTGAGGCGAAATGGCTGATCGCGCCCCTCCCTGAGGGCATTGACCGCGCTGTTGGCGAGCAGGATGGCCAGCGGGGCGAAGCAGGGCAGGATATAGGTGAGCAGCTTGCCCTTGGCGATGCTGAAGAAGATAAAGGGCAGTACCAGCCAGGCCAGCAGATAGAGAGTCTGCTGGCCGATCTTGCGCTCCTGCCACCCCTGCTTCAGTGCGCCCGGCAGCAGCCCCAGCCAGGGCAGGGTGCCGAGCAGCCCCATCGGCAGGTAGTACCAGAAGGGGGACTTGTGCTGGGCATCTTCCGAGGCGAAGCGCTGGATGTGCTCAATCCAGAAGAAGTAGTGCCAGTAGTCCGGCTCCCGCTGATGGATGGCAATGGCCCAGGGGGCGGCCAGCAGGGCGGCGCTCAGGATGGCCAGCGGCCCGAAGCGCACCAGTTCGAGCAGGCGTCCCTGGGTCAGCATATATGGGACCAGCACGATGACCGGCACCGCCAGCGCGATGAACCCCTTGGTGAGGAAGCCCATACCACAGGCGAGACCAAACAGCAGATAGCCCGCCATCCTGCGGCCGGGCGGCCCCTCCTGCCGGATGAGGTAGAAGCTCACCATGGCGGCGTTGAGCCAGAGGGTCACCATGGCATCCAGCACGCTGTAGGTGCCGATGCCGTAGACGATCAGGGTCGAGAGATAGATGAGGCTGGCGAACCACGCCTTGCGCCGGCACTGCCAGAGCTGGAGGGTAAACCAGAAGACCAGTAACGCGCTCAGCCCGGTCGAGGCGGCCGAGGCGAAGCGGACGGCAAAGTTGCTCTCGCCGAACATCAGCTGGCTGAGGCTGTTGAACCAGTAACCGGCGATGGGTTTCTCGAAGTAGCGCAGGCCGAGGAAGTGGGGCACCACCCAGTCACCCGTGGTGACCATCTCCCGGCTGATCTCGGCGTAACGGTTTTCGTCCGGGCTCCACAGCATCCGCTGGTTGAGCGGCAGCAGGTAAAAGAGCAGAAAGAAAAGGGGCAGGGCCCATCGGGTCATCTTCATGAGATCCTCGGTTGCAATCTGGTGAGCTGGTTCATGGGGTTGCCTTGCAGCCGAGCCACCCTTCGCGCCCCGGCAGGGTGCCGCGCAGCAGGTGACCGGTCGGTAGTTGAGTCGGGTCGGACGGGAGCAGCTCGCCAAGGGGGACGAAGCGGATGCCGCGCGTTTTGGCCTCGCCGAGCAGGGCATCGAACTGATCCGCCATGACGATCCCCTCCACCTCGGCGTGGATGGTGTAGACATGGGGTCCCGGTTGCGGTGTCGCGGTCAGCTGCTTCAGCAGGAAGTGGTTGAAACCGTCGACCGTCACCTGATGCCCCACCACCTCGTCGAAGGTGGGCAGGTTGACCGGGATCTGCGGGGTGCCGGGCCGTCCATCCTCCAGAATGGGGCGGAACAGGCCGCAGCCGCGGCAGTCGCTGTTGTAGCGAAAGCCGAACTGCTCCTTGGCTTGGGTGGTGAGCGGATCGGCCCGCCAGCCGGCGGCGGCGGAGCAATCCACCGCGTGCCCCAGGATCTCGCTCAGGGCATCGACTCCGAGCCGGGTCTGGCGGATCAGCTCGGCCTCGTTCCAGCGACCGGTGTTGGCCTGCCAGCCGTGGTGATCCCAGGCGTGCAGCCCCACCTCGTGGCGGGCGCTGTCGGTGTCGCGCATCAGGGAACCCAGCTCTCTGCCGATAGGCTTGCCGGGCCAGGCGGTGCCGGCCAGCAGGATATCGAGCCCATACAGGGATGCTGCGTTGGAACGCAGCATCTTGAGAAGGAAGCGGGGCTTGAGCAGGCGCCACAGGTGGCGCCCCATGTTGTCGGGACCGACCGAGAAGAAAAAACTCCCCTTCACCTGATGCCGGTCGAGCAGTTGCAGCAGGCGGGGAACCCCGTCACGGGTCCCCCTGAAGGTATCGACGTCGATCCGCAGACCCACTTCAGTCATGCTCGACTCCTGTGGTGACCGCCCCTTGCAGGAAGAAGTCCAGCGTCTTGCCGATGGTCTCTTCCATCTCGATGGTCGGTTCCCAGTCGATCAGCTTGCGGGCATTGCGGATGCTCGGACGACGGTGGGAGACATCCTGATAGCCGTCGCCGTAGAAGGACTTGCTCTCCACCAGCTTGAAGCCGGCGAACGGCGGGAAGTGGTCGCGCAGCGGGTGGGCATCGAACTTGGCGAGCAGCACCTCCGCCATCTCGCGAATGCTCGCCTCGTTGTCCGGGTTGCCGATGTTGATGATCTGGCCGTTGCAGCGATCGTTTTTGTTCTCGACGATGCGGAACAGGGCTTCGATGCCATCCTCGATATCGGTGAAGCAGCGCTTCTGGGCGCCGCCATCCACCAGCTGGATCGGGGTACCGTCCACCAGATTGAGAATGAGCTGGGTGATGGCGCGGGAGCTGCCGATGCGGGCAGAGTCCAGACTGTCGAGGCGCGGCCCCATCCAGTTGAAGGGGCGGAACAGGGTGAAGTTGAGCCCCTCTTTCTTGCCGTAGGCCCAGATGACCCGATCCAGCAGCTGTTTGGAGACGGAGTAGATCCAGCGCTGCTTGTTGATGGGGCCGACGATGAGGCGGGATTCATCCTCGTCGAAGCTGTGATCGTCACACATCCCGTACACCTCTGAGGTGGAGGGGAAGATGATGCGCTTGTTGTACTTGACGCAGTAGCGGACGATCTTGAGGTTCTCCTCGAAATCGAGCTCGAACACGCGCAGCGGGTTACGGGTGTACTCGATGGGGGTGGCGATGGCCACCAGCGGCAGGATCACGTCGCACTTCTTGATGTGATACTCGATCCACTCGGTATGAATGCTGATGTCCCCCTCCACGAAGTGGAAGTTGGGGTGGCCGATGAAGCGATCCACGGCGCTGGAGCCGATGTCGAGGCCATACACTTCGTAGCCGCCATCCTTGAGCAGACGCTCGGTGAGGTGGTTGCCGATAAAGCCGTTGACGCCGAGGATCAGCACCCGGGTCAGGCGCGCCTTGCGCAGGGCATTGCTCGCCTTGGCGCCGATCTTCATTCCTTCGACCAGCCCCAGTTCGCGGGCCAGTTGGGTGCCGCGTACATAGAGCCCCCCTTCGGCCTGACCGGCCAGGATCTCCAGCACGCCCTCACCACAAGCCACGCGCAGTGGATCGTGGGAGAGAATGGTGCCCGGCTGCTGGTCGCTCTGGATCGCCAGCGGCTGCGATTTCCAGACCGTCAGCTTGCGATCGCCGGCAAAGCTGAAGGCCCCCGGATAGGGCTGGGTGACGGCGCGTACCAGATTGTTGAGCTCGCGGGCCGGACGGTGCCAGTGCAGTTCGCCATCGGCCGGGGTGCGGCGGCCATAGTAGCTCGCCTTGCTCTCGTCCTGCGGGGTGAAGCGGCTCTCCCCGCGCTTGAGTTTGACCAGTTCACCTTCCAGCAGGGCATGGGCCGCCTGACGCACCTTGCCATGCAGGGTCAGCGCGGTGTCGTCGTCGGCAATGGCCACCGCCTGCTGGGCGACGATATCGCCGGCATCGGGTTTGGCCGTCATCCGGTGCAGGGTGATGCCGGTCTCGGTCTCGCCGTTGACCAGACACCAGTTGATGGGCGCGCGGCCGCGATAGGCGGGCAGCAGGGAGCCGTGCAGGTTGAAGGCCCCGACGGTCGGGATATCGAGGATCTCCTGCTTGAGCATGTTGCGGTAGTAGAAGGAGAAGATGGCCTCGGGTGCCAGCTCGCGAATGCGCTCAATCCAGAGCGGATGGTTTACGTCTTCGGGGGAGAAGACCGGCAGGTCGTGCTCGGCACAGCGCTGGGCGACCGAGTCGAAGAAGCGGTTCTCGCCCGGATCGTCGGCGTGGGTAAAGACCGCCTGGATCTGATAGCCGGCCTGAAGCAGGGACTCGATACCGGTGCAGCCGATATCGTGATAGGCAAAGACGACAACTTTCATGATTGAGTTTCCTGTTGCGAAGCATCCGGGGTGGAGCGAACGATTTGGTGAATGAAGTAGCGGGGGCGGGCACGCACATCGGTGTACATGCGGCCGATGTACTCACCCAGCAGCCCCATCCCGATCAGCTGCACGCCGACAAAGGTGAAGAGAATGGCAAACAGGGTGAAGACGCCGTCTGCTGCCCAGTCGGCGCCCATCAGCAGGCGCAGCAGGATCAGCAGGATCGAGAAGGTGAAGCCGATCCCCGCCACCACGCTGCCAACGATGCTGAGCAGGCGCAGCGGGGCCGTGGTCATGCAGGTGACCAGGTCGTACATCAGGTTGATGAGGTGCATCAGGCCATATTTGGATTCGCCGTGGGCGCGCTCGGCGTGGCCCACCTCCAGCTCGGTGGTGCGGCGGGCAAAGCTGTTGGCCAGAATGGGGATGAAGGTGCTGCGCTCCTGACAGCAGAGCATGGCGTCAATGATGTGGCGACGATAGGCGCGCAGCATGCAGCCGTAGTCGCTCATCTGGACGCCGGTCGCCCGCTGTACCGACTTGTTGATAAAGCGCGAGGCCGTCTTGCGAAACCATGAGTCCTGCCGGTTGCGGCGGATGGTGCCGACCACGTCATACCCTTCCATGGCGGTGGCGACCAGCCGCGGGATCTCTTCCGGCGGGTTTTGCAGGTCGGCATCCAGGGTGATCACCAGATCCCCTTTGGCGGTCTCGAAGCCGGCCATGATGGCGGCATGCTGGCCATAGTTGCGGTTGAGCAGCACAGCAACCAGCTTGCTCCCTTCGCGGGCCGCTGCCTCGCTGATGATGGTGGCGGAGCGGTCGCGGCTGCCATCGTCGATCAGGATCACCTCGTAATCCTGACTCAGCTGCTCGCAGGATTCGGTGACGCGCCGCAGCAGCTCGGGCAGGCTCTCCTCCTCGTTGTAGACGGGGATGATGACGGAGACCCGCTTGATGTCGTTATGGTTCACGTGTCGTTACTCCAGTATGTCGGTCAGGGCTGCCACGACCCGATCCACGTCGGAGAGCGTCATGTCGGGGAAGAGGGGCAGGGTGCAGAGCCGTGACGAGTTCCACTCGGTATTGGGCAGCGAGAGTGCCGGGTAGCGCTCCCGGTAGTACTTCTGGGTATGGGCCGCCTTGAAGTGCAGGCCGGTGCCGATGCCACGCTCCAGCAGCGCCTGCATCAGTTGATCGCGATCGAGGCCGCAGCGGGCCGGATCGACCCGCACCATGAAGAGGTGCCAGGCGTGCAGATGGGCATAATCGGGGATGGCGAGCGGTTCGAACGGCAATCCCTCCAGCAACTCCCGATAGCGGGCAACCAGGATGGCGCGCCGGGCGTTGAGCTCGGGCAGGCGGGCCAACTGCACCAGCGCGATGGCGGCGTTGATGTCGGCCAGGTTGTACTTGAAGCCCGGCATGATCACCTCGGCCTGCGGCTTTCGGCCCAGCGTCATCCGGTCGAAGGCATCGACCCCCAGACCGTGGAATTTCAGCATCCGCACCTTGTCGGCCAGCGCTTTGTCATCGGTCACCAGCATGCCCCCTTCGGCACAGGTGAGGTTCTTGATGGCGTGGAAGGAGAAGATGGCGGTGCCGGTCTCGCCGATCCAGCGGGCGCGATAGCGGGTGCCGACCGCATGGGCGGCATCTTCGATGACCGGAATATCGTGCTGGCGACCCAGGGCGAGGATGGGGTCGAGGTCGACCGGCGCCCCGGCGTAATGAACCGGGATGATGGCCCGGGTGTTGGGGGTGATGAGCGGCGCTATCTGCCCGGCGCTGACCATCAGGGTATCCCTGTCCACATCGACAAAGACGGGGGTGGCCCCCAGCAGGGTGATGATGTTGATGGTGGAGACCCAGGTCTGGGAGGGGGTGATCACCTCGTCACCCGGGCCAATCCCCAGTGCCATCAGGGTGACATGCATACCGGCCGTTGCGGAGCAGAGCGCCACCGCATGCTGGCAGCCAAAGGTCTCGCAGAAGCGCTGCTCCAGCTCATGATTTTTCGGGCCCGTGGTGATCCAGCCCGATTGCAAAACCTCGCTGACGGCATTGATCTCGGCCTCGCTCATGGCGGGTTTCGAGAATGGCAGAAAGTTTTTCATACGACTCCAGTCTTAATGTCGCAAGAGATCAAATAGCAATGAAAACCGGTGTTGCCGATTTTCACTGGAAATATGCATGGCGCAGAAATTTATATCCTTCGATATATTTTCGAAGGTAACTGAATAGCGAGTTTTTATTCAAGCGCACAGCAACACTTGGTAACAATTGCAGGTGATTTTATTTGAAGCCTTAAATAGAAATATCTCGTAACAAAAAAACACTTTCCTTTAATTTAATTTGATGCTCGGCTCTATTTAGAGTGATTATTCTAGTCGCTGACATTGCCGGATTGGCCTGGAGTTATACTGTGTTGACATTGCTTGTTACAAATTGCCCGTAGTGCAATTTAATAAACGATGTAAAGCTTCCATCATCACGCATTATGGAACAGTCGTTATGAATATCACCGTTTTTGGCAGTGGCTATGTTGGCCTGGTACAAGCAATTGTATTGGCTGACGTTGGCCATCAGGTTGTTTGTATTGATCTCGATGCAGAAAAAATAAGCCGTTTGTCCCGTGGTGAATTACCTATTTATGAACCCGGGCTGGATTCATTACTGCACCAGACGCTACAAAATGGCTCGCTGAAATTCACCACGGATATATCCATGGCGGTTACCCACGGTGACGTGCAATTCATCGCCGTCGGTACGCCCCCTGATGAGGATGGCTCGGCCGATCTGAGTGCGGTCAGGGCGGTGGCGAGATCGATTGCTCAACATCGTGCCGACGAGGTGATCATCGTCAACAAATCCACCGTGCCGGTCGGTACGGCAGACAAGGTATTCCACTGGGTCAGGGAGCAGCAGGCAGAGCTCGGCAAGCAGTTCGAGTTCGATGTGGTCTCCAATCCCGAGTTTCTCAAAGAGGGGGCGGCCGTCCGTGATTGCCAGCGCCCGGATCGCATCGTCATCGGCACCGGCAAGGAGCGCTCCAGAGCCGTGATGCGCGAGCTGTACGAACCCTTCAACCGCAATCACGACCGTATTCTGTTCATGGACGTGCGCAGTGCCGAGCTGACCAAGTACGCCGCCAACTGCATGTTGGCTACCAAGATCAGCTTCATCAACGAGATTGCCGGGCTGGCCGAGCGGGTTGGTGCCGATATCGAGCTGGTGCGGCAGGGGATCGGTGCCGATCAGCGCATCGGCTACCAGTTTATCTATCCCGGTTGCGGCTATGGCGGCTCCTGTTTTCCCAAGGATGTGAGGGCGTTTTTGGCGACAGCCGCGGCCCTCGACTACGACACACCGCTCATCCGTGCGGTGGAGCGGGTCAACGAGCGGCAGAAGTTCAAGCTCTTCGATACGCTGGCCACTCACTTTCAAGAGCGGGGCGAGTCGCTGGCGGGCAAGACCATCGCTATCTGGGGGCTCGCCTTCAAACCCAATACCGATGACATGCGCGAAGCGCCGAGCCGGGTGCTGATGGAGGCGCTGTGGCAGGAGGGGGCGCGGGTGCAGGCCTTTGACCCGGTGGCGATGAAGGAGGCGCAGCGCATCTATGGTTGCCAGCCCGAGCTGTCGCTGATGGGCACCAAGGAGGCCGCGCTGGCGGGGGCCGATGCACTGGTCATCTGCACCGAGTGGAACGAGTTCAAAGCGCCTGACTTTGCCCAGCTCAAGAAGATGCTGGCCATGCCGCTCATCATCGACGGTCGCAATCTCTATGACCCGCACAAGATGAAAAGCCAGGGCTTCTCCTACTACGCCATCGGACGCGGGGAGACCATTGCAGAAGGAATGAGCCATGCCACGCCCTGAAATCTCGGGGCGCAAGCTCGGCTGGATGTTGCTGCTGGTGACTCTGGTGCTGCTGTTTGGCCAGTTTGATCATCAGCTCTGGACGCCTGATGAGCCCCGCGAAGCGGCCATTGCGCTCGAAATGTACCGCAGTGGTGACTGGGTGGTGCCGACCCTGGGCGGGCGCAGCTTTATCGAGAAGCCACCGCTCTTCTACATGGCCGCTCTGCCGTTTCTTGATGGGTTTGCATCCTGGCTGGGGATAACTAACACCCTGCGTTTGGCGGGCGTGGTCTGGGCGGCAGGCATGCTGCTCTTCACCGGCCTGCTGGCCTATCGCCTGCTTGGCAACAGGTCGGCGGCACTCTGGTCGGTCATCGCGCTGGGCACCATGGAGGGATTCATTATCAATACGCACTGGATCAGGACGGACAGTGCGCTCGCCTTCTTTGTCGTATTTACCCTCTGGGCATTCGCCGAATATTATCTGGCGCATCGCAACTTGATGGCGATTATTGCCGGACTGGGTCTGGCTGGCTGTTTTATGGCAAAAGGACCGATCGGGCCGTTGACGGTATTTTTCGGCTGGTTGCCCCTTTTTCTCTTTGCTTCCCGCAAAGCAATAAACGAGAAAAGTGTTCCTGTTTTTATATTCCAACACTTGCTGGTGTTGTTGTTTTTTATATTGCCAATCGCAGCCTGGGTTCGTGAGCTAATTAATCATGCTGATGGCGATGCCTTGTGGCATGAGTGGTTCTGGCAGAATCAGGTTGGCCGTCTTACCGGCACTTCGACCGAACTGGGTCATATCAAGAAAGGTGCCTACCTCTATTATTTGTGGGGCATGGTGGAATATACCATCCCATGGTTGCCATTCATTTTTTATTGGGGCTGGCAAACGGTGAAACAGCGGGAGTTGAGTCGTGAGCGGTTATTTTTGCTGTGCTGGGCGCTGGGAACCCTTTTATTGTTAACAATCTCTTCGACCAAGCGAACTCTCTATCTTTTCCCGCTATTGCCGGTATTTGCCATCATGCTGGGTCAGGTCAGTCTGAGCTGGCCGGTGTGGACTGCCCGTTATGGTCGGGGGTGGCTCTACTTCATGCTGCTGTTTTGCGTCGCCATCATTGCGCTCCCTCTGCTGGGTCTGCCGCTGCCATTTGCCAGCCAGATTCCGGCAGAAGTGCAGCTAGCCGCCAGCAAGCTGGGGTGGCGGTACATTCCCGCCATCATCCTGTTCGTGATGGCGCTGGAGCTATTGTTGCGGCGCAAAGAGGTACATGGCGCCATTCATGTCACCAGCTCGGTGGCCATCATGTTTCTGCTCACTTTTGCGCTGGTCTACCCGCTGATCGATGCCGCCAAGGGGGGGGCGGGCAAGATGACTCATCTGCTGGATGGGATACCGCTCGAGACGCGGGATCGCATCGCCGGCTGGCAGCTGGGTGAAACCGAGCTAGGTCTGCTCTCTGTCTATGAAGAGATGCAGGTAGTGAATCTGGACGGGCAGGGGGTGAGGGATGTGCTTGCCTGTCACGATGCCAGATTCGATGCGGTGCTGGTCAACGGTACGGCGCAGGAGATGGCAAATCTGCTGGAGGGGATCCCCTATCAGCAGCTGGCACAGACCTCGCTTCGTTCGGACAAGGGGCAGCTGCTGACGCTGGTTGCCGCAGAGCAGTGCCATTGATCTATTTATTTCCACTTCAGGATTGTCGGATGACGCAGTATGTACGTTTGGTAATTGTTCCACTTTTCCTGCTCAAGGTTCCTGCCGGCCACGCTGGCAGTGGTTTTGAAACCTATGGCGATATCGGCCAGGTCGTGATTCCGGTGGCGGCGGCACTCATCTCATGGGGGGAGGATGATATCGAGGGGCTGAAGCAGTTCGGTTACTCTTTTGCCACCACCACGGCGCTGGTGCAGGGGATGAAGTTCACCATAGATGCAGAGCGACCATCCGGCTCTGGCCAGAGTTTTCCCTCCGGCCATACGGCGGCGGCATTCAGCGGCGCCAGCTATCTGCAGATCCGCTATGGCTGGCACTACGGGCTGCCGGCGTACATTGCAGCAGGTGCTGTGGGTTGGTCGAGAGAGAATGCCGAGCAGCACTACTGGCGCGATATCATCGCCGGAGCGGCCATCGCGACCGGGATAAGCTATCTGTTTACGACACCGCTATCGCGCAATGTGGTGGTAGCGCCGGTTGCCATGCAGGGGGATGCCCGCGGGGTGGGGTTTCACTACCGCTATTGATGACGGGTTTTCCCCGGCCGGGCTAATTGCAGATATAAAAAAACCGATGCCTTGGCATCGGTTTTTTACTGTTACCGGTTTATTCGCAGCTCAGCTGCGGGCGAGGCGGTTTTCCGGGTAGTTCTTGGCCAGCACTTCGCGAGCATGCTTGGCCAGCTCCGGCATCTTCAGGGTGTCGTAAGACTCGACCATGATCTCCAGCGCTTTTTCGGTTTCGGCTGTGTCGGGGTAGGTTTCGACAATCAGCTTGGCCCGGTTGGCGGCCGCGACCAATGCATCGCGCTTCACGTAATACTCGGCGACGCTCAGGTCATATTTGGCCAGACGGTTCTTCAGACCAATCATGCGGGCGCGGGCATCGGCGGCATAGACGCTGTTGGGGTAGTTCTGCAACAGGGTCTTGAAGTCCTGGAATGCCTGGCGGGCATAGGCCGGGTCTTTGTCATCGCGGGAGATGCCAAAGAGGCTCTGGAAGAAGTTGTAATCCGCCGCCATGTTGGTCAGGCCGCGCATATAGAAGACGTAATCGATGTTCTTGTGCGCCGGATTGAGGCGGATAAAACGGTCGATATTGGCGATCGCCTGAGCGGTATCATCCTGCTTGTAGTAGGCATAGATGAGGTCAAGCTGCACCTGGTTGGAGTAGGCGCCGAACGGGTAGCGAGAGTCCAAAGCCTCCAGCAATTCAGTGGCTTGCACGTAATTGCCAACGTCCAGTTTGAGGCGTGCTTTCTGGTACAGGGTCTCCGGCGGTTCGTCGGGTACCTTGGGTTTGGTGCTGGAACAGCCTGTGATCAAGGTAGCGACCAAGGCGAGCGACATCAGCAGGTGAGACTTCTTTCCCATCAACAACATCCGGTCCATTTCCACGAAATTGGCAAAGTATCCGTTATGCTTGGCTAAAAGAAAAGCTAGAATACCCGGATTATTTCGAATTGATACCCCCCGCTCAAGAGACCATACATGAGCCAGCATATTGAACTGACAGGCGAATTCCAGGATCACCAATTCGGGCAGCGACTCGACCAGGCCCTGGCCGAATTGTTTCCCGACTACTCCCGAACCCGCATCAAGGAGTGGATTTTACAGGACAAAGTGACCCTGGATGGTCAGGTTGCCAACACCCCGCGCGAGAAGGTGATTGCTGGGCAACAGGTGCATGTGGATGTAGAGCTGGAAGATGACACTCGCTTCGATGCGCAGGATATCGAGCTCAACATCGTTTACGAAGACGAACACATTCTGGTGATCGACAAGCCGGCCGGTCTGGTTGTCCACCCGGGCGCCGGTACGCCGGATGGCACCATTCTCAACGCCCTGCTGCACCGCTACCCCGGCATTGCCGAGGTACCCCGTGCCGGTATCGTGCACCGTCTGGATAAAGACACCACAGGTCTGATGGTGGTTGCCAAGACAGTTCCGGCCCAGACCCATCTGGTGGAAGCGCTGCAGGCGCGCCAGATCACCCGTGAGTACGAAGCGATCGCCATCGGTCACATGACTGCCGGCGGCACCGTTGATGCCCCTATCGGCCGTCACCCGACCCAGCGTACCCACATGGCCGTCGTGCCCAATGGCCGTCCTTCCGTGACCCACTACCGGGTGCACGAGAAGTTCCGTGGCCACACCCGTCTGCGTCTGCGTCTGGAAACCGGTCGTACCCACCAGATCCGTGTCCACATGGCTCACATCAAGCATCCGCTGGTGGGTGACCCGGCCTACGGTGGCCGTCTGCGCCCGCTGCGCAACGCCACGCCGGAACTGACCGAGGCGCTGCGCGGCTTCCGTCGCCAGGCACTGCACGCCACCATGCTGCAGCTGGCCCACCCCATTACAGGTGAGGTCATGCAGTGGCACTCCCCCACGCCGCAGGACATGCTGGATCTGATGGAAGTGCTGCGTGCGGATACTTTGGCCAATCCGGACGAGCTGGTCTGGAAATAGTGGTAAATCTGGCAGTGTTGCGACGACTTCTGCCGTAACCCGCCGATACAGCGCGTAGCACACAGAACCTTGAAACGGGGCGTCTTGACTGGTTGCAGCCAAGAGCCCCGTTTCCATTTGAACGATAGAGCGTGAAGGAGTGAGCAATGAAATGGATTGAACCCGACTGGCCGGCGCCAGCACGCGTCCGGGCTCTTTCGACCACCCGTGATGGTGGTGTCAGCGAAGGGGTCTTTGCCGGTCTCAATCTGGGCGCCCACGTAGGAGACGATCCGGCCAGGGTCGAGGCCAACCGGGCCCGGCTGCAGCAGGTAGCCGCCATCCCGGGGCCCCTCAACTGGCTCAATCAGGTGCACGGCACCGTCGTTCATCCGGTCAGCAGCCATTATGAGCAGGCGCCGGATGCCGATGCCGCTTGCGCCCATGAGGCGGCTCAGGCCTGCATTGTGATGACCGCCGACTGTCTGCCGGTGCTGTTTTGCGATCGGGCCGGCACAGTAGTGGCCGCCGCTCATGCCGGTTGGCGTGGACTGAAAGAGGGCGTGCTGGAGGCAAGCATCGCCGCCATGGGTTGCGAGCCGGGCGAGATCTTGGCCTGGCTTGGCCCGGCCATCGGCCCCACTGCGTTTGAAGTGGGTGGCGAGGTGCGCGAGGCCTTTATGGCAGAGCAGGCCGAAGCTGAAGCGGCGTTCGTCCCATCGCCCAATGAGGGGAAATGGCTGGCGGATATCTACCAGCTGGCCCGGCTGCGCCTTGCCCGCGCCGGCGTCACCGCCGTCTATGGTGGCGAATACTGTACCTTCAGCGACAGCGAGCAGTTCTACTCTTATCGTCGCAACGGCCAGACCGGCCGGATGGCCTCCATCATCTGGTTGGCGTCCTGATGAAGCTCCCCGCCCTGCATAGTGCAAGGGCGGGGATCCTGCTCTCGCCCCGTCTTGCAGAAAAAATAACCAGCATCGCCCCTTGAAATAGCCCGTACGGGCCTCATCTTTCATCTCAGAAAGTTATGTTGTTTGCCGCGCAAGCGGCGTCTGCCTGTTTGAAGGGGGAGTGCAATGCGCCTCGATCGCCTTACCAGCAAATTCCAGATTGCTATTTCCGATGCCCAGTCTCTTGCGCTGGGTCGTGACCACCAATTCATCGAACCCGTTCATCTGATGACCGCACTGGTCAATCAGGATGGCGGCTCCATTCGTCCGTTGCTCACCCTGACCGGGATGGATATCAATGCCCTGCGCTCCCGCCTTGGCGAGGAGCTGGATCGCCTGCCGCGCGTCAGCGGTGTGGAAGGGGACGTGCAGCTCTCCAACGGCCTCGGCCGCCTGCTCAACGTCTGCGACAAACTGGCCCAGCAGCGCAAGGATCAGTTCATCTCCTCCGAACTGTTCGTGCTGGCGGCCCTCGACGAGAAGGGCACGCTGGGCGAGTTGCTGCGCGCTCAGGGGCTGACCAAAGAGAAACTCGAAGCGGCCATCGACAAGGTGCGTGGCGGCAAGAAGGTGGAGGATGCCAACGCCGAGGAGAACCGTCAGGCGCTGGAGAAGTACACCATCGATCTGACCGAGCGGGCCGAACTCGGCAAGCTCGATCCGGTGATCGGCCGGGATGACGAGATCCGCCGCACCATTCAGGTGCTGCAACGTCGAACCAAGAACAACCCCGTGCTGATCGGGGCTCCCGGTGTCGGCAAAACCGCCATCGTCGAGGGGCTGGCCCAGCGCATCATCAACGGCGAGGTGCCGGAAGGGCTCAAGAACAAGCGCGTGCTGTCGCTGGATATGGGGGCGCTGGTGGCCGGTGCCAAATATCGCGGCGAGTTCGAGGAGCGGCTCAAGGCTGTGCTGAGCGATCTCGCCAAGGAGGAGGGCAACGTCATCCTCTTTATCGACGAGCTGCACACCATGGTCGGCGCCGGCAAGGGCGAAGGGGCCATGGATGCGGGCAACATGCTCAAGCCTGCGCTGGCGCGGGGCGAGCTGCACTGCGTCGGCGCCACTACTTTGGATGAGTATCGCCAGTTCATCGAGAAGGATGCCGCGTTGGAGCGCCGTTTCCAGAAGGTGCTGGTGGAAGAGCCGAGCGTGGAGGACACCATCGCCATCCTGCGTGGCCTGAAAGAGCGTTACGAGCTGCACCACCATGTGCAGATCACCGACCCCGCCATCGTGGCTGCGGCCCAGCTGTCGCACCGCTATATTGCGGATCGCCAGCTGCCGGACAAGGCCATCGATCTCATCGACGAGGCGGCGGCCAGCATCCGGCTGCAGATCGACTCCAAGCCCGAGGCGCTCGATCGTCTCGAGCGGCGTATCATCCAGCTCAAGCTGGAGCAGCAGGCGCTGATGAAAGAGGACGATGACGCCAGCCGCAAGCGTCTGGAACTGATCAATCAGGAGATTGGCGAAAAAGATCGGGAATACAACGAGCTGGACGAAGTGTGGAAGGCCGAGAAAGCCGCCCTCGCCGGTACCCAGCATATCAAGGCTGCGCTGGAGCAGGCCCGTCAGGATCTCGACGTGGCGCGCCGCGCAGGCGACCTGGGCCGGATGTCCGAGCTGCAGTACGGCCGCATTCCGGAGCTGGAGAAACAGCTGGATCTCGCCACTCAAGCCGAGATGCAGGAGACCAGTCTGCTGCGAAACCGCGTCACTGACGTGGAGATAGCCGACGTCTTGGCCCGCTGGACCGGTATTCCGGTCGCCCGCATGCTGGAAGGGGAGCGCGACAAGCTGCTGCGGATGGAAGATCAGCTGCACAGCCGGGTGATTGGCCAGGAAGAGGCGGTCGATGCCGTCTCCAACGCCATTCGCCGCTCCCGTGCCGGACTCTCCGATCCGAATCGCCCCATCGGCTCCTTCCTGTTCCTGGGGCCCACCGGGGTGGGCAAGACCGAGCTGTGCAAGGCGCTGGCCGAGTTCCTGTTCGATACCCAGGATGCCATGGTGCGGATCGATATGTCCGAGTTCATGGAGAAACACAGCGTGGCCCGTCTGGTGGGGGCGCCTCCCGGATACGTGGGTTATGAAGAGGGTGGTTATCTGACCGAGGCGGTGCGCCGTCGTCCCTACTCGGTGATCCTGCTGGACGAGGTGGAGAAGGCGCATCCGGATGTCTTCAACATCCTGTTGCAGGTGCTTGATGATGGCCGCCTGACCGATGGTCAGGGTCGGACCGTCGATTTCCGCAACTCGGTGGTGATCATGACCTCCAACCTCGGGTCGGATCTGATTCAGGAGCACCACTCCGAGAAGGATTACGACGAGATGAAGGCTATGCTGATGGATGTGCTGACCCGCAGTTTCCGGCCGGAGTTTATCAACCGGATCGACGAGACCGTGGTGTTCCATCCGCTTGGCGAGGAACACATCAAGTCCATCGCCCGGATCCAGCTCAAGAGCCTGATGGGCCGTCTCGAGGCTCAGGGTTACGAGGTGGAGGTGAGCGAAGCGCTGCTCGAGAAGCTGGTGCATGCCGGGTTCGACCCCGTCTACGGGGCGCGGCCCCTCAAGCGGGCGATCCAGCAGAAGGTGGAGAACCCGCTGGCGCAGGCCCTGCTCTCCGGCCGCATCGTTCCCGGCAAGAAACTGCTGCTGGGAGCCGACAGCAACGGCCTCACCATGACCCAGTAACCAGTCTCATATCTATGTTTGCAACGCCAGCCCTCGGGCTGGCGTTGCCATATCTGGGCGATGGAAAATAAAAAAACGGCAATCCGAAGATTGCCGAGAGGAATGTAGTGAAGCGACCTGACGTGGGTTGAGCGGGTCGCAGGGGCAAGCCCCCGATTGCGAAGCGCGGCCACTGCTGGCCTCGCTTCTTACAGCCTGCCGGGGATGCGCTCGCTCAACCCCGACGGCCACCTGCCTGTTGCCATGCCGGCTGCGATGGCGCCGGCATGGCCTTCATTCGTTACAGCATGCCTTGCACGGCGGCTTTCATCTCGGCCGGCCAGACACCGACCTGCACCTGACCGATATGCTCCTTTTGCAGCAACAGCATGGCCAGACGGGATTGGCCGATGCCGCCGCCGATGGTTTGCGGCATCCGTGCTGCCAGCAGATCCTGATGCCAGTCGTACTGCAGGCGATCTTCGTCGCCGGTGATGGCCAGCTGGCGGCGTAGCGCCTCGGCATCGACCCGGATCCCCATGGAGGAGATCTCGAAACTGTCCTGCAGTACCGGGTTCCACACCAGAATGTCACCGTTCAGACCGGCCAGACCCAGCTCGCTGTGGCTGCTCCAGTCGTCATAGTCCGGGGCGCGCACATCGTGGCGTTCACCGTGGGAGAGGGTACCGCCGATGCCGATCAGGAACACAGCCCCCAGCTCCTTGGCGATGGCCCGCTCGCGCCCCTTGGCATCGAGATCCGGGTAGCGGGCCAGCAGCTCTTCGCTGTGCAGGAACTGGATCTCGGCCGGCAGGAAGGGGGTCAGCTCATGCTCGGCGCAGACCGCGCGCTCGGTAGCCTTGATGGCGGCCCAGATGCCGCGCACGGTCTCCTGCAGATAGGCGAGATCGCGGCGCTCGCTCGGCATCACCTTCTCCCAGTCCCACTGATCCACGTAGACGGAGTGGATGGGGGTGAGCTTGTCTTCATCCGGGCGCAGCGCCTTCATGTGGGTGTAGATCCCTTCACCCGGGCCGAAGCCGAAGCGACCGAGAGTCTGGCGCTTCCACTTGGCCAGTGAATGGACCACTTCGTAGCTGTGCTCCGGCAGGGTCTTCACTTTGACCTGCACTGCATTCTCGTGGCCAGAGAGGTTGTCCTGAGTGCCATCACCGACCCGGCTCAGAATGGGGGCTTGTACCTCCATCAGACCCAGTTGCTGGGCGAGTTGGCGGGAGAACATCTCTTTGACGAAGCTGATCTGCTGTTGGCTGCGAATGTAGTGCTGTTTCATGCTGAATTCCTGTTTCAAACCCCGTTGGATGTGGTGATTCTTCAACGGATTGCCAACTAAATTCAATATTCGATAATAGAAATAGGCTTTGTGTGTTTTTTTCTTCAAAATAAGGATGTTTTTAATGATGTATCGCTAACGGGAGGGCAAAAAAATGCCGGAAAATTACCGGATCGATAATCTCGATCAGGCCATCCTCACCGCCCTGATGGAGAATGCGCGTATTCCTTATGCCGAATTGGCCAAGCAGCTGGCGGTCAGCCCGGGCACCATCCATGTGCGGGTGGAGAAGATGAAGCAGGCGGGGATCATCGAGGGGACGCGGGTGCAGGTTAACCCCAAGAAGCTGGGCTATGACGTCTGCTGCTTTATCGGGATCAATCTGAAGAGCGCCAAGGATTACCCCTCGGCGCTGGCCAAGCTGCAGGCGCTGGACGAGGTGGTGGAGGCTTACTACACCACCGGCCACTACAGCATCTTCATGAAGGTGATGACCCGCTCCATCGATGAGCTGCAGATAGTGCTGATCAACAAGATCCAGACTATCGACGAGATCCAGTCCACTGAAACCCTGATCTCGCTGCAGAATCCGATCCTGCGGGACGTGAAGCCCTGACTGGCTGATCAGGGTTCGATATAGGGAATGCCGTACTTGTCGTAGAGCGCCTTGAGCCGGCCATCCCGTTTCATGCGCAGCAGTTCGGCATCGTAGGCGGCCATCTGGGCTGGGGTATTCTTGTCCGCTTTGGCGCGAGTCCAGGTGTTGAAGTAGGGGCTACTCTTGAGCGGTTTGGGCAGGTAGTCGAGCTTGCCCTCCAGACCCTCTTCCCTGATCTGGGCAAAAGCGGTGACCAGCGGCATGGGCACGGAATCGATCCGCCCGGCCAGCAGCTTGCGCAGTTGCAACTGGTTCATGGTGACCTCCTGAAACTGATAGGAGGGGTCGGTCATGGCCGCCGCCAGTTCAGGGGTATAGGAGAAGTCTTTGGTCACGCCGATGCGCCAGGGTTTCAGATCGGCCAGCGTCTCGTAGCGGATTTTCAGCAAGTCGTCCTTGCGGACAAAGAAGTGCCAGCTATGGCGGATATGAGCCTGCTGGGGGTAGATGAGATAGCGCTCTCGCTCCGCCTTGTAGGAGTGGGTCATCACCACATCGCAGACGCCGGTTTCGGCATTGCGGGTGAGGCGGGCGCCGGAGTCGGCCAGCTCGATCCTGATGGGTATTTTGAGTTTGCCAAAGATAGCGGTAACGATGTCGATATCGAGCCCGCGAGGCTGCTGATTGGCATCGAGATATTTTAGCGGGGGCTCCATGGTGCCGCAGACTACCAGCTCTTTGGCGGATAGGCTGAGCGGGAGCAGTAGTAGCCAAAGCAGATGGGTTACACGCAAACTACCCCTCCTGAACCCGGATGAAGAACTTTGGAGCCTGATCCCAGTATATTGGGTGGCTCCTGATTGGTAGAGGCGACAGTGTATGGCAAACCCTGAAATCGAGAGCCCGCTGGACGGGATAGACAAATTGACCGTCCTCCTGTATCGCCTTGGCTTAAGCGGTGCGGCGCTGTTGCTACTCTGTCGCGGAGCGGCCTTGCTGAGTCATGGTGACCTGTTGCCACCGGCACAATGGTTGATGTTGCTGGCGCTGGCAAGCGCTATCTGCGCCTTTTCGCTGCACATCTACGACAAGCGGATTCGACTGATACTTCAGGGTTCTGGATGGGCCGCACTGGCCTTGCTGTCTATCGGAGCACCGGATGCACTGGTGCTGGGGGCCGCCTTGGTCACCCTTTCCGGTCTGGCCTTCAAGGAGCAGTTCTGTTTTGCGATCCCCGGGATCAAGCTGGTGCCATTGCTGCTGCCGCTGTTGTGGTTGCTGGAGTGGTTGCAAGTGGCATGGGCCGCGGCGCTGGTGGCGCTGGTGAGCGGGGCTCTGCTTACCCTGCTGGCGCTGGCCAAGTGGCGGATGCCCCTCCATTTTGATATTGGTGACAAGGGGCGTTACCAGATCTAGTTCTGTTGCTGGAAGTGGTGTCGGTGCGACCCGGCTGATACTGCGTTAACGGCGCAACTCATGGATGAGGGTAAAAGGAGAGGGAGGTTTTATGCGTGCATTGGTAACCGGTTGTGGCCGTCGGCTAGGGTTTTATCTATGTGAGCAGCTGGTGGCTGCGGGCTGGCAGGTGACCGGCAGCTATCGCAGCGAGCGACCCGAGCTGGCGCGGCTGCGGGCTCTGGGTGTCGAGTTGGTGCAGGCCGATCTGGCGAGTGAAGAGCAGGTGGGCAAATTGATCGACGTGCTGGCATCCCATCAGGATCTGGCACTGGTGATCCACAACGCCTCGGCGTTCGAGCCGCAGGCGGCCGAGTCCGCGGCGCAGCTTACCCAGTTTGACCAGTTCTACCGGGTGCACATGGCGGCCCCCTTCCAGCTCAACCGGGCGCTGGCACAGCAATTGGCGAGCAACGCCAACGCCAGCATCATCCACATCACCGATATTTACATCCACGCCCCGGCCCCGCGCTTTGCTAGCTATGTGGCCACCAAGGCGGGAGCCCATTCGCTGGCCATGAGCTTTGCCCGCGAACTGGCCCCGGCAATCCGGGTCAACACCATAGAGCCGGGCCCCATCCTGTTTCTCGACGAGCATGACGAGTCGTGGCGCCAGCAGGTGTTGGCGAAAACGCCGCTGGCGCGGGAGGGAGGGCTGGAGCCTATCTGGCAGGCGGTGCAGTTACTGATGGCGAACAGCTATATGACCGGGGCCAGCATCAAGGTGGATGGGGGGCGCGCTCTGGCTGTGCTCTGATGGCATGCAAACCGTGGCTGGCTCCAGACCTATCGACTGGATATGTACGGTTTTACCCGAGCCGGCGGGCAGATGCAGCTGCAGCGCAACCTTGGGATCGTGCACCTCGCCGCGTCCGTAGAGTTCGGCCAGCAGCTCGATGAGGTAGGAGTCGACCTGCTCCGCAGCAAAGTCGCCGTGCGGGTTGCTGGCGAGAATGTCGATGTCGAGCGGGCGGTCGTGCACCTTGCAGAGGGGATCGCTGCGGTCGCGGCCATGACCCACTTCCATCGCCACAAAGGTCTGTTTCAGGGCGGAGGCATCCAGCTCGCTCTCCAGGATCAGCAGACAGTTGAGAAAGTCATGGCTGGAGTGCATCCCCACCGGCTTGGTGCTGATCACCGAGCTGGTCTGCAGACGGCCAAAACGGCTGGCCAGCTCCTCCAGCACCTTGGTGACATGACTATTTGGGTCTAGATTGGAACCAATGCTACACAGATAGAACATGTTCACCATCCTTGGTTGGGGCTCATCTGAAATGTATACGCAGCTCACGGTTATCGGATTAACTATGGCGTAACATTGTCTTATCTATTGTGATCCGGCACTGATTGGCAGAAAGGAGGTTTGCATGAGTGTTGAGCTGAAATGGGCGCTGTTGACCGCCTCGGGCGCGCTGGCGATGATCCTGACCATCTGTCTGGCTTCTGTCGCTTTGGCGTGAGTCACCACAATCCAGATAATCCGAACCGGCCTGTTGGCCGGTTTTGTTTTTTGGGCGCTGAGGGCTATGCTGGCGCACCGGTGAGAACGCAAGAGAAGAGACGATGACCAAGGTTCGCCCACGCTCCCTGCTGCAGGTGGTATTGATAGGGTTTGTGCTGGTGCTAATGCCGCTCGGTGGCATGATCTGGCACAACACCAATGCCCTGACCCACCTGAGCCAGCTCACCAGCGACGAGATGGAACGGGCGGTCAAGGACACCCGCCGCGCCACCCTGCTTACCGCCCAGTCCATCGATATCGAGCGCACCCTGCGCCGCTTTGCTGTGCTGGGGGATAGCCGCAGTCTGGCCAGCTACCGGCTGCAGCTTGAGGGGTATCACCGCCTGCTGGCAGAGCATCGCAACTCCCTCTCCGACCCCCAGCTCTATGGCGGCCTTGATGAGTTGCTCGCGCAATTTGGCTCGTTGCAGGAGGGGGCGCAGGCCAAAAAGGCGGTGGCGGGTGACATCCTCGACCAGTTCAATCGCTTGAGTCAGCAGCTCGAGGCGGGCACCCGCAGCCGGGTTGACGATCAGATGGATCGGGTACGTCTGGCCATCGATGCCCTGACCAAAGAGCTCTGGTGGGTCAGCGCTGTGGTGGCGGTGATCAGCCTGCTGCTGGTCTTTATCTTCACCTACCTGATCACCCATCCGGTACGACAAATTGAGTCGCGTATCTTGAGTCTGGGCGCGGGGGTCGAGCCAGATCCACAGCCGGTGGATGGCCCCGCCGAACTGGTGTTGCTGGGGGAGCGGATCCTCTGGCTGCACGACAAACTCAAGGAGCTGGAGCTGCAAAAATACCAGTTCCTGCGCCATGTTTCCCATGAGCTGAAGACCCCGCTGGCGGTGCTGCGCGAGGGGTCGGATCTGCTCTGCGAGCAGCTGGTCGGGCCTTTGACACCGGATCAGCTGGAGATCTGCCAGATGCTGGATGAGAACAGTCGGCGGCTGCAGACTCTTATCGAGCGACTGCTCGATTTCAACCGCCTCACCCAGCAGGAGACGTTCGAGCTGGAGCCGGTTCCCCTGTTGCCCATGTTGGCAGAACTTTCTGCCGAGTATCGGCTGGCATTGGAGTCCAAGCAGATCCGTGTACACTTGCCGACCGAACCGGTTACCTTGTGGGCAGAGCCCTACCGGTTGAGGTTGATCCTCGATAACCTCTTCTCCAACGCCGTCAGTTATGGTGCCCAGGGTGGCAATATCTGGATCCGCGCCGGAGCAGAGGAGCAGGCGAGCTGGTTGGAGGTTGCCAATGAGGGGCCCGAGATCCCCGAGGCAGACCGGCAGCGAATTTTTGAACCCTTCGAGCAGGGCAGCACAGTGCGGCAAGGTGTCCTGAAAGGCTCTGGCATGGGGCTTTCCATCGCTCGCGAGTCTGCCTCCAGCCTGGGAGGGGAGTTGGTTCTGGTGAATGATGAACAGGCAGATGTCTGCTTCAGGTTGACGTTGAAATGAGGTCTATGAAAATACAGCGCGTATTTCCAGCCCTGCTAGCCGGGCTGCTCGCGGGTTGCTCCTGGCTGCCGCCGCAGGCACGGCAGGAGTCCTCCGATATCGCTTTTGCCAAGCGAATGGAGTTTGCCAACAAGGAGATGCAGGTGCGCCTGCAATACTCCGACTGGTTGCTGGCCAGCCATCCCCAGCAGCGGGTGCAGGAGCGTCAGCGTCTCAAGGGGGCTGACGACCTCGAGAGCCGGGTCAGTCTGGCGATGGTTGATTCTCACCCCGCCGAGGCAGTAGCCACTCGTCGCGCCGGTCTGGCGCGCCTGAAGAAGATGCTGCCGGAGCTGGGGCTCGACGCTCAGGCGTTTTTGCGCAGCTGGATCGCCCTTGGCGAGGAGCTGCTGGCCCGCGATAGCCGGCGCGATGACCAGAGTCAGGAGATCCAGAAGCTGCGCCGCCAGATCGAGCAGCTCTCGGCCATCGACGAGCAGCTCAACCAGCGCAAGCTGAATGAACATCGCGAGGTAGTACCATGAGCCGGATCTTGCTGGTGGATGACGACGTCAGCCTGCTCAAACTGATGAGCATGCGCTTGCGCAGTCAGGGTTATGAAGTGGATACCGCCGACAGTGCGGAGGGGGCGCTCGACCGTTTGCGGCAGCAGCGCGCCGATCTGGTGCTGAGCGATCTGCGCATGGGTGGCATGGATGGACTGGCGCTGTTCGAGCGGATCCAGGCCCAGTGGCTCGGCTTGCCGGTCATCATCATGACCGCCCACGGCACCATTCCCGATGCCATTCAGGCGACCCGTTCCGGGGTGTTCAGCTTTCTGACCAAGCCCATCGACAAGGATGAGCTGCTGGCCACCATAGAGCAGGCCCTCAGCTTGACCCGCCCGAAGCAGCAGCTGGAGTGGCAGTCGTTGATCCTGACCCGCAATCCCCAGCTGGAGCAGCTGCTGATCCAGGCGCACAGCATCGCCACCATGGAGGTGCCCGTGCTGATCATGGGGCCGTCCGGTTCCGGCAAGGGGGCGATGGCGCAGGCGCTCTATCAGGCGAGCCAGCGGCGCGAGCGGCCGCTGCATACCATCAACTGTGCCGCCATTCCCTGGGCAGCCCTCGACCTGCAGCTGTTCGGGGAAGATGGTCACTCCGGTCTGTTCGAGCAGGCCAAGGGGGCGACCCTCTTTCTCGACGAGATCGGCAGCCTGTCGGAGTCGCTGCAGGCCAAGTTGCTGCAGGTGATGGAGGAGTATGGTCAGGGCACACCAGAGGTGCGGGTGCTCAGCTCCAGCCATCAGGATTTGGTCAGGGCGATGGAGGAGGGGCGCTTTCGCGAAGATCTCTTCTACCGCCTCAACGTCGCCAATATTACCCTGCCATCCCTCAGCGCCCGCAGCGAGGATATCCCCCTGCTGGCCCGTCAGGCCCTCGATGACTACCGCAGCCGCAACGGCGACTGCGCCGCCATGGGTTTTTCACCCGAGGCGCTGGCGATGCTTGCAGCGGCGGCCTGGCCGGGCAACGTGCGCCAGCTCTGCAACGTGGTGGAGCAGCTGGCCAGCCTCTGCTGCAGCCCGGTGATCGGGGTATCCATGGTGGAGTCTGCCCTGAGCGGTGGTGGCGGTGGCATCCCCTCGTTCAACGAGGCGCGGGCCGAGTTCGAGAAGGAGTATCTGATCCGGCTGCTGCGCACCACGGAGGGCAACGTGACCCTGGCAGCCAACATGGCGGGGAGGAATCGTACCGATTTCTACAAGCTATTGAACCGGCACGGCATCGAGGCGGCAAACTTCAAATCGAAAGGGTAACGCTGTGTGAAACGGCCCTGAATGGGAGGGCCGCTTCGCAGTGGATATCGCTCAGGCGGGGTCGGTGACGCCATCCGCGTTGCGGGGCTTCAGGGTCTTTTGGGAGAGCCAGAGGCCACTCGCCTTCATCAGATAACCGAACAGGGCACCAATCACCAGCGAGGGCAGCACCAGTCGCCACTCGCCCGCCGCCCCGAAGGTGGCGCAGCAGCCGGCGAAGGTGCCGGGAATATAGCCGAGCCACTGCTGCTTGGCCTGCACGCACATCAGGGTCGCCACCACACCCGTCATCACATAACCCGCCACGCCGGCACCCCACAGGTCACCGCCATGGATCAGCAGCAGCGCCCACAGCATGCCGCTGGCGTTGCAGAAGATGGTCTGCAGCAGCGCCTTGTAACCGCCGCTGGAGGCGAAATAGCTGGTGCAGCCGAGGAAGCCGACCCAGGAGAGCAGGCCTAGCGCGACGGCCAGCCAGCCCCATACGGCGGAGAGAATACCTGTGGTGATAGCGATGGCGATCAGTGGGCTCATGGCGTGACTCTTCAGTTGGCTTCACGAAAACGGGCAGCCTACCCCTGGCAATCGGGGCGGCAAGCGGGGGCGGAATTGTGTGTGATCTCCATCACCTTTTTCAACTCAGGAATACGCTTGCGCTCGCGAAAAAAATTCATTGGTGACCGGCCAAACCCTCGACCATAGTTAGAGGCCCTGTCCTGCTCATGGAGTGAGTCTGATGGTGCCAAATGTGATCGTTCCCCTGTTGGTATTCGTAGTGCTGTTTCTGGTCGGAACCATGGCCAAGGCGCTGCCCCTGTACCACCTGATGTAATCCGGTGTGAAATAAAAATCTGCCGGGGCGGGTCTTATCTCTGTCGCCTCTAACTGCCCCGGGAGTTTTTCATGTTGATCAAACGTCGTGCCCCCCATCATCTCACCGAACAGGATGTCACCCCGGAAGCCGTCTATCAGGATCGCCGCCTCATTCTCAAGGGGCTGGGTCTGGGCGCCGCCACCCTCGCTTTCCCCACTCAGGCCGGTGTGCTCGACCTGCTGCGCGGTAAAGAGGATGCGCCCCAGCTAGCCACCAAGCCGCTCAACAGCAAGCAGGCCCCGCGGCCAGCCGATCTGGTGCTGACACCGGAAGAGAAGGCGACCAGTTACAACAACTTCTACGAGCTCGGTACCGACAAGACGGATCCGGCCCGCAACGGCCATTACCTCAAACCCGAACCCTGGACGTTGAAGGTGGAGGGGGAGGTCGCCAAACCCTTCACTCTGGATGTGTGGGATCTCATCAACAAAACCGAGCTGGAGGAGCGGATCTACCGGCTGCGCTGCGTCGAAGCCTGGTCCATGGTACTGCCGTGGAACGGCATCTCGCTGGCCGAGATCATCCGCCGTGCCGAACCGACCAGCCGCGCCAAGTTTGTTGCCTTCGAAACCCTGTTCGATCCGAAACAGCTGCCCGGTCAGGCCTCAGCCTCGCTGGGCGGTGGTATCGACTATCCCTATGTCGAGGGGCTGCGCATCGACGAGGCGATGCACCCGCTCTCCTTCCTCGCCATGGGGCTCTACGGCAATACTCTGCCCGCCCAGAACGGGGCGCCAATCCGGCTGGTGGTGCCGTGGAAGTACGGCTTCAAGAGCATCAAGAGCATCGTCTCCATCCGCTTGGTGGAGGAGATGCCGCCCACCACCTGGAATCTGCTGGCCCCCAACGAATATGGCTTCTACGCCAACGTCAACCCGCAGGTGGATCACCCGCGCTGGAGTCAGGCGAGCGAGCGCTTCATCGGCGAGGGCGGGTTGTTCGGTGCCAAGCGCCAGCCGACCCTGATGTTCAACGGCTATGGCGATGAGGTCGCCTCGCTCTATCAGGGGATGGATCTGCGCCAATGGTACTGAAAGCTTCACATATCAGCGGCTTGCGGGCGCTGGTGCATCTGGGTTCCCTCGGCTTTCTGCTCTGGCTGGGCTACGCCCTGCCGGCCGGTCTGCTGGGGGGTGACCCCGTGCCCGAGCTTATCCACTACCTTGGCAAGGGGGCGCTCAACCTGCTGCTGCTCACCCTGCTGGTCTCGCCGCTGGCCAAACGCTGGCGGCAGGGGCAGCTCATCAAGCTGCGCCGCCCCCTCGGGCTCTGGTGCATGGTCTGGGCGCTGCTCCACTTCATGGTGTGGCTGGGGCTGGATCTGCAGTTTGACTGGGGGCTGATTGGTGGCGAACTGGTCAAGCGCCGCTATATCGTGGTGGGGATGGTGGCGCTGCTGCTGTTGCTGGTGCTGGGAATCACCTCGCTGCCTGCGTTGCAGCGGCGGTTGGGGCCGGCGTGGCAGAAGCTGCACAACTGGGTTTATGCGGTAGCCCTGCTGGTGCCGGTGCACTACTGGTGGTCGCTCAAGAGTGGCTGGCTGGAGCCGCTCATCTACCTGCTGCTGGCCTGCGCCCTGCTCTGGCCGCGGCGGGAGAAGCTGCTGCGCCCGTGGCGGCTGCGCTGGAAAGCAAAAGAGGCCTAGTCGGCCTCTTGTTTTTTGATCTCGCCAGTGTAGGCATCAACGATGAGATGTACCTTTTCATTCTGGCGGTCGAGGGTTTTGACCTCGAATTTGTCCCCTTCCAGCTCCACTTCGCGAATGTCGTGATACCCTTGCGCCAGCAACAGTTTGACCAGCCCGGCCATGTCGAGGCGGCTCTGGGCAGCCCAGCTTGAGGCGCTCAGCAGGCAGAGGATCAGCAGGAAACTGCGCGGGATCATATTCATTCCGGATTCATGGCTGGCAGACTATAAACGCCATTATGTTAGGTTTTTGGAGATGAATCATCCATGAATAGAGCGCTCCCTCTGATCGGGTTGTTGTTGCCAGTGCTGGCGCAGGCGCTGACGCCTGACGAAGCCCTGTTGCAGCAAGCTGTCCATGAGGGACGGGTTCGGCCCTTCCACGAAATGATGGAGGTGGCATCCAGATTGCCGGTGCGGGTGTTGCGGGTCGATCTGGGGGAAGAGGATGGTATCTGGCTCTATGAACTGCGCGTGATCGATCGGGAGAACAGCGTGCTCAAGGTGGCCTATCGGGCCGACAACCTGGAGATGGTGTGGGCCAAGGGCCACCATCTGGAGCGGCTGTTCGAGCCACCCAAGCCCCTGGTCGAGGATGATGAGTAACCTCTTTGTGGAAGCCTGTTCATGCGAATTCTGATTGTTGAAGACGAAAAAATTCTGGCTGGCCAGCTGGCTGAACAGCTGCGCCTCTCCGGCTTTGTCACCGACCTCTGCCACGATGGCAACGAGGCCGGTTTTCTCGGCGAGACCGAGCCCTACGACGCCATCATTCTCGACCTCGGTCTGCCGGGGCGCGATGGCCTGAGTGTGCTGAAGGAGTGGCGCAGCAAGGGGATCGATACTCCGGTGCTGGTACTGACCGCTCGTGGCCAGTTGCACGAGAAGATCGAGGGGCTCAACGCCGGTGCCGACGACTACCTCACCAAGCCGTTTCAGGTGGCCGAGCTGGTGGCGCGGGTGCATGCGCTGGTGCGCCGGGCGGCGGGCAACGCCAGCTCCATTCTGGAGATTGGCGGGGTGCGCCTCGACATGGCGGCGTCGCAGGTGTGGTACGAAGGGACCCCCATCAAGCTGACCGCCCACGAGTTCCGGGTGCTCGGTTACCTGATGCAGCATCGGGGCAAGGTGGTGTCGCGCAGCGAGCTGATCGACCACATCTACGCTCAGGATTTTGACCGCGACTCCAACACCGTTGAGGTGTTCATCGGCCGGATCCGCAAGAAGACCAACCCCGATCTGATTGAGACAGTGCGCGGCCTCGGGTACCGGATCAACGAATGAGGCTGGTGAGAACCCTGCGGGGGCGACTGCTCGCCATCGCGCTGGTGTGGTGCGGGCTGTTTCTGTTCGCCACCGGTTTCAGCCTGCAGACCATGATGCGCAACTACTGGCAGGAGGCGGAAGCCGACGGCCTGCGGTTGCAGCTCTATGACCTGCTCTCCCGGCTGGAAGTGGCGAAAACCGGCTTGCCGGTAGTGACCGAGCCGATGTCAGATCCCCGTTTCAGCCAGCCTTACTCCGGCTACTACTGGCAGCTGGAGCTGGATCACAAGGTAGTGGGGCGCTCCCGTTCCCTGTGGGATACCCATCTGGAGAGCCGCGGCCTCAAGTCCGCCTTTGGCGACCCCGACCTCTTCTTTGGCAAGGGACCCAACAAGGAGCCGCTGCTGATCATGACCCGCGCCGTGCTGCTGCCCGGCTCGGATCGGCTGTTTACCCTGGTGATGGCGAAAGACAGCAGTGCCTTGACCCAGACCCTCAACAAGACCCGCATCAGCCTGTTCCTCGGCCTTGGCTTTGCCGCGACCGGTCTGGTGCTGGGCTTCATGTTCCAGATTGTCTACGGCCTGCGCCCCTTAAACCTGCTGCGGCGGGAGCTGGGGCGGGTGCATCAGGGCCATCAGGAGGGGTTCCGGCTGCGCTATCCGCTGGAGATCCAGCCGCTGGTGGAGGATATCAACCGGCTGCTGCACCACTACGGCGAGCTGTTGCAGCGGGCCCGCTCCCACACCGGCAATCTGGCTCACGCCCTCAAGACGCCGCTCAGCATCATGCGCAATCAGGTGGCCCAGCTCTCGCCCGAGGATCAGGCCGCAATCGGCGAGCAGCTCGACCAGATCCAGCGCCATATCGATTACCACCTCGGCAAGGCGCGGGTGACCGGCGCCGCCAAGATCCTCGGGGTCTCGACCCCGGTGCGGGCGCGGGTGGAGTACATCTGCCGCGCCTTCTCCCGCCTCTATCCGGGCAAGACGGTGGACTTGCAGGTGCCGGCCGAACTGGCGGTCGGGGTGGAGGAGCAGGACTTCGACGAGATGGTGGGCAACCTGCTGGAGAACGCCTTCAAGTGGTCTGCCAGCGAGCTGCGCATCTCCAGCGCCGAGCTGGGGGGCTGGATCACCTTGCGCATCGAGGATGATGGCCCCGGCATGAGCGAGGATCAGATCGCCAAGGCGGTGCTGCGCGGGGTGCGGCTCGACGAGAAGGTGCCGGGCTCCGGCCTTGGCCTCAACATCGTCTCCGATCTGGCGGAAGCCTACCGCGGCAGCTTCATCATGGGGCGCGCCGAGCTGGGCGGGCTGGCGGCCTCTCTCTCGCTGCCCAAGGTGGCAAGAGTGGAGAGCTAGGCATAAGATATGGCACCTGTTTTAGCCTGAGGAAGAGAACCATGACTGATGATCCATGGGCACTGTGTCACCTCGACGACTCATTCGATGCTTCGGTTCTGGGGATCAATGGTGCCCAGATCCAGTGGTTTGAAGATCGGGATGGCCTGATTGCCTACCTGCTGGAGGATTATGTCGATCTGCTGGCCGACGTGGGCGAGCTGGAAGAGGAGCAGACCGAGCAGGCGCGCGACCGCTTCACCCTGCTGGTGGAGCAGAGCTTCGACGATCGCACCCTGATGGATGCCATCAACGATCTCGCCTCCGGCCTGCGTCGCATCGCCTGGCTGGGGCCGCTCTCGGAGCTTGCCGAGATCAGCGACGACTTTGCCTCCGGCCTGCGCCGCTACTTCTGGAGCCAGTACGATGGCGACGAAGATGACCCGGATGCCTGGGTGCCGGAAGAGCTCTGGCCGCAACTGGTAGAGTGCGCGCAGGAGTATATGGAAGAGGGCGAGTTCTGATTTCCCTCTCTCCTGTCATCGCAGCGATAAAGAATCGGCGCCTTCGGGCGCCGTTTTTATTGGCGCGGATGGCGCGTCCTTATGGTGATCGGGCGGTGCCCTGTGGGGCGGCATAAGAGCCGGGCAGGGCCGCCATGGGGCGCTTGGTCATTGGTATAAGTAAAAATCGGGTCATTATCGGAAAAGTCATAAATTAAATTTATGCAGGATAATCAGGCCCCTCACGGTGCCTGCGCGCGCCGCCAGCGCTGTGCGAGGGGATCTGCCGATCTTCGCTATTGGCGCTGGCACTTATCCCGACAAGGGATCTCCCCGCCACAACCGGGATAAAAAAACGGCGCCATCATGGCGCCGTTTTGTCCGGTAGCAACCGCCTTAGCCGTTGGCCGGTACCGCGTGGGCGGTGTTGGCCAGCATCGGGCCTGTGTACTTCTCGATCTGCAGCTGGGCCATGTGGCCGCAGTTGCCCTGCGCCAGACTGGACGAGCCCTCGTCGAAGGTGAGGCAGTTGACGTTGCCGTTCTTGCAGATGCTGCCCGCTTCGCCCGGCTTGGCCGGGTCGTACCAGGCCCCTTCGCAGATCCGCACTACCCCCTGGCGCACATCCTCGGAGAGCAGGGCGCCCACCAGGATCTGGCCGCGCTCGTTGAAGGCACGCACCAGATCCCCCTGAGCGATGCCACGGGCCTTGGCGTCGGCGGGATGGATCATGATCGCCTCGCGGTCGGCGATGGCAAACTTGTCCCGCAGCGGGGTGTTGTCGAGCTGGGAGTGCAGCCGCTGGGTCGGGTGGGAGGTGTTGAGCGACAGCGGATAGCGCGCCGCCACTTCACTCTTCACCCACTCCCTGGGCTCATACCACTTGGGATGACCGGCGCAGTCGGCATAACCCATCCCCGCCACCGTGTTGGAGAAGATCTCGATCTTGCCGGACGGGGTGCCGAGCGGGTTGAGCAGCGGGTTCTCGCGAAAATCGGCGTGACGGATCCACTGGCGGTTGGCCTCCGGGATCGGGAAGCGGATGTAGTTGTTGGACTCCCAGAACATGTTGAACGGCGGCAGTGCCACCCGGGCGCCGCGGGCCTGCGCCGCCATGCCGTCGTACATCTGCTTGAGCCACAGCATCTCGTCCTTCCCTTCGGTGTACTGCTCCTGCACGCCCAGCTTGGCGGCGATGGCGCTGAAGATGTCGAAGTCATTGCGGGCCTCGAACTGGGGCGGCACGCACTGGTGCATCGGGAACACATAGCGCTGGGAGTAGTCGCCGCCCATCTCCAGATCGTTGCGCTCGTAGCTGGTGGTGACCGGCAGCACGATATCGGCGTGCTTGGCAGTCGCCGTCCAGTAGGGCTCGTGGACGATCACGGTCTGCGGCTTGCGCCACGCCTGCAGCAGGTTGTTGGTGTCCTGATGGTGGTGGAAGGGGTTGCCGCCCGCCACGTAGACCAGCTTGATGTCCGGATAGGTCACCTTGCGGCCGTTGAAGTCGATGGTCTTGCCCGGGTTGGCGAGACAGTCGGCGATGCGGGCCACCGGGATCGGGGCCGGGCTGTTCTTCGGTGCGTTGCCGGCGGAGATGCCCGCCAGAATGCCGCCCTTGGCGGTGGGGCTGCCACCGGAGGAGTAATGGTAGCTGAAGCCGTAGCCGCCGCCCGGCAGGCCGATCTGGCCCAGCATGGAGGCCAGAGTGACCAGCATCCAGTTCGGCTGTTCGCCATGCTGCTGACGCTGCATGCCCCAACCGGCCATGATCATGGTGCGCTTGGCGGCCATGTCGAGGGCCAGCTGGCGGATCACCCTGGCATCGACGCCGCAGACGCTGCTCGCCCACTCGGCGCTCTTCGGCTGACCGTCATCCTTGCCCAGCAGGTAGTTCAGGAACTTGTCGAAGCCGACGGTGTAGCGATCGAGGAAGGCCTGATCGTGCTTCTTCTCGCTGTAGAGGGTGTGAGCCACACCCAGCATCATGGCCACGTCGGTGTAGGCGTTCGGGGCAATCCACTCGGCGCCGACCAGCTTGGCTGTCTCGTTGTAGACCGGATCGATGCTGATGACGCGGGTGCCTTTCTCTTTCAGCGCCTTGAAGCCAGCCTGGCCTTCGTGATCCGGCATGTTCCAGCTGTTCTTCAGGGTCACCTGAGCATTGACCCCCCACAGCACCACCAGTTCGGCGTTCTCCACCACGTTGGGCCAGGCGGTCTGCTGCTCGTACACCTCGATGGAGCCCATCACGTGGGACATGATCACCTGAGCCGCGCCGGTGGAGTAGTCACCGGCATAACCGGTGAAGCCGCCGGAGAGGTTCATCAGGCGGTGCAGCAGGGTGCGGCTGTTGTGGAACATGCCGACACTCTTCCAGCCGTAGGAACCGGCGTGGATCGCCTGCGGGCCGAAATCAGACTGGACGCGCTGGATCTCGCCGGCCACCAGTTCGATGGCTTTCTCCCAGCTCACCCGCACCCACTCGTCGGCGCCGCGCAGCTCTGGCTTGGCGCCCGGGCCGTGCTCCAGCCAGCTCTTGCGTACCATGGGGTACTTGATGCGGTTTTTGGCGTGCACCTGAAACGGAGCCATATCGATAAGATCGTTCGGCGCCGGATCATCGGCCACCGGCTGGACGCGCACCATGCGGCCATCCTCGACGATCGCCTCGAAGGCACCCCAGTGGGCGCCGGTCAGAATGCCCTTCTGGGCTTGAACAAGGGTCGGGAACTGGCTCAGTGCGGTGCTGATGGCTTGCGCCAGCGCGCTTTTCGGGAAAATGCCGCCGAGCAGGGGCAGGGCGGCGCAGGCACCGAGCCCCTTGAGCAGGTTGCGGCGGGAGAGATTGGTCTTCTTGTCGTTAAAACGGGTCATTGGGATTCTCCTCTACCAGCCTCAGTGGGCCGCGCTCATGTCGCTGGCGTGTTTCTGGACATACTGGGTCAGCATGCGTGCCTGTTCCGGGGTGAGGGAGGTACGAGACTCCATCCCCTTGATGACGCCGATCCACTGGTTGGCGTTGAAGTGATCCAGCGCGGTAAGGCCGTGGCAACCGGTGCAGTTGTTGGACATCAGGGTGGAGGCGTACTGCCACAGCTTGCCCTGATCGCCGATGAGCTGGCTCTCGTCTACCCAGGCGGTCAGGCTGACCTGATGCCAGGTGAGGTTGGTGGCGCTGTCGGTTTCGCTTTTGCCGGTGACCAGCGCTTTCTTGGCGGCATCGCCGACCAGCACGCTGAGGATCCGTTTGCCGGGAGCGGCGTAGAACACTTCGCTCACGCCATCCTGCTGCCAGCCATCGATGCGCACCCGGGCGCGGCCATTCTCCTTGCCCATCATCTCAACCTGAGTGGAGGGCATCAGGGTGCCTTCATCGGTCTTGGCGTTGGCATCCAGATAGAGCGGGGTGGTGGCGATGGCGTAGCGGGTGGTGACGCTGGCCGGGGTCTGGGCAGCGGCTTGCGCCAGCTCGCTGGCACCGGCGGCAGCCAGACCGCTCATGTCGGGCATGATGTGGGCGACGCCGCGGTGGCAGTCGATGCAGGTCTGGCCATCCTTGATGGCGATGGGGTGCTCGGCGCGGGCGTTGGGGCGCTGGGCCAGAATGTCCATGGCCGCGTAGCTGTGGCAGCTGCGGCAGGTGGCGGAGTCATTGGCTTTCAGCTCGTCCCACACGGTCTGGGCCATCCGCAGCTTGTGGGCCTCGTATTTCTCCGGCGTGTCGAGGGTGCCGATCGCCTCGTGATAGATATCCTTAACGGCGCGGATCTTGGTCCAAAGATAGGAGGTGGGGTCGCCCGGGATGTGGCAGTCGGCACACTCGGCGCGGATCCCCTTGGTGTTCTGGAAGTGGACGCTGCCCTGATACTCGGCCAGCGGGGTCTGCATGGAGTGGCAGGAGACGCAGAATTCGGTGGAGCTGGTCTTGTGCAGCACGGTCACGGTGACGCCGAGGGCGGCGATACCCAACATGGCGCCCAGCAGCAGGAGCCAGAACCAGGTTTTTCTTATCAGTTTTCCAATCATGGGGGCTGTGTCCTGTGGTCGATGAATACCAACATAGTAGTAGGTACATGGTAGTCATCGGAGGCGCAGGGGGCGTTGACCTCAATCATGGTTTGAATTTTAAGATGTGCGTCACATTGTGATTAATGTTTTGTTATTGACTGATTTATCGAATTTAGTTCTGTAAATTGTCGATTTAATGATTATTTTACTTTCTTCTGCCGCTGTTAGCCCCCTCGCAAAACCCTGACGGATTCGTTGATATAGTCGGGATCGAGCCTCAACGGAGTGTCGCTGATGAGCCCTTTCTCCCTGCTGTGTGTCGCCGCCGATGTTCAGCTGCTGGCCGAGTTCGAACAGGAGCTGGCTCCGCTGCTCAGCCGCTTTGTGCTGGTGGTCGCCACCGGGCAGGAGTCGGCCGAGCTGGCGCTTGAGGAGCTGGAGCGCAAGGGGCAGCCGCCGGCCGTGGTGGTGTGCGACAGCGATCTGGGGGATGGTCGCGGGGCCGACTTTCTGATCCGCCTCGGCAGCCAGCACGAGGCGTGCCGCAAGATCCTGCTGGGCAGCCAGCCCGAGATGAAATCGATCATCGAGGCGGTCAACCTCGGCCGCCTCGACTACTACCTGCAGCGCCCCTGGCGCGATGGCAGCCTGCGCCGCGCCGTCATCGAGCAGGCGAGCCAGTTCGTGCTGCACTGCCCGGAGGCGGATCTGCTGAGCTATGCAACCGTGCTCGACAACCAGCGACTGCTGCGGGCTCATGTCGATCGCCAGTTGGCCGAGTATCGTCAGGGCTTTATGGATTACACCCGCTGCAGCGACGAGGAGTTGTCGCGGGTGGTGATCGACGGCCTCTACCAGTTTTTCGAAGGCAACGACGAGGCGCGGGTCTGCCGCCACTACAGTCCGGGCCATGTGCTGACCCGCGAGGGGGAGCCCAACAGCTTCCTCTGGTTTATCGCCAAGGGGGAGGTGGTGCTGCGCAAGCGCGACGCCCACGGGGTCGATCAGGAGGTGGTGCACTACCGCTCCGGCGCGCTGGTGGGGGGCATGTCTTTCGTCACCGGCGAACCCGCCTTTACCACCGGAGTGACCCTGACCGGCGCCGAGGTGATCAAGCTCGACAAGCTGCAGTTCTCCCGCGTCATGGAGGCGCGCAGCGAGCTGCTCCCCTCCTTTACCAACCTGCTGCTGCGTCACTTCAACCGCCGCCTGCAGAACAGCATCCGCACCGAGATGCGGTTGCAACAGACCCTCGATTCCCTCGAAGCGGCTCATGCCCAGCTGATGGAGAGCGAGAAGATGGCGATGCTGGGCCAGCTGGTGGCTGGTGTCGCCCACGAGCTCAACAACCCGGTGGCGGCCATTATCCGCGGCAGCGAGACCCTGCGTGCCGCCATCCCTGATCTCATCAACCTCGAACTGCCCGCTGCCCTCAAGGGGCTGGGCAATCAGACCCTCTGTCAGGCGCTCTCCTCCCAGCCGGTCTCGACCAGCGAGATCCGCGACAAGACCCGGCAGGCCGAACGGCGCTTTGGCGAGCGTCAGCAGGCGCGGCTGGCGGTGCAGATGAATCTGGATGACGAGCTGAGCTGGCAACGCTGGTTTGCCGGGCGCACCGCCAGTGAGCGGGAAGCTCTGCTGGTGCAGCTGGAGCTGTTCCAGCAGACCGGCAGCTTCCTGCGCAATATCGAGGTGTGTGCCCGTCGCATCGGCGATCTGGTCAAGAGTCTCAAGCAGTATGCCCGGCAGGACAGGGACGAGCCCTCGCTGGTGGACTTGCACGAGGGGCTGGAAGATACCCTGCTGATGTTCGAGAACCGCCTCAAGCAGCATGAGCTCTGCAAGGAGTACCAACCCCTGCCGCTGGTGCGCTGCCATCCCGCCGCCCTGCAGCAGGTGTGGACCAACCTCATCGCCAACAGTCTGGATGCCATGAGCGAGCCGGGAAGATTGACGGTGCGCACCGGCCTGCCGGAGCCCGGCTGGGTGATGGTGGAGGTGGAGGATAGCGGCTGTGGCATCGAGCCCGAGCTGTGGCAGCGGATCTTTGATCTCAACTTCACCACCAAGCGGGAGGGGCACTTTGGCCTCGGCATTGGCCTGAGCGTCTCGTTGCAGATCGTGCAGCAGCATCACGGCCGGATCGAGGTGGCCTCCGAGCCGGGGCGTTACACCCGGATGCGGGTCTGCCTGCCGCTGGGGGATATCGGGATGGCCGACTACGGGGGAGAGCCCCGCCACAACGAGCATGCGGCCTGAGCGGACGCATCTGCCAACAGAGGGCGTGCCGTGGTGCGCCGCCAAGGAGGAGCAATGAACAAACACTATCTGATCCTGTGCGTGGACGATGAGCGGGAGGTGCTGGAGGCGGTGCTCCACGACCTCGCACCGTTTCGCAGCCATTTCGAGCTGGATGGCGCCGAGAGCGTCGATGAGGCGCGCGAGGTGGTGCACGAGTGGGAGCGGGAGGGGGGCAGGCTGGCGCTGATCCTCTGCGATCACATCATGCCGGGAACCTTGGGGGTCGACTTTCTGGTAGAGCTGAACCGGCGTAGCGCGACCCGGGCCAGCCGCAAGCTGCTGCTGACCGGGCAGGCGGGGCTGGAGGCGACCATAGAGGCGGTCAACCGCGGCGGATTGCACTACTACCTCGCCAAGCCGTGGAAGCTGGAGACCCTGCAAGAGGCGGTGCGCGAGCAGCTGACCGACTACCTGCTGGCGGAGGATGGCGACAACGCCTTCCACTATGCCCCCGTGCTCAATCAGGCGCGGCTGTTTGCCGCCATTCACGACAATCCGTTCGACGAGTAGTCGCGGTTGGGCTTTATCGGTGGGCGCTGTATACTGTCTGCATATACAGTGTTTCAGGTAGTCACCGATGCGACTCTTCATCGCCGAGAAGCCCACTCTGGGGCGCGCCATTGCCGATGCCCTGCCCAAGCCCCACAAGAAGGGCGACGGTTTTATCGAGACCGCCCAGGGGGATGTGGTCACCTGGTGTATCGGTCACCTGCTGGAGCAGGCCGAGCCCGATGCCTATGACGCCGCCTTCAAGCAGTGGCGGATGGAGCATCTCCCCATCGTCCCCACCCAGTGGCAGCTGGTGGCCAAGCCCAAGACCAAAACCCAGCTCACCGTCATCAAGCGGCTGATCAAGCAGGCCGACTGCGTGGTTAACGCCGGTGACCCGGACCGGGAAGGACAACTGCTGGTGGACGAGGTGATCGACTTTCTCGGCTACCCGAAAACCAGGCCGGTGCAGCGCTGCCTCATCAGCGATCTCAACCCGCCTGCGGTGCGCCGCGCCCTCGACAAGCTCAGAGACAACAAGGAGTTCGTGCCGCTGGCGGTCTCGGCGCTGGCTCGCAGTCGGGCCGACTGGCTCTACGGCATCAACATGACCCGCGCCTACACCCTGCTCGGGCGCAAGGCCGGTTGCAGCGAGCTGCTCTCGGTCGGTCGGGTGCAGACCCCGCTGCTCGGGCTGGTGGTGCGGCGGGATCTCGAGATCGAGGCCTTTGTCCCCAAACCCTTCTACGAGGTGCTGGCCCATCTGCTGACCGACGGCAACGAGCGTTTCACCGCCAAGTGGCTGCCGTCCGAAGCCTGTCTGCCGTGGCAGGACGAGGAGGGGCGGGTGCTCAACCGGGCGCTGGCCGACAAGGTGGTGAGCCGGATCAATGGCCAACCCGCTCAGGTTGAGTCGGTGGAGGAGCAGGCCCGCAAGCAGGCGGCGCCGCTGCCCTACAACCTCTCCAGCCTGCAGATCGATGCCGCCAAGCGCTTCGGCATGGATGCCAAGCGGGTGCTCGATATTTGCCAGAGCCTCTACGAGCGCCACAAGCTCATTACCTATCCGCGCTCCGACAGCCGCTATCTGCCGAGCGATCACTTCAACCGGGCCGAGCAGGTGCGCGGCGCCATCGCCACTACGGCTCCTGCGCTGGCCAGGGCAGTTGCCGAGGCGGACGGCAAGATCCGCAGCAAGGCGTGGAACGACAGCAAGGTGGATGCCCACCACGCCATCATTCCCACCGAGAAGCAGGGCAACCCCGCCACGCTGGGGGCCGACGAGGCGAAGCTTTACGGCCTGATTGCCCGCCAGTACCTGCTGCAGTTCTATCCCCCGTTCGAATACAACGACAGCAAGGTGTTGCTGCGCATCGCCGGTGGCCTGTTTCAGGCCAAGGCTCGGCGCATTCTGAAAGCGGGCTGGAAGGCGCTGCTCGGAGTGGAGGAGGATGACGACGAAGAGAAGGCGGGCACGCTGCCGGCTCTGAAGGAGGGCGAACAACTGCTGTGCGAGCGTGGCGAGCTGCAGGAGAAGATGACCCAGCCTCCCAAGTCGTTCACCGATGCCACCCTGCTGGCGGCCATGACCGGCATCGCCCGCTATGTGCAGGATCCCGAGATCCGCAAAACCCTGCGCGACACCGACGGCCTCGGCACCGAGGCGACCCGGGCCGGTATCATCGATCTGCTGTTCAAGCGCCGCTTTCTGGTGCGTCAGGGCAAGAGCATCAAGGCGACCCCGACCGGGCGGGCACTGGTGCAGGCGCTGCCAGCCACCGCCACCACGCCGGATATGACGGCGCTGTGGGAGCAGAGCCTCGGCCAGATCGCCGAGCGTCACGGCAGCTACCAGCAGTTTATGGGGCCGCTCACCGAGCAGCTGCACGGTCTGATTGAGGGGGCGCGGCAGGACTCTGGCGCCAGCTTCAGCGCCCTGCCCAAGGAGGCGCCGGGCGCCGGCAAGCGGCGCTTTGCCAAGCGCAAGAGTCCGGCTGCTGGCGGCGCTGCGCCTCGCAAGAGTTCAGGCAAAAGTGCAGGCAGGAGCACGGGCAAGCGGACGACCAAAAGCCAGGCGGCCTGACCATGGGGTGTCTGCAGGAAAAAAGAGAGGGGCCATGATGGCCCCTCTCTTTTTGTCGGCGTAACGGCCAGCGGTCATTAGCCGGTGTAGACGCTCTCTTCCGGATACTTGATGCGGGTCTCGCTCGGGCGGGCCAGCATAAAGGCGAGGGTGAGCGGGCCGAGACGGCCGCAGATCATCACCAGTACCAGAATGAACTTGCCCGGGCCGCTCAGGCTCGGGGTGATGCCGGTGGAGAGGCCGACGGTGGCAAAGGCCGAGATGGTTTCGAACATGATTTTGTCGAACGGCAGGGCGTCGGTGATCATCAGCAGGAACATGGCCAGCATCAGCACCATGGTGCTGACGATGATGATGGCCAGCGAGCGGGTGACGATCTGGGGCGACAGGGTACGGCCGAAAGCGGTGACGTGAGGGCGCTTGGTCAAAAACGCCTTGGTCGCCAGCAGCACCACGGCAAAGGTGGTCACCTTGATACCGCCACCGGTGGAGGTCGCGCCGGCACCGATAAACATCAGCATCATCATGAACAGCAGCGAGGCGGGCACCATCTGGCCGATGTCGATGGAGTTGAAACCTGCGGTACGGGCGCTGGCCGACTGGAAGAAGGCCGCCAGCAGCTGGCCGCCAATACCGGCGTTGCCAAAAGTGCCCGGGTTGTTGCGCTCCAGCAGCCAGAAGACCACGGTCCCCAGCAGCAGCAGGGCCGGCGTCATCAGGATCATCAGCTTGCTGTGCAGCTTCAGTTTGCGCCAGCGACGGTTGCGCACCAGATCGACGATAACGGTAAAGCCGATACCGCCGAGGATCAGCAGGCCGGCGATGGTCAGACAGATGAGGGGGTCATCCCGGTAGCTGATCAGGTTGTTGGCAAACAGCGAGAAACCTGCGTTGTTGAAGGCTGAGACAGCGTGGAAGAAGCTGACATAGAGGCCGCGACTCCAACCCATTTCGGGCACCCAGCGAATGGCCATCAGGCCGGTGCCGATCAGCTGGGCGATGAAGGCGAACAGCACGATCCGCTTCACCAGCTGGATGATGTTGACCGAGCCCTCCTGTCCCAGCGCCTCCTTGGCGAGTACCTGCTGGCGCAGGCCGACCCGCTTGCTGAAGATGGCGATGAGCAGCAGGGTCATGGTCATCTGCCCCAGCCCGCCAATCTCCATCAACATGATCAGAAAGATCTGCCCCTGCAGGGTGAAGGCGGTGCCGGTGTCCACCACGCCAAGACCTGTCACGCAGATGGCCGAGGTGGCGGTGAACAGGGCGTTGATGAAGCTCACCTCGCCGTTATGGCTGGAGGGCTGCACCAGAAAGATAGTGCCTATCAGCAGGATGATCAGAAAGCTGCCAAGGATCAGCTTGGCCTCGCTCCAGCGGGAGTCATCCTCCCGGTGAAGGGCGAAGGCAAAGCTGTTGCGCCAACGGGTCATAGGGTTTCCAGCCAGTGGTCGATCGCGTGTTTGTTGCCTGCCAGGATGAGGATGTCACCCAGTTGCAGCTCCATCTTGCCGGTCAGTACGTTGTGCAGCACCTCGCCGCGCTTGATGGCGAGCAGCTGGAAGTCGTTCTGCTGCAACAGGTGGAAGTCGCTGAGCGCCTTGCCATTTTGCTGCAAGCCGATGACGAACTCGGTCAGCACCATGTCGTGACCCAGCTCCAGATAGTCGAACAGGCGGTTGTCGAGCATGCTCTGCGCGACCCGGCGGCCCATGTCCCACTCGGGGTTGATCACCTTGTCGGCGCCCACTTTCTGCAGGATCTTGGCGTGGAACTTGTCGCGTGCCTTGACCCACACCTTCTTCACACCCGCCTCTTTCAATACGAGGGTGGTGAGGATGCTGGTTTCCAGGTTGTCACCGATGGCGACGAAGACGATGTCGAAGTTGGCCAGCCCCAGCTCGGCGACGGTAGCCTCATCGGTGGCATCAGCCACGACAACGTGGTTGCAGAGGGTGGCGATTTGGCGGGTCTTGCTCTCGTCGATATCGATAGCCAGCACCTCGGCATCCTGCCGCTGCAGCTCTTCGCACAGCGCGCTGCCAAACAGGCCCAGGCCGATGACGGCAAACTGGTTGTTCATGAGTTATTCCTCAACAGTTGAAGCTGACTACTCTAAACCACTGTTATTCGTCCGAAAAGAGCACAGATTTTTCGTCACCGGCAACTTGAGGTAGACTGCGTCCTTGCACCAAGCCGGGATAGACAGATGAAACTGAATGCCAACGCCTCCTTGTTGAAACTCAACACCCTCGCCCTCGATGCTTACTGCCTCTGGTTGGCCGAGGTGGAGCTGATCGCGGATCTGGCTGCCCTGCGAAGTGATGCCGAGCTGAACACGTTGCCCCGTCTGAACCTGGGTGGTGGCAGCAATGTGCTGTTTACGACCGACTTCCACGGTCTGGTGGTGCTCAACCGCCTCAAGGGTATTACCGCTCAGGATCAGGGCGATCACTGGCTGCTCCATGTCGCAGCGGGTGAGGATTGGCATCAACTGGTCTGCCATACCCTGCAACAGGGCTGGTACGGACTGGAGAATCTGGCGCTTATCCCCGGCACGGTCGGTGCGGCCCCGGTGCAGAACATCGGCGCCTACGGGGTCGAGCTGGCGAACTTCTGTGCCTATGTCGAGGCCTTCAACTGGCAGAGCGGTGAGATCGAGCGGATCGAGGCGCAGCAGTGCCGCTTCGGCTATCGCGACAGTATCTTCAAGCACGAGTATCAGGGCTCCCATCTGATCACCGCAGTCGGCCTCAAGCTACCCAAAGCATGGCAGCCGGTGCTGGGCTATGGCCCGCTGGCTGCGCTTGGCGACCAGCCGAGCGCGCAGGCCATCTTCGACACCGTCTGCGCCACCCGCATTGCCAAGCTGCCGGATCCCGCCGTACTCGGCAACGCCGGCAGCTTCTTCAAGAATCCGGTGGTGCCCGCCGCGCTGGCCGATTCGCTCAAACTGACATATCCGCAGATGCCCTGTTATCCGGCCGGGGAGGGGCAAGCCAAGCTGGCGGCTGGCTGGCTCATCGATCAGTGCGGTCTCAAGGGATTTGCCATCGGCCGCGCCGCCGTTCATCAGGAGCAGGCGCTGGTACTGGTCAATCTGGGGGGCGCCAGCGCCATGGAGCTGATCGCGTTGGCGGCACACGTGCGCGACAGCGTGGAGCAGAAGTTTGGTGTGGTGCTGGAACACGAGGTGCGCTTCATGGGCGCGCAGGGTGAAACCTGGCTCGATGAGGTGCTCTCATGACGTTGACTCCCATCAGACAGACCCTGATCACCCTGCTCAGCGATGGCCAGTTTCACTCCGGCGAACAGCTGGGCGAGCAGCTCGGTATCAGCCGGGCGGCAGTGAGCAAGCACATGGCTGCACTCAAAGAGCTGGGGCTGGATCTCTTTAGCCTGACCGGCAAGGGCTACCGGCTGGCGGTGCCGATGGCGCTCTATGACGAGGCGAAGCTGCAGGCACTGGCACCGATGGCGCCGGTGCACTGCTTCCCGGTGATCGGTTCGACCAACCAGCATCTGCTGGACAGGGTCAATCAACTGCGCTCTGGCGAGAGTTGCCTTGCCGAGTGCCAGACTGCCGGGCGCGGTCGCCGTGGCAAGCCCTGGGTCTCGCCGTTCGGTTGCCAGCTGATCCTCAGCATGTACTGGCGGCTGGAGCAGGGGATGGCTGCCGCCATGGGGCTGAGTCTGGCGGTTGGTGTTGCCGTGGTAGAGGCGCTGGAGTCGCTCGGTTATCACGGTGTCGAGTTGAAGTGGCCCAACGATCTCTACTATCAGGGGCGCAAGCTGGCGGGCATTCTGGTGGAGATGAGCGGCAGCGCCGGTGCCAGTTGCCATCTGGTGATCGGGATCGGCCTCAATCTGGCGATGCCGGCCCGTGAAGGGGAGAAGATCGATCAGGCCTGGGCCGAGTTGCGCCACATCAATCCCGAGCTGGTTGATCGCAATGAGCTCGCTGCCCGGATGATCGCCTATCTGCAGCGGGCGATGCAGACCTTCGAGCAGAGTGGATTGGCGAGCTTTGTCGATCAGTGGAACCGGCTCGACCACTTTGCCGGTCGCCCCGTCCGTCTCTTGATGGGGGAGCAGGAGATCCGCGGTATCGCCCGTGGTATCGACGATCGCGGCGCCCTGCGGCTGGAGACGGAGGAGGGGACCAAGTTCTATCTGGGTGGCGAACTCTCCCTGCGCCGGGGTGATTGAGCGTTGCGCCTGACGATAATCGTTAGCGACAAAAAAGAGAGGGGACCTGCGGGTCCCCTCTCTGTTATCCGGCTATCTGCAACGGTGCGAACTGCCGTGCTTATTTGCGCAGCTTGATCTGTTCGATGGCGTGCTCGTTGCCCTTGGTCAGGATCAGGTTGGCCCGCTCCCGGGTCGGCAGGATGTTCTCCTGCAGATTGAGATAGTTGATATCCTGCCAGATGTTGTTGGCGATCTGGGTCGCTTCGCTCTCGGTCAGCTTGGCGTAGTGGTGGAAGTAGGAGTCCGGGTCCGAGAAAGCACCGCTGCGGAATTTGAGGAAGCGCTCGATATACCAGGTGCGCAGCAGATCGGCTTCGGCATCCACATAGATGGAGAAGTCGACGAAATCGGAGACAAACACCCGGTGCGGTTCCTGCGGATAATCCATACCGCTCTGCAGTACATTGAGCCCTTCCAGGATCAGGATGTCCGGCTGCTCCACCACCTTCTTCTCGTCAGGGATGATGTCGTAGATAAGGTGGGAGTAGACCGGCGCTTCCACCTTCTCGTGGCCAGCCCGGATATTGGCAACAAACTCCACCAGATGGCGGATGTCGTAGGATTCCGGGAACCCCTTGCGGCGCATCAGGCCACGCTCCTCCAGCACCTTGTTGGGATAGAGGAAGCCATCGGTGGTGACCAGCTCCACCCGCGGGTGTTCCGGCCAGCGCTCCAGCAACGCCTGCAGGATACGAGCCGTGGTGCTTTTGCCCCCCGCCACACTGCCGGCGATGCTGATGATATAGGTACCCTTGCCGCGTGACTGGCCGAGGAACTGTTCCAGTACCCGGCTGCGGCGCTGCTTGGCTTTGACATAGAGATTGAGCAGGCGGGAGAGGGGCAGATAGATCTCCTCTACCTCCTTCAATGACACCTTTTCGTTGATCCCGCGCAGGGTTTGCAGATCGTGTTCGGTCAGGGTCAGGGGGACCGAATCGCGCAATAACGCCCATTTTTCGCGGGTGAATTGCAGATAGGGGTTATGCTCTGTCGTCATGGTGTCATCACTGTTTCTTTGGCACGGCGACCATACACCAAGGGGTGGAGAGCGACAAGGGACGCATCCAGATTGGCCTGAATCCCTCCACTTTTTTGCCCGGATCCCGGCAATAATCCACATTTTGCAAGGTGCAATGGTTGCATCCCCCAAATCCTTACAATAAAATGCGCGACGCTTGGATGTCTGTCGCCTGTTTGCTCGGCAAAAGCGATAAAAAACAGTGGGTGCAAGCAGAATTACCACTGTGACAATCTGGCATCTGGAGGGGTTCCCGAGCGGCCAAAGGGATCAGACTGTAAATCTGACGGCTCTGCCTTCGAAGGTTCGAATCCTTCTCCCTCCACCATATTTCTCTGCGGTTTGAGTTCTTTGGGTTAGAGAAATGCGGGCATCGTATAATGGCTATTACCTCAGCCTTCCAAGCTGATGATGCGGGTTCGATTCCCGCTGCCCGCTCCAAGATGCTGATATGGCTCAGGCGATACCAAGAGCTACGCCCTCAGGGTGAAGTCGGCAGTCGAACCTGTCTGTCAGCACCAGCCTCTCTTCCCCACCAGATTCAAATCCATCATATAAACTGTTCTGTGGTTAGCTTGCCACCGCGTACTCAGCGTTAGTTTAGAGGGACGATCATGTCTAAAGAAAAATTTGAGCGTAATAAA
>NZ_LFCS01000012.1:0-161699 GCF_001887375.1 Aeromonas sp. SCS5
CTGAAAATCAGCAAATCGCCTGATAATTGACCGATCATTCTCTCTTCTCCGCCGTTTTCTCTGTTTTTCCTCCCCGATTTTCTCCGGTTATGCCATCGCCGCTGGCTGTGCTTGTCGCTATAATGGCCGCCCTCAAGCAAGGTGGTGGTATGAAAGCAGAATATCTACAGCGATTCGGGGGCATTGCCCGTCTTTATGGTCAGAGCGCACTGCGTTCCTTTAGCCAGGCCAAGGTCTGTGTGGTGGGTATCGGTGGCGTGGGCTCCTGGGCAGCAGAGGCGCTGGCCCGCGCTGGTATCAACCAGATCACCCTGATCGACATGGACGATATCTGCATCACCAACACCAATCGCCAGATCCACGCCATGCAGGGTACGGTTGGTCGCCTCAAAACCGAGGTGATGGCCGAGCGTATTCGCGCCATCAATCCTGATTGCGAAGTGATCGAGGTGGACGATTTCGTCACCGCTGATAACCTGGCCGAGCATATCAAGCGGGAGTTTGACTATGTGGTGGATGCCATCGATTCGGTCAAGGCCAAGGTGGCGCTGATTGCCTTCTGCAAGCGCAACAAGATCCCGGTGATTGTGGCGGGTGGTGCTGGCGGGCAGATGGATCCGACCCAGATCACTGTGGCCGATCTGGCCAAGACTATTCAAGACCCGTTGGCGGCCAAGGTGCGCTCCGATCTGCGCCGATTGCACAACTTCAGCAAGAATCCGGCGCGCAAATTCGGGGTGGAGTGTGTCTTCTCAACCGAGCAGCTGAGCTATCCGGATGGCAATGGTGGCACCTGTCAGGCCAAGGCGGCCAGCGATGGCACCATGAAGATGGATTGCGCCTCCGGCTTTGGCGCCGTGACGCCGGTGACGGCAACCTTTGGACTGGTTGCCGCATCCCGGGTATTAAAGAAGATTGCCGAGCGGGGGGCCCGCGCCGAGAAAGAGGCCGGGAATGAAGAAGTAGGGTCGATTGGCGAAGCCTAATCGACCTCTGCACAAAGCGGGTTAGACAGCCTGCTCCCGGATCGCCAGCACGATCGCTCTGAGCCCGTTACCTCGTGACGGGCTCAAGTGTTTCTCAAGCCCCAGTTCGGTAAAATATCCCTCCATATCAAAAGCCTGGATCGCCGCAGACGATTGGTGGTTGAGCGCTGCCAGTACGATGACGATAAGGCCCCGCACGATGCGGGCATCGGAATCACAGGCAAAATGCCAGCAGCCATCCTCGCTTTGTTCTCCCTTCAGCCAGGCCTGGCTTTCACACCCCTTGAGGCGGGACTCCTCCTGCTGCCATTCGCTGGGTAGCTCCGGCAGCTGTTTACCGAGCTGGATGATGAGCCGGTACTGGTTCTCCCAGCCGTGAGCGGCGGCAAACTGCTGGCGGATGGTGTCGGCGTTGGGCTCAAGGCCAATCTGGGTATAGCTTGCGAGGTCACTCATTCGGTTATCTGCCTTAGAAGAAGTCACTGAGTTTGTGCAGGGCGGCCAGCAGAGCGTCGACATCATCCCGATTGTTGTAGCAGGCCAGCGAGGCGCGCATGGTGCCGCCGATCCCGAGGGATTCCATCAGTGGCATGGCGCAGTGATGGCCGACTCGCAGGGCGATACCCTGCATGTCGAGCAGGGTAGCAGCATCTTGCGGGTGGATGTCGTCGAGCAAGAAAGAGACAGCACCGGCGCGTTGGCCGGGTTCGCCGACCAGACGCAACCCCGGCACCTGTTGCAGGCCAGCTACCAGATAGTCGGTCAGTGCCTGCTCATGTTGGGCGAGCCATTGCCGATCTTGCGCCATCACAAAGTCGATGGCGGCGGCGAGGCCGATAGCGCCAGCAATATGGGGGGTGCCCGCCTCGAATTTGAAAGGCAGGGTATTGAAGGTGGTGCCGCTGAAACTGACCCGATCGATCATCTCGCCACCGGCTTGCCAGGGCGGCATCCGCTCCAATAGCTCGGTGCGGCCCCACAACACACCGATGCCGGTCGGGCCATAGAGCTTGTGGCCGGAGAAGGCGTAGAAGTCGCAACCGATAGCTTGCATATCCACCTCGAGATGAGCCACCGCTTGGGCACCGTCGATCAACGTCACGGCGCCAACCGCTTTGGCGGCCGCCACTATCTCTTTGACCGGATTGACGGTACCGAGGGCATTTGAGACGTGGGCCACGCTTACCAGCCGGGTGCGTGGCCCCAACATGGCGTGATAGGCGGCCAGATCGAGATCGCACCGCTCATCGAGGGGAATAATCCGGATGACTGCGCCGGTACGCTGGGCGACCAGCTGCCACGGGACGATATTGGCGTGGTGCTCCAGCGTGCTGAGGATGATTTCGTCCCCTGCCTTGAGCTCGCTCATCCCCCAGCTCTGGGCCACCAGATTGATCGCTTCCGTGGTGCCGCGGGTCCAGATCACCTCTTGGCTGCGGGGTGTATTGATAAAGCGGGCGACCGTCTCGCGGGCAGTTTCGAAGGCGCGGGTCGCGCGGCCACTCAGGGCGTGGGCGGCACGGTGCACGTTGGCGTTGTCGACCCCATAGTAGTGAGCGATGGCATCCAGTACAGCGTGCGGCTTCTGGGTAGTGGCGGCGTTGTCCAGATAGACCAGAGGGTGGCTGTTTACCTCCTGCGTCAAGGCCGGAAACTGGCTGCGCAGCTGGTCGTGCTGTTGCTGATTCATGCTCCCCTCATCATCTGGAAAAAGTCATCATCTCGAAAGGTCGGCCATGATCCTGAAAATAGCGCCCGAACACAAGGCGCGATAAGCCCGATTGGCGGTTGCCTGCCGTGCAGCAGGTACGGCTCGTCGGGTGATTTCTGGTACAATGCCGCCCCTCATCATAAGCCAAGAGATCCGGCCCATGAAGCTCAACCCCAATCAGAACGAAGCGGTCAAGTATGTCTCCGGCCCTTGCCTGGTGCTGGCGGGTGCCGGATCGGGCAAGACCCGCGTCATCACCAACAAGATTGCCTATCTGGTGCAGCAGTGCGGCTACAGTGCGCGCAACATCGCTGCGGTCACCTTTACCAACAAGGCGGCGCGGGAGATGAAGGAGCGGGTCGGCCAGACCCTGGGTCGCAAGGAAGCGCGGGGGCTGATGGTCTCCACCTTCCATACCCTAGGGCTCGATATCATTCGTCGGGAGCACAAGAGCCTGAATCTCAAGGCGAACTTCTCCCTGTTTGACGACACCGACCAGCTGGCGCTGCTGAAAGAATTGACTGAAGACGAGCTCGACAACGACAAGGACAAGCTCTCGGCCCTCATTACCCAGATCTCCAACTGGAAGAACGATCTTATCCTGCCCGCCCGCGCCATGCGTATTGCTCGCGGGCCGGAAGAGGTGTTGATGGCCCAGCTCTACGAGCGTTATCACCGCCAGATGGTGGCCTATAACGCGCTGGATTTTGACGACCTCATCGTGATGCCGACCCTGCTGCTCAAGAGCAATCAGGAGGTGCGTGAGCGTTGGCAGAACAAGATCCGCTACCTGCTGGTCGACGAGTATCAGGACACCAACACCAGCCAGTACGAGCTGGTGAAGCAGATCGTCGGCGAGCGCGCCCGCTTCACCGTGGTGGGGGACGATGACCAGTCCATCTACTCCTGGCGCGGCGCCAAGCCGCAGAACCTGGTGCTGCTGAACGAAGACTTTCCGAATCTGCGGCTCATCAAACTGGAGCAGAACTACCGTTCCAAGGGGCGCATCCTCAAGTGCGCCAACATCCTGATTGCCAACAACCCCCATGTGTTCGACAAGGCGCTCTTCTCCGAGCTCGATTACGGGGTGCCGGTCAAGGTGCTGTTTGCCAAGAACGAGGAGCACGAGGCGGAGCGCATCGCCGCCGAAATGATGGGCCACAAATTTATGAACCGCACCCGGTTCAAAGATTACGCCATCCTCTATCGGGGCAACCATCAGTCGCGCATCTTCGAGAAGGCGCTGATGACCAACCGGATTCCCTATCGCATCTCCGGCGGCACCTCGTTTTTCTCCCGCACCGAAATCAAGGACATCATGGCCTATCTCAAGCTGCTGGTGAATCCGGATGAGGACACCGCCTTCCTGCGGGTGGTCAACCTGCCGCGCCGCGAGATTGGCCCCACTACCCTCGAAAAGCTTGGCCAATACGCCAATCAGCGCGGCAAGAGCCTGTTTGCCGCCAGCTTCGAGCTGGGGCTGGAACAGCACCTCTCCGGGCGTGGCCTCGTGGCCCTGCAGGCATTCACCAACTGGTTGGTACGCCTTGGCGATGAGGCGTTGCGCGGCAATCCAGTGGAGGCGGTGCGGGACATGATCAAGGAGATCCACTACGAAGAGTGGCTCTACGAGACCTCGCCCAGCCCGAAAGCAGCCGAGATGCGGATGCAGAACGTCTCTACCCTCTATCGCTGGATCACCGAGATGCTGGAGGGGGATGAGCTGGAGGAGTCGATGACGCTGGCACAGGTGGTCACTCGCCTCACCCTGCGTGACATGATGGAGCGCAACGAGGGGGAGGATGACGCTGATCAGGTGCAGTTGATGACGCTGCACGCCTCCAAGGGGCTGGAGTTTCCCTATGTCTACATGGTGGGGATGGAAGAGGGCTTGCTGCCCCACCAGACCAGCATCGATGAAGATAATGTCGAGGAGGAGCGGCGTCTCGCCTATGTGGGCATTACCCGGGCCCAGACCGAGCTGACCTTTACTCTTTGCAAGGAGCGGCGTCAGTACGGCGAGTCGGTGCGTCCGGAGCCGAGCCGCTTCCTGCTGGAGCTGCCACAGGATGATCTGGAGTGGGAAAACCAGAAGAAGGTGACGGCCGAGGAGCGCCAGCAGAAGGGGCAGATGGCGGTGGCCAATCTGCGAGCCATGTTCAAGAAGGATTAACCCTAAAGGCTGGCCGGGGTAAGCAGCGGGACTATGTCGGTGCCTGGCATGGGCGGTGAGATATAACGCCCCTGTCCCATCCGGCAGCCAATATCGATTAGCTTCTGCAATTGCTGCTGGTTCTCTATGCCTTCCACTACAAGGGTGTAATCCAGATCCTGACAGATGTCGCGCATGGCGCGGATTAGCGCGAGGTCTTTGGGGGACTGCAACATGCGCTGGGTAAAGCTGTCATCCACCTTGATGTAGTCCACCGGGAAGTGGAACAGAGCGTTGAGGGAGGAGAAGCCGGTCCCAAAATCGTCGAGGCTGATCTGGATGCCCTTGGCGCGTAGCTCGTGCAGCGAGGCCAGGGCATCGGAATCCTGCCGTGACAGCTCCCGCTCGTTGAATTCAAATATCAGGTAGCTGGGGGAGACCCCCTCCTCTTCCAGGATGGTTATCAGCCGCATGATATGGTCGTGGTTGACCAGATGCTTACCGGAGAGATTGATAGCCACCTTGAATTTGCTCTGTCCCGACAGTGGCAACCAGTTTTTCAGCTGCTGGCAGGTGTGGCGCAGGATCTGGTAATCCAGATCGAGAATAAGGCCGCACTGTTCCGCCAGCGGGATGAAATCAAAGGCATCTTTCAGCACACCTTCTTCCGTCAGCCAGCGAGCCATCACCTCAAGGCCGGTCAGTCGGCTGTCCTGCAGTCGGATCACAGGCTGGAAGTAGGGGACGATACGCCCTTCGCGCAGTGCTCTGGCCAGCATCTCTTCCGGCGAGTTCCAGTTCTGGTTGATGCAATCCTCCGAGTAGCTGACGATGCGGCTTCGGCCATTGCGCTTGGCCTGATACATGGCGAGATCGGCCTGATGAAGCAACTGGCTTATATCCGTTGTTTGTTCGGATGCGATGGAGACGCCCAGGCTGACGGTGATGCTCAGCTCGTTGCCGAGCAGCCTGAAAGGGTAGGAGAGCCGGCTGATGATCCGGTTCAAAACCGGGCTGATGTCGTCATCGTTCTTGCTGCTGTCCAGATAGATGACGAACTCGTCTCCCCCCAGTCTTGCTACCAGATCATTTTGCCGAATGCAGGTTTGCAGGCGGCGGCTTATCTCCTTGAGCAACTGATCCCCGGCGCTGTGGCCCAGGGTATCGTTGATCTGCTTGAAGTGATCCACATCGATAAAAATCACGGCAAACCCGGGCGATTTGTAGCGGTTGTAGTGGGTCATTGCGTGGTTGAGGTGATTCATCAGCAAAGCCCGGTTGGGCAGCTGGGTTAGAGGGTCGTGCAGGGCGTCAAATTGCAGTCTGCGTTCCAGCTCCTGATGCTGTTTGAGCTGCTTTTGCAATCTGAGGTTGGTCTGGCGCAGCTGCTGGAGGCGCTGGTTGATGGAGTCTTCGGTATTGATGTCGTTAAGCTGCTGACGGATCCGCTTCAGCTCAAGCAGCAGCGTGAGCTGGCCACGCAAAAAGTCGAGGAAGAGTTTGTCATCTGCCTCCAATGGGGTGGACGTGCTGATGATGAAATGAGCGAAATACTGTTGTTGCAGGCGCAGCGGCATGCTGTGCCAGAACAGCGACTCTTTGCTGACCTCGATATTGCTGGTGCTATGACACAGACCGCTGATGAATTCATCGCTCTGATGCGGGGTCGCTGGGTAGACCTTTTCCAGCTTGTGAGTATTGAGCCTAACCAGCAGCATGTCCTCAATAGCCAGCATCTGGCGCAGCACAGCTTCCAGCTGGGAGAAGAGCGCTTGACTGGGAAGGGTATTGGCCAGTCGCATGATGCGGCTGATGCTCTCGATTTTCTTCTGCCAGTTGGGGTCTTTGCGGATCAGTGGAGAGGGGGGCTCTGCCAGATGGGAGCCTGCCTGGGTTTCGGTCAGCCGTTTGGCCAGACATTCGAGCAGCAGGCGCAGGGTCGGGAGATCTGTTGGTGTGCTGCGTGCCAGCAACCACTGTACCTGGCCATGTTCGATAGGAAAAACGCACCAGCCATCGGCCTCATCCAGCTGGGTCAGTTGATCGGTGATCCGGGACTGTTCCCGTCCCAGTTGCTGTTTGAACGAGTCACTGATCTTGTGGGCATATACCCAGTTCAATCCGGTATCGGAGAGGCCAAGCATGCCAAAATGTTGCAGAGGGCAGAGTTGGTCAATCTGCTGGATCAGGGCGTTGTAGTTGTCGGTCGTTGCTGTGTGTGGCGCGGGAAAGTCCATAATGGCCGAGACCAACGCCAGCAGAGGAGTTGAATAGTGGGATTCGATGGATTGGGACGACATGAGATGAGCAACTCCCGAGTATGTCTACCATACAAGAGTAGCTGGAAGGCGATAGATTGAAAGGGCCGCATATGCGGCCCTTTCAAATACTTAGAGCTTGTCGATCATGTAGTGGATGGCGTTCTCAATCTCTTCGTCACTACACGTTGCGCAGGTGCCGCGCGGGGGCATCATGCCGGATTTGCCGGTAAAGCCACCAATGGCATGCTTCTTGAGCGTTTCAATGCCCTGGGCGATACGGGGCTCCCAAGCCGCTTTGTCGCCACGTTTGGGCGCGCCGGCTGCACCGGTGTCGTGACAGGCGAAGCAGGCGCCCTTGAACACGGTTTCGCCATCGCGCGGGCCGGAAGAAGCGGCTGCCGCAGGCGCTGCGCCCGCACCGGCAATACCTTCCAGATCCTTGGCGGTATAGACCTGACCGACCGGTTTGATCCGTTCGGCAATGGCATCCGGTGACATATCGTCAGCAGCAAATGCTGCTCCGGACAGGCTGACAGCGGTCATACCGACAGCCAGCAGATAGCTCAGTTTTTTCAGCACGCTCATATACTCCCAGCACTCTCTTATTATCCCTGTGAACCGGACGGATTATAACCGAATAGTTACAGCCATTTAAACGCTTGTGTGTGAAGTGTTAAACACTCTGCAAGTAAACTTTTGGCCCGTATCACGCTGTCTGACGATGTGCTTCTGAAAAAGAAACCCGGCGGATGCCGGGTTTTAACAAGTTAAGGGCAACAGGTTATTTATCCCAGCTCAGAATCACCTTGCCGGAGTGGCCGGAGCGCATGGCATCAAAGCCTTGCTGGAACTCGTCGATGTGGAAGCGGTGGGTGATGATGGGGGAGAGATCCAGTCCTGACTGGATCAGGCTGGCCATCTTGTACCAGGTTTCGAACATCTCGCGGCCATAGATCCCTTTGATAAACAGCCCCTTGAAGATCACCTTGTTCCAGTCGATGGCCATGGTCGAGGGGGGGATGCCGAGCATGGCGATCTTGCCGCCATGGTTCATCTTGTCGAGCATTTCCTGGAAGGCGCTCGGTACGCCGGACATCTCCAGCCCCACGTCAAACCCTTCCGTCATTCCCAGCTCGCTCATCACGTCGGCGAGCTTCTCCTTGCCGATGTTGACGGTACGGGTGGCGCCCATCTTGCGTGCCAGTTCCAGCCGGTATTCGTTGACGTCGGTGATCACCACGTGGCGGGCACCAACATGACGGCAGACGGCGGCAGCCATGATGCCGATAGGGCCGGCACCGGTGATGAGTACATCTTCACCCACCAGATCGAAGGAGAGGGCAGTATGCACTGCATTGCCAAACGGGTCGAAAATGGCGGCCAGTTCGTCCGGGATGTTGTCCGGCAGCTTGAAGGCATTGAAGGCGGGGATCACCAGATATTCGGCGAAGGCCCCGGGCCGGTTGACGCCCACCCCCGTGGTGTTGCGACAGAGGTGGGTGCGGCCGGCGCGGCAGTTGCGGCAGTGGCCACAGGTGATGTGGCCTTCACCGGAAACGCGATCACCGATGGCGAAGCCTCGAACTTCTTGGCCGATAGCGACGACTTCGCCGACATATTCGTGGCCTACCACCATAGGAACCGGAATGGTCTTCTGCGACCACTCATCCCAGTTGTAGATATGGATGTCGGTGCCGCAGATGGCGGTTTTGCGAATTTTGATCAGCAGGTCGTTGTGGCCCAGCTCCGGTGTGGGAACGTCGGTCATCCAGATGCCGATCTCGGGCTTGAGTTTGGACAGGGCTTTCATGGCGGATCCTTTGCTATGAATGCAGAAAGAAGGGAGGGGCACAGGGCCCCTCGATGCAAATCAGATGATGGCGAGTTCGCGGCCAATGCGGATGAAGGCGTCGATCGCCTTGTCCAGCTGCTCGCGGGTGTGAGCGGCGGACATCTGGGTACGAATGCGCGCCTGACCTTTCGGCACTACCGGGAAGGAGAAACCTACCACGTAGATACCGGCCGCCAGCATGCGGCTGGCCATCTCGGCAGCCAGCTTGGCATCGCCCAGCATCACCGGAATGATGGCGTGATCGGCCCCAGCCAGGGTAAAGCCGGCAGCACTCATGCGCTCGCGGAAATAGCGGCTGTTCTCTTGCAGGCGGGCGCGCAGGTCGTGACCTTCGGCCAGCATGTCGATCACCTTGATGGTGGCTGCAACGATGGAGGGGGCCAGCGAGTTGGAGAAGAGGTAGGGGCGGGAGCGCTGGCGCAGCCAGTCGATCACCTCTTTCTTGCCCGAGGTATAACCGCCGGAGGCGCCACCGAGCGCCTTGCCCAGAGTGCCGGTGATGATATCGACCCGATCCATCACACCGCAATATTCGTGGGTGCCACGACCGTTTTCACCGATAAAGCCGACGGCGTGGGAGTCATCCACCATCACCAGCGCATCGTATTTGTCGGCCAGATCGCAGATAGATTTGAGGTCGGCGATAACGCCATCCATGGAGAAGACGCCATCGGTGGCGATCAGCTTGAAGCGGGCGCCATCGGCGTCAGCCTGTTTCAGCTGGGCTTCCAGCTCGGCCATGTCGTTGTTGGCGTAGCGATAACGCTTGGCCTTGCACAGGCGCACACCATCGATGATGGAGGCGTGGTTGAGTGCATCGGAGATGATAGCGTCTTCGGCGCCGAGCAGGGTCTCGAACAGACCTCCGTTGGCATCGAAGCAGGAGGAGTAGAGGATGGTGTCTTCAGTGCCCAGGAAGGCAGACATCTTCTGCTCCAGCTCCTTGTGCTGATCCTGGGTGCCACAGATGAAGCGAACCGAGGCCATGCCGAAGCCGTGGCTGTCGAGGCCTTGATGGGCAGCGGCGATCAGATCCGGGTGGTTGGCCAATCCCAGATAGTTGTTGGCACAGAAGTTCAGTACCTGCTCCCCACCCACGGCGATGCTTGCCTGCTGGGCGGAGGTGATGATGCGTTCCTGCTTGTACAACCCTTCAGCTTGCACCTGATGCAGTTGCTCGGTCAGGTGACGATAGAATCCGTTAGACATCCTCGATCCTTATTGGCTATTTCAGCTGAGTATCAACAGAGGGCCACATTTTACTTCAGTTTGTTGCGGTTAATTCAAATTATTGTTCTGCAATTAAACAATTGTGAAACAGATCTCACCCGGCTGGTTGGGCCAGTTGGCGGTAGTGTTGCTCCAGCTGCCGGATCTGTTCGGCGACTTGCGGTTGCACGTAGGGGCGCAGTAGAAACAGCACCTTCAGCACTCCCTGATAGAGCAGTGGCTTGGTGATGCGGGTATTGGGTGCCTGGGCAATCTGGAACGGGATCCAGCAGGTGACCACCATCTTGATGGTCTGACCGAGATCCGGCAGGTCTTCATCGCTGACATCGATAATGCCCCCTTCGCGCAGGCTCTTGAGCAGGGTCACGACCGAGGCTCTCATCTGCTCCTGCGCCTTGAGGTATTTCTGCTGCAGTGGCTCGTCCCGGCTCAGGATGTCCGGCAGGTTGGCGTAGAAGAAGCGGAACTGCCACATCAGATAGAAGATGGCATCCAGATAGCCCATCAAATCCTGCAGGGTGATTTCACGGTTGCGGGTCGGGATGAAGCTTTCGCTCAGGTGGCGGGCATACTGATCGAAGATGGAGTGGATGATGTCCTCTTTATTACGGAAGTGGTAATAGAGGTTGCCCGGACTGATGCCCATGTGCGCCGCAATATGGTTGGTGGTGATGTTACGCTCACCCTGATCGTTGAACAGCTCGGTGGCGCTGTGAATGATCCTGTCTCTGGTCTTCATCACTCATTCCTCCAACGGGTTCCGTCCGGGGCAAATGGAACAAGGTCGAATCCCCAGACTGCCCGTGATAAACTTTTCGGCAATTTCAAATTGGCTCACTATACACAGCTTTAACAAGCAGTCACATGTAGCCATCAACGTACGAGAGGCAAACTCCATGATCGTAGTAACTGGCGGTGCTGGCTTTATCGGCAGCAATCTGGTCAAGCAGCTGAACGCTCAAGGACGGACCGATATCGTGGTCATTGATGACCTGACCGACGGCACCAAGTTCGTCAATCTGGTCGATCTGACCATCGCTGACTACATGGACAAAGACGAGTTCCAGGCGCGTATCGTTTCCGGCGACGAATTCGAAGAGTGGGACGGCATTGAGGTTATCTTCCACGAAGGTGCCTGCTCGGCGACGACCGAGTGGAACGGCAAGTTCATCATGGAGGTCAACTACGAGTACTCCAAGGACCTGTTCCACTACTGCATCGAGCGTGAAATTCCCTTCATTTACGCCTCTTCTGCCGCCACTTACGGCGGTCGCAACGACAACTTCATTGAAGATCCCAAGTTCGAGCAGCCGCTCAACGTCTATGGCTACTCCAAGCAGCTGTTCGACCAGTACGTGCGCCGCTGGATGCCGGAGATCAACTCTCAGGTCGTTGGTCTCAAGTACTTCAACGTCTACGGCCCGCGCGAGCAGCACAAAGGCTCCATGGCCTCTGTTGCCTTCCACCTCAATACCCAGGTGAAGAAGGGCGAGAATCCCAAGCTGTTCGAAGGTTGCGACGGTTTCCCCAACGGTGGTCAGATGCGTGACTTCATCTATATCGACGACGTCTGCAAGGTAAACCTGTGGTTCTGGCAGAACCCGCAGCACTCCGGCATCTTCAACTGTGGTACCGGTCGCGCCGAGCCGTTCCAGAACGTGGCCGAAGCGGTGATCAAGCATCATCAGAAGGGTTCTATCGAATACATCCCCTTCCCGGATCACCTCAAGGGTCGCTACCAGAGCTTTACCCAGGCCGACATGACCAAGCTGCGCAACGCAGGTTATGACGCCGAGTTCAAGACTGTGGCCGAAGGGGTTGCAGATTACATGGCGTGGCTCAACCGCTAACGGGTGAGTTTTACACTGCCTATGTAGACAAGCCGGAAGCAGGCCATACCTGTTTCCGGCTCTGTTGTTTGTCACTGTTTTTCTCAGTTTCTACCGGGTAACCACGCAATGAACATATTGATGGCACTCTCCCAGCTCGAAGTGACGGGCGCCGAGGTTTATGCCACCACGGTCGGCAACGAACTGACCCGGCGTGGTCACAACGTCTTTTATGTGTCGGATACGCTGACCAAGCCAACCCTTGGTCCCGTCTTCAAGCTTCGATTCAACAAGCGCAGTATCCTGCGCCGTTTCTGGCACGTCTTTTACCTTATCTATCTGATCAAGAAGCACCATATCCAGTTGGTACATGCTCACTCCCGTGCCTCCGGCTGGAGCAGCTATGTCGCTTGCAAACTGACCGGTACCCCGATGATCACCACGGTACATGGCCGCCAGCCGGTACACGCATCCCGCAAAGCGTTCCATGCCCTTGGGTTCAGGGCGGTTGCCGTTTGCGAGGACATCGCCCGGCAGATCATCGACAACCTTGGCGTGGATCCCGCCATTGTGCAGGTGCTGCGCAACGGTATCGAAACCGACAAGTTCCAGTCCGTGCCGGCGCCGGATAATGACAAGCCGGTGATCGCCATCATTGGCCGCTTGAGTGGTCCCAAAGGGGAACTCTGCTACCGCTTGCTCGATGAAGTGCTCGATCTGGAGACCTGCAAGGTGCGGGTTGTCAGCGGTACCCGCGTGCCCGAGCGTTTTGCCCGTTTTCAGGATCGTGCCGAGTTTGTCGGTTATGTCGATGATGTGCCTGCTCTGCTGGCGGGTTGCGACCTGGTCATTGGTGCCGGTCGGGTAGCCATGGAAGCGCTGCTCTGCGGCCGGCCCGCCTTCGCTATCGGCGAAGCCAAGGCAATTGGTCTGGTGACTGAACAGAATCTGGATGAAGCGCTGGCCAGCAACTTCGGCGATATCGGTCCCAAGGATCTGGCTATCGATTTTGCTGCGCTGAAGGGCGAAATCAAATCCGCCCTGGCCAGCAAGGTGGTGCCGGAAGCCATTCGCCAGCGGATTCAGGACGAGTACGGCTTGCAGGGGGTAGTATCCGGCCTCGAAACCATCTATCAGGATGCTGTGGTTGAAACCCTGTGCCGCGAGATGCCGGTCATCATGTACCACCGTTTTATCGAACACGAGAGCGAGAAAGGGGTGCACGGTACCTGGATGCCGATCACCATGTTCGAGAAGCATCTGCGCCTGATGAAGTGGCTCGGGTACGAGACCCTGACTTTCCGCGATCTGGCGGACAAAGGCTTTATCCACCGTCTGCAATACGGCAAGAAGTACCTGATGATCACCGCCGATGACGGCTATCAGGACAATTTGACCCGCATGTTGCCACTGCTGGAAAAATATGGTTACAAAGCAGTGGTGTACGTGGTGACTGGCGAAGGTTATAACCGTTGGGATGTGGAGCATCCGACCAATCCCGATACATCTGTTCCCCTGATGAATGGCGAGCAGGTCAAGGCATTGGCGGCGAGTGGCCATGTGGAGATTGGGGGTCACACCCTGACCCATCCTCGTCTGAGCAAACTCCCGCCAGAGCAACAAGCCCATGAAATTCAGGAAAACAAACGCCAGCTGGAGGCCTTGCTTGGCCAGCCGCTGCTCTCGTTTGCCTATCCTTACGGAGACATCAACGACAGTGCCAAGGAGCAGGCCATCGCCGCAGGGTATCGTTTTGCGGTTGCCACCAACAGTGGCCCCAAAGCGATGCACCAGGACCCCTACCAGATCCGCCGGATCGCCATCTTCCCCCGCACGGATGTGTTTGGGCTGTGGCGCAAAATCCGCGGGAATTATATGTTCAGAAAATAAACAGAGCAAAGTGATATGAATTTTCAAAAGATAGAGAAAATATTACTCTATATTTTTTCGGCAAGTATATTTGTCAGTAAGCCAGCGATTACTATATCTACGGCATTATTGGTTTTGTTCTTTATCTACCGTTGTATTGTTGATGAAAGTTATTATGGCGAATTAAAAGGTGATAAGGTTATTTTTAGTGCGGTTTTTTTATTTTTAATTGGAGTGTTGTCAAGGGTATTATCTCCTGGATATATTGGTGATGTAGGCTATTTTTTTTACAAGGGACTTTTCCTATTGGCATTTCCCGCGCTAGTATTGGCTCTGCGTGATAAAGAAAGCAGAAAAATGGCCTTAATTTTATCAATGTCAGGTTTTGCGATATCAGTATTCTGGTCATTTGTGCAAGCTTTCATATTACAGGAAGGTGGGTGGAGTGGACAAAGAGTCGCTGGATTATGGGATGTGCTGCGCTGGACTGAAATTACAACCTTTGTTTTCATTTTCTTGTTAGCGAAAATTTCTGATGAAGTAGTTTTATCTAAAAAACTTATGCTCGGCATATGTATGGCATTGACATTTATTAGCTTGATTCTTTCCGGTGGTAGATCTGGTTGGATCGCTGTGATAATTGTTTCAGCTATCTATATGTTGTTTTTCAATAGAAAATACTTGGTAGTTTTCGTTGTGTTGTTCAGTGCATTCACTTTTTCTATTTATAAAATACAACCAGAAAAAATAGAAGTAGTTATCAATCGAGCGTTGTCTGTGACTGAAACGACAGAGCGTGATTACTCAAACTATAGTAGATTATTGATGTGGAAAAATGGTCTAAAATGGATTTCTTTTAATGCGTCAGAAGAACCTATGCAATTTTTATTTGGCATTGGATTTAAAAACTTCGAAAAAGAATATGTTTCATACTTGGACTCTGAATCTGAAGTTGGTTCTAAAAAATTAATTGAGCAGACATTGGGAAATTATTCGCTTCGTGATTTACATAACGCATATATAGATTCAGGGAATAAAATGGGTGTGTTGTATACAGTGATTTTTTATTTTTTCATCGTGTATATAGCCTGGTCTTTTATCCAGAGTGGAAAGGCATTTCCAGGAGTTGGGCTGGTCAGTTCGTTTCTTATTATGGGCATGTTTTATGCGAATTATATTGAATATCAAACATCGATGCTATTCTTTTTAATCGCAATGTTCTATTCCGAGAGTAAAGGGCTTAATGTCATACATAAATAACCTGCAACTGGCGCGCGATGTATTGCGTCGCCGGTTGGGTCGCTGGTTGTTTGACCGGGCGCGCAGTCGTCCGGCTGACGATGGCAGTGGCAAGGTGGTGCTGCTTCGTTGGGATGCCAAGCTGGGTGATGCCATCGTCTCCTCCTGGGTTGCACGGGAGATTCGCCGGGTCCAGCCCAGGCGGGAAGTGTGGGTTGTGACGACCCGAGCCATGGCTCCGCTATTTCGCGATCATCTGGGAGCAGATCGGGTCATCGAGGTGCCCAAGCGCCCGGGTTATGGTGAGCTCAAGGCGCTTGCCCACTCTCTGGGGCGGGTCGGATATCTGGTTCATCTTGGCAAGTCACTGAAGATGAAAGATATCTACTTTTTGAATCAGGTCGATGCCTGCCACATTGCGGGCATGGATGATGCGCTGGCTTCCATTGATATCAAGCTTGGCGAACGCACGGCCGGACGCCACTTTGCCGACAAGTTTGCGGCGCTGCTGGACAGCATGGGGATTCGCGACCCCGATACCCGATATGTGATCCCCCATAGTCCCGAGTGGGAGCAAAATCTGGCAGCATGGTGGCCTGCCGCGCAACAGGTGATCGCTTTCAACCCGTATGGCAGCGGTGGCGCCCGCCGTCTGCGACCGGAGATGATTGCCCGCATGCTGGAGCTGATGCTGGCCCATTGCCAGCAACCCCTCTGCCTGCTTTTCCCGCCAGGGATGGAGCAGGAGGTCGCCACATTGCGCGATAAAGCCAGCGAGCCAGCACGGATCCTGCTGTCGCCAGAGGCACCATCGCTCGGCGGGCTCTTTACCCAGCTGCGTCACTCGGTTGCTTTGGTGTCGGTAGATACCGCCACCGTGCATATTGCGGCGGGGCTGAACTTGCCGATCCTGGGACTCTATAACCCGGATCTGGGCGGGGGAGGTGAAAACTACGCTGAGTGGCACCCCAATACCCGGGATGCCATGACGCTTTTTTCCAAGTCACTGACCAGTCAGGATATCAATTCGCTGGATATGAACGAGTTCGAGCAGACCTTCGTCAGATGGATTGCCTCGATGAATTGCAAGAACCCTACATAACAGGAGCCACAGGGATTGAACGAATTACAAAAGAGGAGCGGATCCAAAGGGTTGTTTTATCTGGGCCTTGGCGGGGGGCTGCTGATCTCCCTGATTTTCTTCCAGTTGCAACTCCTCACCGGCGATCAGACCCAGATGCTCTACAAGGGTTACCTAGGGGCTTATGAGGGGGTCTGGCTCAGCTATGGCAATGCGGCGAGTGCGGTGGGCAATGTGCCGGGTAGCTTGTCGGCCTGGCTGATCGGTGGGCCGCTGCTGCTGTGGGACTCTCCCTATGCCCCCATGGTGCTGCTGCTGGCGATGCGGCTGGTCGGGTTCCTGCTGTTTGATGCGGTGATCCGTCAGGTATTTGATGACAGGGTGCGCCTGCTGTTTCTAGTGCTCTGCTGGCTCAACCCCTGGTTCCAGTACGAGAGTCTGCTCTACAACCCCTCCTATCTGTTCCTCTTCTCGGCCATGCACTGCTGGTCGGCTTGGCATATGCGCGAGCGAGCCTCCTTCTGGCACATGATCGTGCACCTGCTGGCCATCGGCATGGCGATGCAGCTGCACTACTCCTGGCCGCTGCTGGCGGTGATGTCCACCTACCTCTTCTGGCGCCGCATTCTCAAGGTGAGCTGGAGCGGGGTGGTGGTGGCTGCCCTGTTGATCTGTGCCTCCCTGATCCCTTACGCGATGGAAGTGATGAGCAATAGCCACATCACCCAGAACGTCGATCCCGAGGCACGCCAACGCTATATCGGCTGGGGGCTGGTGCACGTCTATCCGGTGCTGAAATCAGTGCTCTACTGGCTGCGCTACGGCTCCTGGCTGTTTGCCAGCAAGCTGGTCAACGACACCCAGTTTATCTGGCTGGCGGGGCACGAATACCTGCAGATGGCAGCGATCTGGGTGTGGCGCATCGTGATTTACGGGGTAGGCTCGGCGACTGTGCTGCTGGCGGCCAAGGCCAACTGGCAGCTGTGGCGCGAACTCAAGCCGCGTCTGCTGCGCAGCGACCGTGCGCCAGTGGATGGCGAGAGCTGGCTCGGCCTCTATGCACTGGCGGCGGTGCTGGCGGTGCTGGTGAGTGCGGCGCTGTCGCCCATCATCTTCAACTACTGGCACCTGATGCTGATCTTCCCCTACGCATTGTTCCCGATCCTGCTGCTGCTGGTGCGCTGGAGCCGTCGTTATCCACAGTGGGTTGGCAAGGGGCTGCTGGCGGCCGCCCTGTTCTGCACCGCAGTCAACCTGATTGCGGCGAGCGACAGCACCAAGTTCTCCTATCAGGCGGACTACAAGCTGCAGGTGCAGGAGTATCTGCAGGAGATGAAGCTGCGACCCGGGCAGTAACTCTTATCAACAGCCTGCCCCCGAGCTTGGGGCAGGCTGCCGTTATTACTCGAAACGATCCATATGGGCGAAGTTTTTGGCTTCGGCAACCCATCCCTCACGTCCTTGCTGGTCGCGAATTTTTACCCACCACTGGCTTTTCGGGGCTGCGCCATATTGGATCTGGGGGCGCCCGTAGTCATAGTCCAGCGTATAGGTCTTGCCCTTGTACCAGAAGCGCAACGCCCCTTCCCCGATGCTGGCCAGCGTATACAGCTGTTCGCCCGCTTTCAGGTTGAGTAGCGGGCCCTCACCCTTGTCGTTATAGCCGAGCTTGACCGGTTTCAAAATCTTGACTGTCCCGGGCTTTTCGACGATGACCACGCCGGTCAATCCCTCGACCTTTTTACCACGCGGTACCTTGAACAGAGTTTTGGCGGTCAGAGAGGGCTCGGCTCTGGCAATCACTTCCTGCTTGGTTGTCCACTGTTGATAGGTACACCCTTCAAACGGGCAACTGCCCCAGTCGTAGTAAGGCACGGACAGTTGTTCACTGGCGCTTGCAGTTGCAGCAAAAAAGGATAAAGCAATCAGTAATAGTCTCATAAAAGTACCACTTAAGAGATGGGCGTGAATTTTGAAGGCAATATACGCAATGATAAAAAGTCTATCAAAACAAAGGGTTTATTGATTTTTATCGCAATAGAACCGGTTGGTGATATCCGGCGGCAAGTTGGGGGCAAGGGGGGAGATAGCCCGCCCTACTGCCTTGTGCCATGCTGATGGCTATCAGGGTATCGGGTCGGCACTTATGGGCATTTCTCTTTCAGGTATGCGTTTGCTGTCAGTGCTCTCGGCACTTGTTCTTCCCTCTATCATGTTCAACCCATCTGTCGCGGCCAGTGCGCCCCTGCGGGGATGTGTTTTCCAGCTGGCTCCACTGGTTTCCATCGATCCGCAGGGCAAGGTCTCCGGGCCGGTGATCGACTATTTCAGACTTCATGTAGAGCCCGTGCTGGGGCGGCCGATCGCATGGCAGGGTCTCAATGTCGCGCGCTTGCTCAGTAATCTAGAAAGTGGTGAATGCGAACTGACGCCGTTGTTGAGCTATACCCCCGAGCGGGCAAAGCATATCCACTATGTCGAGCCTCATCTGTTGTTGCTGCGGCCTGTGCTGGTGGTGCTGGCGCCATCACGGTTGCGGTCGGTCGAGCGGCAGGAGGATCTCTTCGGCGCCGCGATTGGCTGGTCGAGTCAGGCGATCGTGCCGCCACTGCTGCAGCATCCTCAGATCCGGATTGATGCTCTCTCCCAGCGTAACTGGGAGCATGGCAACATGCAGAAGCTGGTGCGTGGGCGGATCGATGCCGCGCTCTTTTCCAACGATATCTCGGCCAACTACTTCCGGGCCCAGCAGTCGGTGGCGACCCGCCTCATCTATCTGCCGGTTACCCCGCTGGAAGTGCACATGGCGCTGGCCAAAACGTTGGCGGCGCGGCAGCCCGCGTTGGCGCAGGCGTTGCAACATGTGTTCGAGCAGCACCCCCTCGTCTCGCTGGTGGATCCGCCGGCTCGTTTGGGTGGTCGTTGAGCCTGCTGCAACCGCGCGGCCGGAATGCAATAATCTACAAGCTCTCCTGCTTGCTTGCGGTGTATCTATAGCCCATGAGTACCACTGATTCCCTTATCCGCTACTGGCAATCCCCGCACCTGCCGGGGGTCGAGCTGTCACACTCCCATCACCGGGCGTTCAGCTATGGCCGCCATGTCCATCTCGACTACCATATCGGGCTGGTGCAGCGGGGTGGCCAGAAGTTTATCCACAAGGGAAACAGCCACACCCTGGTGCGCGGCGAGCTGTCTACCGTCAACCCGGACGAGGTGCATGACGGCCTCAGCCTGCTGCCGGAAGGGTACGAGGTGCGGGTCTTCGCCATCGATCCCAAGCAGCTCTCCCTCTGGCTGCCCGATCAGCCGGAGCCCTTCTTCGACAAGGGATTGCAGAGCCGACCCGACCTCTATCAGGGCTTTGCCCAGTTGCACAGCTACCTCGACAATCCGCAGGCTGATGGCCTGCTGATCGAGGGGCAGCTGCTCGCCCTGCTCGGGGAATTGTTGCAACTGGCACCCGAAGTGCACCAGCTGGCCGATCCCCAACTGCGCTATCTGCGCGACTATCTGCTGGCCCGGCTCGATGAACCTCACTCGCTGGAGGAGCTGGCGGGACTGGTCGGGCTCGATCGTTTCGCCTTTTTGCGCCAGTTCAAGAAGCGTAGCGGCATGACACCCTACGCCTGGCTCAAGCGGCTGCGGCTGGAGCAGGGCAAGCGGCTGCTGGCGAGCGGCATGGCGGTAAGCGAGGTGGCGCTGGCGGTCGGTTTCTTCGACCAGAGCCACTTCCACCACGGTTTTCGCCAGGCTTTTGGCCTGACCCCCGCCGAATTTCGTGCCCAGATGCAATCTTTTACAAGCCGGACGCCCCGCTGATCCGCCATGCTGGCGGCATATCACTTTTTTGAGAGTTGCTATGCTGACCAGTCTTTTCCTTACCCTTGGCCTTATGCACCTGATTGGGCTGGCCAGCCCCGGCCCCGATTTTGCCCTGATCCTGCGCACCAGCCTGCACCGGCCGACTGCCCTTGGCGCGGCGCTTGGCATCTCGCTCGCTATCATGGTGCACGCCACTCTGAGCCTGACCGGCATCAGCATGCTGATCGCCAACAACCCCATGCTGTTTATGGTGATCAAGTGCGGCGGTGCCCTCTATCTGGGCTGGCTGGGCTGGGGCGCCCTGATGGCGGCTCGCCAGCAGGGCAGTACCGTGATGCAGAGCGCCGCCAGCGAGCTATCCGGTTGGGGCAAGGGCGTGCGCGCCGGTATTGCCACCAACCTGCTCAACCCCAAGGCGCTGGTGTTCTTTATCGGCATGCTGGCGGCCATGGTGTCACCAGAGGTGGATGGAGTGACCCGCAGCCTGCTGGTGGTCGAGCTCTTTATCATCTCGGTCTGTTGGTTCGGCATGCTGGCCTGGAGCCTCTCCACCTCCCGCGCCCAGCAGTTGCTGCAACGGGTGCAGCGACCACTCAACCTGGTCACCGGCGTGTTGTTTGCGACGGTGAGCCTCTCCATTCTGGCCAGCATGGGCGTCGAGCTGATCGCCTGACAGAGAGGAGGTGGGGGATCCGTCCCCCGTCTCCCTGCACCGATTGCGGACATTTTCCCCCGTTCCGTATGACAACTTGGATGGCGCCTGAACATTCGGTAGATGGCGCTTGTGAGAGAGGGGGGAAATAGGGTATTTCTCTGGGTGAATCGGAGGCAACCAGCACGGGATCGCCCGCCGTGTGGAGCAAAATCCACAGTAAAAACAATCGGTCAATGCAGGAGCAAATATGAAAAAGGTCGTGATGGTTGCCATGGCGGCGGCCCTTCTGGGCGGCTGCGCCGTAAAAAATCAGGTCTCCTACAGCTTGCAGTCGCTGCAAACTGTCCCCTTCAGCGCCTTCCAGCCGAACGAGAGCAACCCCAACCAGCGAGTCTACAAGGAGCCGGGCGTTGATCTGCGCCAGTACAATGAGGTGCTGCTCGATCCGCTCCAGTTTATCCGGCAGGAGAATGGCCAGTGGTATCTGCTGACCGCCAACGAACAGAACCAGATTGGCCGTTACTACCATGACAAGTTCCAGAGCGAACTGATCAAGCACGGCGTCAAGATCGCCACCGCCCCCGGCCCGAAAGTGATGCGGATCCAGGCTGCCGTCACCAACTTCGACCTGACCCGCCCCGACCCGAAACTGCGTGACCTGATGCCGGCCAAGATCGCCATCAACGTTACCCGCGAAGTGATCGGCAAGGAGCCCTACCTGCTCAAGGTGGGCAGTATGGCCCAGTTGCTCGACTCCCAGAGCGGCAAGTTGCTGGTGCGGGTGATGGATGCCCGCGAGACCCCGGATACCACTCACAAGGATTCGCCCATCACCGCCGAGGAGATGGAGAAGATGATCGACCAGTGGGCGGCCAACCGCGCCAAACAGCTGGCCGACAATCTTGGCAAGTAAGTTCGGCAAGTAAGCACCGACATCATCGAGAGGGGAGCCAGTGGCTCCCTCTTTTTTTGGCCCGCTGGCGGGCCGCCGCCATGGCTCGCAGCCCTTGCCAGTCGGGCGCTCAGCCCGTTGCCGAGTCCGCCACCACACCATCCGCTGTGCAACGGGCCGACCGATTTCTGCTTTTCTCCCCCACATTTTGGCAGTTAGGATGACCCTTCCGTGACCACCCCCTCATAGAAAAGGAATCGCTATGACCCGTCACCCCAACATCAAACACTGGCGCGAGCTGCAAGAGCCGGAGCCGGGATGCTATCCCGGTAGTCAGGAACAGATGTCCCTCGGCAGCGCACTGGGCAGGCACTTTGGCTTTAGCCGCATCGGTATTCACCACGAGCTGGTGGCGCCCGGCCACCGCACCAGCTGGCCCCACGCCGAAAAGACCGAGGACGAGTTCGTCCACGTGCTGGAAGGCACTCCCGATGTCTGGCTCGACGGCGTGCTCTATCGGCTGCAACCGGGCGACTCGGTCGGCTTTAAGGCCGGTGACGGGCTGGCCCACACCTTTATCAACAATACCGATGAACCGGTACGACTGCTCTGCGTAGGTGATCGGGATCGCGCCGACAACCGCATCCACTATGCCCTGCACCCCGAGTACAACCGCCAGATTGGTGCACGCCATTGGGATGACGTGCCCGAGCGGGAGCTGGGTGCTCACGATGGTCTGCCTGACCGGCTGCGCGAGCGCAACGGCCCTTTCTAACTGCCCCTCATAGCATCATAAGGAACCACTATGAACCGCCACCCCTGCATCAAACACTGGAGCGAGCTGCAAGAGCAGGAGCCGCGCTACTACTCCGGCAGTCAGGAGCCCCTGTCGCGCGGTTGCGCCCTCGGCAAGCACTTTGGCTTCAGCCGCATCGGCATCCACCACGAGATCGTCGAGCCCGGCCACCGCACCAGCTGGCCCCACGCCGAAAAGACCGAAGACGAGTTCGTCCACGTGCTGGAAGGCACCCCCGATGTCTGGCTCGATGGCGTGCTCTATCGGTTGCAACCGGGCGACTCGGTCGGCTTCAAGGCCGGTGACGGGCTGGCCCACGCCTTTATCAACAACACCGAAGAGATTGTCCGCCTGCTCTGCATCGGCGATACCGAACGGGAGGACAACCGCATCCACTACGCCGTCCACCCCGAGCGCAACATCACCCTCGGCAAGCTGAACTGGGACGACGTGCCCGCGCGCGAGCTGGGGGATCACGACGGTCTGCCCGACAAGCTGCGCGAGAGCAACGGCCCCTTCTAGCGCAGAGTGATGGCCGCCCGATGGGGTGGCTTTTCGCTCTGGCGACTATCCTTTGGGACTCAATCCAGCAAGGAGGTGAACATGACAACAGGAACAGTGCGACTTCATCGCGTCATCAAGGCGCCGCCGATGCGGGTCTATCGGGCCTTTACCGAGGCGCAGGCGCTGGCCAAATGGCTGCCGCCCCACGGTTTTACCTGTCAGGTGGAGCATCTGGATGCCCGGGTTGGCGGCTCGTTCCGGATGTCCTTCACCAACTTTGCCAGCGGCCATAGCCAGACCTTCGGTGGCGAATATCTGGAGCTGGTGCCGGGCGAGCGGATTCGCTACACCGATCGCTTCGATGAACCCGGTCTCGCCGGGGTGATCCATGTCTCCATCATCCTGACCGCGGTGAGCTGCGGCAGCGAGCTGGCGGTGGTGCAGGAGGGGATCCCCGCCGCCATCCCGCTGGAGATGTGCTATCTCGGCTGGCAGGAGTCGCTGGCCCAGCTGGTGGCGCTGGTGGAGCCGGATATCCCCGGCTAATGGCCGGTGGCGGGCCGGGCATTCACCCCGCTCGCCAGCTGCTTGCAATAAAAAGAGCCTGCCAGATGGCAGGCTCTCCTCATTCTGGTCGGGGCGACCTTATTGCATATTGAGCCCGCCCAGATAGTCGCGCTTGCCGAGATCGACCCCGGCGCGGCGCAGCAGGGCGTAGGCCATGGTGAGGTGGAAGTAGAAGTTGGGAATGCCGTACTCATGGACGCAGGTATGGCCATCCATCCCCTTGCCGCCCGCCCAGTGGGGCACGTAACGGCCGCTGGCATACTGGCTGTAGTCCGCGTCCAGCTTGCCTTGCAGATAGGTGATGGTCTTACCGATATGGGCGCGCAGATCGGCGATGGTTTTGGGCTCATCGCCCATGGCCGGCAGCTCGCTGTGGCTGGCGGTGGCCACCACGCTGCGGGCTGCATCGCAGCAGATCAGCACCTGCTTGCTGAAAGGCAGCATATCGACGATCAGCCGATCGCCGAAGAAGTTGTCCACGTTGAACTGCTTCGCCGCGGCATGTGCCTCGGCCTTGGCCAGACAGTGATCCAGATTGGTCAGCATCTTGATGAACTGGGCGGTGATATCGCGATTCATGAGCACTCTCCATCTTGTTGAAACAGCGGCCCGCGTGCGCGGCCACGGTGAATGAGACTGGCTAATCGGCCACCAATATACCCCAACCGCTGCCGGGTTCGAGCCCGGCGCGCACAAAAGCGCGGGGCAGGGGCCAGTGATACGACAGGAGGTGGCGATCAGCGGGCGGCGCGCTGCCAGAGCAGGGTCAGGCCGATGCCAAGCACCACAATGACGCCGAACACGAACTCCAGCCCGTCGGGCGAATCCCGGGTGCTGGCAACCAGCGCACAGGCGCCAAAGGTGCAGAGGAGCCCCACATAGACCCGCCAGAAGCGCGGGAAGTCGGTAATGAAATCGACAAGGTCGAGCAGGTCGTCGAGCAGTTGCAGCAGTGACATCATCCCCTCCGGTGGCGCCGTCACACCCAGTTCCCTCAGCTTGGCACGACGGGGTGGCGAGCGATATCCACGCGAGTGATAGCCAGCCGGGCCAACCTAGGGGCGGGCCGCTGCAACGCTGACTTTTTCGCCCCATGAGTCCCTCTCTGCCCCTTTTTTGATCTGTGACATAAATCACCTTTTTTCAGAGGCGTAGGCTGATCCCGCTGCCCGGAGCACCCACCCGGGTACAAGAAAAGGAGAGTGTAATGAAGATCTATGACCGGAACCGAAATGTGCTGAACCAGGGTCAGCGCGTCATGATTGCCGCCACCGGCGCCGTCGACTTCCTGAAAGAGGCTCATACCGACAACATGACTCCCTATCAGGCGGAGCACGAGAAGTGCGTGCTGCTGGCAAACTCCGGTGAGCGCTACGCCCCCATCGAGTTGATTAGACTAGGCTGATCCCTTTCCCTGTCACCCTACTCTTTACAATTCACCCGGCCGCCTCGCCTGACGGCCGGGTTTCTGATCTCCCTTCCTCTACTACCGCAATCTCGTTTGGCTACTCTCTCTGCCGCTGCGCACCGCATGCCGCCCGTCTGTCGCTTGCTTGTGTCGCTTTCTCGCCTTGCGGGAGAGGGGCGGGGTGAGGGAATTGGTTGTCACCAACTGACCGGGGTTGCTCCCTCGCCCTGCGGGAGAGGGCTGGGGTGAGGGCATTGGTTGTCACGAGCTGGCCGCCGCTATCATCCGCCCGCTAACCCATCCCATCTCACCACCCTGTAAATCGGCCAACCCCTTGTTGGCACCTGTGATGGCTGCCCCGAGTCTGAATGGCAGCCAAAACGGTTGGTATAAATTTAATTTATAGGTTTTGCGAAAATGCCATCGTTTTGTCTTATGCCTACAGGTGGCAAGCCATAAGCTCCCATCTGGCTGCCAGCGGGGCTCTGAAGGGCAATGGCCGATTTGAGATAACGGGAATGGCTCGAAGTAAAAGGGACTTATAGGTTTGATTAGCGACAAATAATTGGATGTTCTTAGTATTAAATTGTTAGTGATCACATATTTAATAGGTGCTGTTTCAAATGAGGAATAACTTCCTTTAGCATGATTTTATATTTTCAATGCTGCGTTAGAGGGAACTATGGATTATGCATTGTGCCAAAAAAGTGGTGTGACATATTCAGCTATTGAATTTTCTGGATTCTCGCCTGAGGAACAAAAAAGACTAAAGAATAGTCTTGTGTGTATAGGATGTGGTGATGTTGCCTGGTTCCGCTCTGCAACTAACCCTCTTGCGAAAGTGAAAAGAGCTGCTCATTTCAACTCTCATCATCACCATGCTGATTGCCTATATAGAACATCATACGCTTTAGTCGAAGATGAAACAGATGGAGATCTCTCCACTACACATAAAATCCCATTGGTCGCAGAGTATGTTATTAATCTAGATGATAAGGTTGGTGGCGTTCTAGCTGACATATCATACGAGCAAATACCTGAAAATGAATTTGTAGTTAATCCGAGTGGCGGTGCAATAGGAAAAGGTGCCGGCATTAAAAATGAAACTGAGGCAAGTAAAAGCTTACGTCAACTATTATCTTATTTAAAAAGGTTCCCTGAGTTTAGAAAGTCAGATAAGCAAGTTAGATTGTTTTCTGAGACAGGTAGACTAAAGGTTGATGGAAAAATAAAAGACCTCGCGGTTTCATTTGATGAGGTAAATGATTCTATGGATGACGATAGATATCGTCTATTCTGGGGCGTTGTTGTTGATGCCCAAGATGAAACTCTTGATGGTGGTCTATGGCTTAACGCAAGTGAGTCACGGAAAGGGGTTAGTATAAAGATATTCAAAGATATAAAAGAAAAATTCATATCTTCTTTCCACTTGAAAAACCTGGATGATTTGCAAGGCGCATATGTATTAGTCGCTGGGCAGGTACATTATGCCCCTTCAACAGGGAAGCCTATCATATATTGTTCGATTGTTAATTTCATTACAGTACAAAAGTACAAAGAGTCATAAACATTAAATTCATAATGTAGAACGATATAAAAATACATTGATCGTCTGCTTTAAACTAGATGGGGCATAATGTGATTCAACAACACTTATCTTTAGTACCGGTTAAAATTCAAGAAATTGATAGTATTAGCATGGGGGTTTTACCTAATGGTGAAACATTCCTTTCTCTTCAAGGTTTGGCAAGGTTCTGTGGGTTGGCTCCCAGTTCAGTGATACAACTAGCTCAAGATTGGGCGGCTGGTGATGCACAAGGCAGAACTCGAGGGCAGCAGTTAACAGAACTGATTAAAGAGTGGACCGAATCTGATTCAGTCCCCGATAGCTTATATGTTGAAATTGATAGTCATAACTCTATAACTGGTGTAATTCATGCTGTGCCAGAACAGATAGTGATGGCAATTACTGATTATTATGCCCATTACGCTCAAACAACCAAGTTGGAAGCAGTCCAGAATTATAGGAAAGCTGCAAAGTTAGGTCTGAGAAAGTATATACATGAGCGACTGGGTTATAATGAAAAGGACGTATTTGCTGAAAGTTGGAAACTGTTTCAAGAGAGAGTTCTTAGTAATGAGTCTCCAAAGGGATTTTTTACTATGTTTGATGAGGCTACAACTATTATAGCATCCTTGATTCGAAATAATATTGCAGTTGATGATTCAATTATGCCCGATGGTAGTTTAGGTATCCATTGGGCAAAACATTGGAAAGCCAGTCAACTAGCAGCAGTTTATGGTGAGAGGATTAAAATACATCACAAATATCCCGAGTCATATCGCCAGCTAGATCCTGAGATTAATGCATATCCAATAAGTGCATTATCTGAGTTCAGGGCATGGTTTCAAAATATTTATTTACCTGAGAAATATCCAGCTTACATAAAAAGAAAAGTCGGCGATGGTACTGTTAATTTGGAATCTATGCCTGTTCTTCTCGCAGCAGTAATGCCGCCAGATGTAGCTAGTAAAATTCTAATCAATTAATTTTCATCCCGTTCTCAGTTTTTGACTACAAGGTGTATTCGGATAGCCTCATATTTAAGGTTGTTGCGATGATGATATAAAAACCAACCCGGCCTAAGCCGGGTTGGTTTTTTCAAAAGGCAGGAAAAATCAGAGCGCTTCCAATCTGGCATACGCCGTCACCAGCCACTTGGCGCCGACGTCGTCGAACTGGATCTGCACCCGGCTCTGCTGGCCGACCCCTTCGAAGTTGAGTACCACCCCTTCGCCGAATTTCGGATGGAGCACCCGTTGGCCGAGCTTGATGCCGCTGGCGTCGAAGCTCTGCTGCACCTCGTTCTGGCTGAAGCGGCCGTACTGGGTGGGGCGGCTGACCTGAGTGCGCAGCCGGATCTCTTCCAGACATTCGGCGGGCATCTCGCGGATAAAGCGGCTCGGCTTGTGGAACATCTCGCGGCCGTAGATGCGGCGGCTCTCGGCATAACAGATGTAGAGCTTCTCCATGGCGCGGGTCATGCCGACGTAACAGAGGCGGCGCTCCTCCTCCAGCCGGCCCGACTCCTCGGTCGATTGCTGGCTGGGGAACATGCCTTCTTCCACCCCGACCAACAGCACCAGCGGGAACTCCAAGCCTTTGGCGCTGTGCAATGTCATCAGCTGCACCGCGTCGGCATATTCGTCCGCCTGATTCTCGCCGGATTCCAGCGCCGCGTGGGCGAGGAAGGCGGAGAGATCGCTCATATCCTCCAGCTCGTCCGGGCGCTGGTACTGGCGGCAGGCGGTGACCAGTTCGTCCAGGTTCTCTACCCGCGCCTGGGATTTCTCGCCCTTTTCCGCCAGATACATCGCCTTGAGGCCGGAGTTCTGGATGGCGATATCCGCCTGCTGGTGCAGCGGCAGCAGGGAGACCTGCTCCTCCAGCGCGTCGATCAGCTCGACAAAGCCGCGCACCGCATTGCCGGCGCGACCGGTCAGCACCTTGTCGTTGAGCAGGGCCTTGGCCGATTGCCACAGGTTGAGCCCCTGATCGCGGGCGTTGCCGCGCAGGATCTCGAGGGTGCGATCGCCGATGCCGCGGGTTGGGGTGTTGACCACCCGCTCGAAGCTGGCGTCGTCGCCACGGTTGTTGATAAGCCGCAGGTAGGCCATGGCGTCCTTGATCTCTTGCCGCTCGAAGAAGCGCAGGCCGCCGTAGATGCGGTAGGGCATGGCATCCTGCATCAGCGCCTCTTCCAGCACCCGCGACTGGGCGTTGGAGCGATAGAGGATGGCGCAGTCGGCCAACAGGCCGCCCTTTTCCTTCCAATCCTTGAGGCGGCCGACCACGAAGCGCGCTTCGTCCACCTCGTTGAAGGCGGCGTAGAGCGAAATCGGCTCACCCTCGGCCCCTTCGGTCCACAGCTCCTTGCCAAGACGCTCGGCGTTGTTGGCGATGACGCTGTTGGCGGCCTTGAGGATATTGGCGGTGGAGCGGTAGTTCTGTTCGAGGCGGATGGTCTCGGCGCCCTGATAGTCGGTCAGGAAGCGCTGGATGTTCTCGATCTTGGCGCCGCGCCAGCCGTAGATGGACTGGTCATCGTCGCCGACGATCATCACCTTGCCGCTGTTGCCCGCCAGCATCCGCAGCCAGGCGTACTGGATGCCGTTGGTATCCTGAAACTCGTCCACCAGGATGTTCTGGAAGCGGTCGCGGTAGTGCTCGAGGATGTGCGGTTTGTTCAGCCACAGCTCGTGGGCGCGCAGCAGCAGCTCGGCGAAATCCACCAGTCCGGAGCGATCACAGGTCTCCTGATAGGTCTTGTAGATCTGCTGATAGGTGCGGGTGACGGGATCGCCGTAGAGGTCGATGTCACCGGGGCGCAGTCCTTCGTCCTTCTTGCCGTTGATGTAGCCCATCACGGCGCGCGGGGCCCAGTGCTTCTCGTCGAGGTTGAGCGCCTTGAGCACCCGGCGGATGAGGCGGTACTGGTCGTCGGAGTCGAGGATCTGGAAATCCTGCGGCAGGCCCGCATCCAGATGGTGGGCGCGCAGCAATCGGTGGGCGATGCCGTGGAAGGTGCCGATCCACATGCCGCGCACGCCGTCGCCGATCACTTTTTCGACCCGGCCGCGCATCTCGGCCGCCGCCTTGTTGGTAAAGGTGACCGCGATGATGGAGAAGGGTGAACAGCGTTCCACCTGCATCAGCCAGGCGATACGGTGCACCAGTACCCGGGTCTTGCCCGAACCGGCACCGGCCAGCACCAGCAGGTTGCTGCGGGGCGCCGCAACGGCATCTCTTTGCTTGTCGTTGAGCCCGTCGAGCAGGGTTGAAACGTCCATCACCACTCCTGTTTATTTATACAGGCGGCGATTATACGGCCATCCCCCCGTCAGACCAACTGCAAACTCCGCATGGCGGGCAGGTGAGGGGAGTCGGGCAGGGCGGCTGCGGCGGTTTCTGGTTGGCAAAATGGTTGCGGAGAGGGGATGGTTTCCAGCTGTAGCCAGCAGCCGGATGGCGCGCCGTGCGGTTATTTTGCGAGCCGGATCACGGGGCGATGGGTGGGGCGGATGCCCAACCGGGGAAAACGGTTTAGAGTAACCAATTGAACAATAAGAGAAATGTCGTTTGGGTCTTTTTGTTTGTAGCATAAACAACTGAAAAGCAGCTAAAAAACAACTGCTTATAAGGTTATTTGCTTATAATTCAAACCGTTAACGCAAACGTTTTTCCCTTATCATTTGCTTGACCCGCACCGGGGCTGACTTAGAGTAACCCTGCGTGCTAGATGACCCGCTTCGGCGGGCAAGCAAGTTCCCTCACTTAATAACAATCAAGGATACGATCGTGACTAAAGTGCTCAAACTGGCCACCGTGGCCTCCCTCACTCTCGCTGCTCTCTCTGCTCAGGCTGCTTCCGAGCCGGCCGTGATCTATGACACCGCGGGCAAGTACGACAAATCATTCAACGAAGCCGTGTTCCGTAACGGCGTCGAGCTTTACAACAAGGACAAAGGGGTAAAGGTCAAAGAGTTTGAGCCCCAGAACGAAGCCCAGCGCGAGCAGGGTCTGCGTCGTCTGGCCAGCCGTGGCAACGGCCCGATCGTGGCTGTCGGCTTCAACATGGGTTCTGCGGTAGAGAAGGTTGCGACTGAATTCCCGAAAACCCAGTTCACCATCATCGACATGGTGGTCGACAAGCCGAACGTCCAGTCAGTCATCTTCAAGGAGCATGAAGGTTCCTTCCTGGTGGGCGCACTGGCTGCCATCGCCTCCAAAACCGGCAAGGTCGGTTTCGTGGGCGGCATGGACATCCCGCTGATCCGCAAGTTCGAGTGCGGCTACGAGCAGGGCGCCAAGTACGTCAATCCGAAGATCGAAGTGTTCCAGAACATGGCAGGCTCCACCCCGGCCGCGTTTGCTGACCCGGCCAAAGGTGCCGAGCTGGCCAAGTCCCAGTTCGCCAAGGGCGCTGACGTGGTTTACGCCGCAGCCGGCGGTACCGGTATCGGTGTCTATCAGGCAGCCAAGGACAGCGGCAAGTTTGCCATCGGCGTAGACTCCAACCAGAACCACCTGCAACCGGGCACCATGCTGACCTCCATGGTCAAGTCTGTGGGTCTGGCTGCCTACCAAACCTGGGATGACGCGGCCAAAGGCCAGTGGAAACCGGGTATCAAGAACCTGGGTCTGGCCGAAGGCGGTGTGGATTGGGCGCTCGACAAGGACAACGAGAAGCTGATCACTCCGGAGATGAAAGCCAAGGTGGATGCCATCAAGGCCGAAATTATTTCAGGCAAGGTCAAGGTTCATGACTACATGAGCGACAATACCTGCAAATACTAATTAGATAGTTGCTGCTACGACTCTCAACGCACCGACCGGCCCGCACGGGCCGGTTTTTACAGTCTTATTTCATGAAACGCAGGGCTGCATCATGGACCAGACAGATCGCTATGCCATCGAATTAAGAGGTATCGATAAGCGGTTCGGCGAAGTGTACGCCAACAAGCTGATCGACCTTAAGGTTCGGAAAGGCAGTATTCACGGCATCGTTGGCGAAAACGGCGCCGGTAAATCCACCCTGATGAGCATCATTTACGGCTTCTACCATGCCGATAAAGGCGAGATGTTCATCGACGGGAATCCTTTCAAACCCCACGGTTCACAAGATGCGATTGCCGCAGGCGTGGGCATGGTGCACCAGCACTTCATGCTGGTGAACAACTTTACGGTTTTGGAAAACGTCATCCTCGGCGCTGAAAATGGCTGGCACCTTCAGCAGAGCGTGGCGTCGGCAGAGAAGCTGCTCGGCGAGTTGGCGCGGGACTATGGTCTCGAAGTGCCGCTGCACGAGAAGGTGGAAGATCTGCCGGTGGGCCTGCAACAGCGGGTCGAAATTCTCAAGGCGCTCTATCGCGGTGCCCGCATCCTGATCCTCGACGAGCCGACCGGGGTACTCACCCCGCAAGAGGCGGATCACCTGTTCAAGGTGCTGGAGAAGCTGCGGGATCAGGGGGCGACCATCATCCTCATCACTCACAAGCTGCGCGAGATCCTGGCCATCACGGATCAGGTCTCCATCATGCGCCGCGGCGAGATGGTGGCGCACGTTGCCACCAAGGATACCGACAAGGAGCAGCTGGCCGAACTGATGGTGGGCCGCAAGGTGCGCCTCAAGGTCGACAAGGGGCCGACCCAGCCGGGCGAAGCCAAGCTGAAGGTCGAGGGGCTCAGCTACTTCGACGCCAGCAAGGTGGAGCGGGTCAAGTCGGTCAGCTTCGAGGTGCGCGCCGGTGAAGTGGTTGGCATCGCCGGGGTCTCCGGCAACGGCCAGTCCGAGCTGCTGAGCCTGCTTGGCGGCATCATCAAGCCGAGCAAGGGCGGCTTTACCATCAGCAGCCGCAGCGGCGTGCACAAGGTGAGCGCCGAGCAGGCAGCCGATCCCGAGATGGTGCGCAACTTCGGCCTCGGCCATGTGCCGGAAGATCGCCACAAGATGGGTCTCATCAACCGCTTCGAGGCGAAAGAGGCCTTTATCCTCGGTTATCACCGCCGTCCGCAGTACAACAAGGGGTGGCTGCAGAACAAAGAGGCGATCCAGCAGGATTGCCAGGCCAAGATGGAGAAGTGGGACGTGCGCCCGCCCCATCCCGACCACAAGACAGCCAACTTCTCCGGTGGCAACCAGCAGAAGCTGGTGATCGCCCGTGAAGTGGAGCAGGACCCGGATGTGCTGTTGATCGGCCAGCCGACCCGCGGGGTCGACATCGGTGCTATCGAGTATATCCACCAGCAGATCATCGCCATGCGCGACAAGGGCAAGGCGGTGCTGCTGGTCTCGGTGGAGCTGGACGAGATCATGAGTCTCTCTGACCGCATTCTGGTTATTGCCGACGGTCGCATCGTCGGCGAGCTGGATGCCGCCAAAGCGGACGAGCGCACTATCGGCCTGATGATGGCCAACATAGTGCCGGATGAAGTTGCCAAGGAGGCCCACTGATGAGCCAAGTACGTATTCCTGCCTGGGTCTCCGTGGGCGTCGTGTCTGCGGTCAACATCCTGCTGGCCTTCCTGGTGTCGGCCATCCTGTTCTACTACCTCGAGATCAACCCGGTCGATGCCGCCAAGATTATGTGGTACGGCGCGTTCGGCACCGGTGAAGGGTTTGGTTTCACCCTCTACTACGCAACCGGCTTTATCTTCACCGGTCTGTCGGTAGCGGTCGCCTTCCACGCCGGTCTGTTCAACATCGGCGGTGAAGGTCAGGCCTATATCGGTGGTCTGGGGGTCGGTCTGGTCTGTCTGACCCTCGGCGATGTGCTGCCGTTCTCCCTGCTGTTGCCGCTCTCCATCGTTGCCGGTGGTCTGTTCGGTGCGGCCTGGGCCTTTATTCCGGCCTGGCTGCAAGCCAAGCGCGGCAGCCACATCGTTATCACCACCATCATGTTCAACTTCATCGCCGCCTCGCTGATGGCCTATCTGCTGGTGGAGGTGTTCAAGCCGCCCGGTTCGATGGCGACCGAGAGCCGGGTCTTCGCCGAAGCGAGCTGGCTGCCCAAGATGACCGGGCTGGCGAGCCTGTTTGGCGTCGAGATGCCGAACAGCCCGCTCAACATCAGCTTCTTCTGGGCGCTGATCTGTGCGGCGCTGGTGTGGGTCTTTATCTGGCACACCCGCTGGGGCTACGAGATCCGCTCGGTCGGCGCCAGCCAGAGTGCCTCCGCCTACGCCGGTATCTCCTATCCCAAGGTAGTGATCCTGGCCATGGTCATCTCCGGCATGCTGTCGGGCTTCTTCGCCCTCAACGTGCTGCAGGGTGAGCTGCACCAGATCAAGCTCAACTTCGTGGAAGGATTCGGCTTCACCGGTATCGCGGTGGCGCTGATGGGGCGCAACCATCCGGTCGGCGTCATCATCGCCAGCCTGCTGTTCGGTTTCCTCTATCAGGGGGGCGCCGAGCTCAGCTTCGAGTTCGGTGTCGACCGCAACATCGTCGTGGTGTTGCAGGGGCTGGTGATCCTGTTCTGTGGCGCCCTTGAGCACATGATGCGTCCGCGCATCGAGCAGCTCTATCTGGCGTTTGCCAACCGCTCTGCGCAAGTCAAGGGGGCCTGATCATGTTTGAAATTCTGATCCTGATGCTGGATGCCACCATCCGTACCGCGCCGCCCCTTATTCTGGCCGCCATGGCCGGCATGTTCTGCGAGCGCTCCGGGGTGGTCAACATCGCACTGGAAGGCAAACTGCTGGCGGCGGCGTTCGCCAGTGGTGCTGCGGCGGCGGTCTCCGGTTCCGCCTGGGTGGGACTGGGTGCCGGGGTTGCCATCTCGGTGCTGTTTGCCCTGATGCACGGCTTTGCCACCATCACCCACCGCGGTGATCAGGTGGTGAGCGGGATGGCCATCAACATTCTGGCGGCCGGTCTGACCGTGACGCTGGGTCGTTACTGGTTCGATCAGGGTGGCCAGACGCCGGCGCTCTCCGGCGATGCCCGTTTTGCTCCCATCGACTTCCCCTATGCCAAGGAGCTCTACGATGTGCCGGTGATTGGCCAGCTCTACAGCGAGCTCTTGAGCGGCCACTCCCTGCTGGAGTACGTGGCGTTCGCCTGCGTGCCGCTGGCCTGGTGGGTGATGTTCCGTACCCGCTTCGGTCTGCGGCTGCGGGCGGTGGGCGAGGCGCCTGCAGCGGTCGATACCGCCGGTATCTCTGTGGTGCGGATGCGCTACACCGCGCTCCTCATCGGCGGCCTGCTGGCCGGTATCGGTGGCACCTATCTGGCGGTGGCCCAGACGGCCCAGTTCATCCCCAACATGAGTGCGGGCAAGGGCTTTATGGCGCTGGCGGCGCTGGTGTTCGGCAAGTGGCGTCCCTGGAATGCCATGGCAGCCTGCCTGCTGTTCGGCTTCCTCGATGCGGTCGCCATCCGCCTGCAAGGGGTCAGCATCGGCGGCTTCGCCATTCCGGTGCAGGCCATCGAGGCACTGCCCTACATCCTGACCGTGTTCCTGCTGGCCGGTTTTATCGGCCGTGCGGTGGCACCCAAGGCGCTTGGTACCCCCTATGTGAAGGAGCGGGAGTAACGCTCTTAAGTGCGATATTCCCGATCACACAGATAACAGCAGGCCCACTTCGGTGGGCCTGTTTTTTTATGGCTACCGCGTGGATATAGCGGCTGTCTTGTCGGGCGGGCTGGAAATAAAAAAGCCCCCTCATATGGGAGGGGGCTTGGCTGGGTGGCTGGTTTCTGACTCAGGGAACCAGCTTGTAGACACCAAAGCCGGGGTGCTTGGGATCGCTGGCGGGTAGGGTCTCCACATAGTTCAGCTTGCCGCCGGTCAGGGCTTGCGCCTCGCTGCGTGGGGAGCTGTAGATACGCAGATCCAGCGTGCCGGGCAGAGGGGCCAGCTGCCAGTTGTTGTCTGCCGCCGGCGTAAAGCCGCCCGGGTAGTTGGTGGCCAGCAGCTTCAGATACTCGGAGAGCACTTCGCGCGTTTCGAAAGGATCTTCATGGACGATCACCTTGCTGTTGATGCCCGGGAAGTTGCCACCGCCGCTGGCGCGGTAGTTGTTGGTCACCACATAGAACATCTGGGCCGGATCGACCGGTTGCCCCTGATAGGTAAGGTCGGTGATGCGGTAGCTGTCGCTCACCTTGTTGCCATCCACGTCGTAGCGGGCTGCCTTGGTCACATCAACCTTGTAGTTGACCCCGTCGATGACATCGAAGTTGTAGGTACGGTACTTCTCGTTGACCAGCCACTGGGTTGCTGTATTCGCGGGGTCGATCTTGTTGAACTGGACAGCGCTCTTCTCCAGCCACTCCTTGACGGTGGCACCGTTGATGGCCACGACCTGCAGGGTGTTGGGGTAGACATAGAGGTCGGCCACATTGCGCAGGGAGATATTGCCCGCTGGCACATAGGTGAAATCGGTCGGGCCATTGCGGCCCCCGCGGAACGGTGCGGCGGCGGAGAGGATAGGCCACTTCTCCTTGAGCTGACCATCCTGCTGCAACTTCTTGGCGTGCCAGAGCTGGGCATCGCTGACGATCTGGATGGAGGGGTCATCCTGTACCAGCGCAAAGAAGCTGTGGATGGGTTGGGTAATCTTGCTGAGGGGCTCGTCCAGCCACTGGTTGGCTTGCTCGTGCTCGGTGATGACCTGATCGACCACCGCCTGATCTTCCACGCTGGTGGCGCTGCTGTCGATCTTGCGCAGCTGTGCCTGGCTGGAGCTGACCTGCCAGCGACCATCCTGCCAGGTCATATGCAGGTCAATGATGCCGAGGTGGTTACCCCATACGCCGGGCATGACAGCCGGTACGCCCGCCAGGGTGCCCTTGTCGTTATCCACGTCGGTCATGTTGGGGTAATCACCCGGGAAGGTGCGGTGGGCGTGGCCCAGCAGCAGGGCGTTGACCCCTTTCACCTTGGCCAGCGGCAGCGCGGCGTTCTCCATCAGTGGCTCGCGCGGGTCACCAATAATGCCGGTGTGGGCGACCACCACTACGATGTCGGCGCCTTTGGCCTGCATCTCGGGCACATAGTGCTCGGCGGTCTCGACCATATCGGCCACCACCACCTTGCCCTCCAGATTGCGCTTGTCCCACTGGGTGATCTGGGGCGGCGTCAGGCCGAGTACGCCAACCTTGATGGTCTGGTTGTTGCCGTTGGCATCTTTCACCTGACGATCAAGCAGCACGTAGGGTTTGAACTTTTGCTGGCTCCAGTCGATGGTGCCCTTGCCATCGCGACTGAAGGCATCGGCCTCGAAGACGTTGGCATTGATATAGGGGTAGTTGGCCCCCTTGAGCGTCGCGGCGAGGAAGTCGAGCCCGAAATTGAATTCGTGGTTACCCAGGTTGCCGACATCATAGTTCAGGGTGTTCAGCGCCTTGATGGCGGGGTGGGTCTGCTTGCTCAGCCACTGCTGCTTGACCTGCTGGTCGTGGATGTAGTCGGCCAGTGGGGTGCCCTGAATCAGATCGCCGTTATCGATCAGCAGGTTGTTGGCGTTTTCCTCGCGCGCCTTGCGGATCAGCACTGCAGTACGGGAGAAGCCGAGCGAGGCATCCGGCTTGTTCTGGTAGTAGTCATAACCCAGCAGGTTGGAGTGGATATCCGAGGTCTCTATCAGCCTCAGGTTGACGTCACCGGGAGCCTGGGAGTTGTTGTCGTTGCAGCCGGATAGCAAAAGAATAACGGCCACTGCGCTCAATTTGAGAGTGGTTTTCATGGGTAGGGTTCTCTTTGTTATGGGAATTGCCAGCACCGGGCATTTTATCGGCGACCAAAGAGGGTGGCTGTGAGCCTGCTAACACTCCCGGCTAAGATGGCTCCTATCAATAGAGCTATGGGTCTGATTTGGCGGTTTTTTCCAATTTTGGCTCGCCATGCGTGGCGCCTTGTATTGCTGCGGTTTCGCTAAAAAAGGGTGGGGTAATTGGATTTTTTTGGGGCCTTTTTGCTCGTCTGTAATGGTTGGTTACAGATCTCCATTCGACTGCCGAGTGACCTCTCAATTAAATTCAGCGCCGATTTATTGCACCTCTAATTACAAAGCAATCGCAAGGAACAACAACCATGAGAATGTGTAACAAGGCGCTGCTGGCTCTGGCCTGCACTGCAGCACTGTCTGCCTGTGATGGCGAAAAAGCCGCCAACAGTATTGCCAAGCGCCTGCCGCTGGATCTGCCGGAGGTTGGTGTTCACGAAGCCAACCTGCTGGGTCGGGACAAAGATGGCGCCCCATTGAAGATGATTGCCGGCGCCGAGGGATTTGCTCTGGTCTATCCCGAGCGAAACAAAGAGCAACGCTGGGGCGTTTGGGCCGAGATGGAAAAGAATGACACGGCTTCCCAATGGCTGGGCAAAACCGGTAAAGATGCCGATAAAGATGGCATCTACCCCATTTCGGTTATTCGTGACTCCGAGCGAGGTCTCACGCATTCCGGCAGCTCGGAAAGCAATTATCATCTGATCTCCTTCAAGGAGCAGGAGGTAGTCAACCTCAAGGGGCAGACCGAAAAGCTCAGAGCGTTTGACTTTGCCACCAACGGTCTCAAATTTGGCGACAATACCGAAATTTTTGCTGGGTGGCGTGGCCAGATCTCCACTCGGAAACTGGCTTCACTCTCGATTGAAAATGGTGCCCGTTGGAGCGAGGCGGACTATAAAGGCGAGACAGACGCTATGGTCGGGGATATCAAGACCAGCAACAACAGCGGTGCATTGACCGTTGAAATTCAATTCCCCTACCATGGTTGCACTCTGGTGGGCACAGGTACCGCGAGCGCAGGACTGAGTGCGCTGACGTTTACCGGATTTGCGGATCCCAAGTGCAACTTCAACAGAGAGATGGTCGGTGCTGGCTATATTGCTGATAAGTGGCTCAAGGGGCTGAAGGCAGCCAAAAATGGTGAGATTGCCTACTCCACAGTGATCAAGCACCCGCAAACCAGCAAAGAGACTCTGGTGATCGGCTTCCCCGAGATGAATGGTTTTGTGCTGATGGCTGACAAGCAGCCGTAATGACTTCCACATGTTTTCCTCTCCGTTTTCACCCCGGCTATGCCGGGGTTTTTTATATGAAGAGGAGGGGATTTTCTTGCGCGGGTTTAGAGCAGGAACAGGGTGGCGAGGCCGAGGAAGATAAAGAAGCCGCCGGTGTCGGTGATGGCGGTGATCATCACGCTGGCACCCACGGCCGGATCGCGGCCGAGCCGGTTCATGGTCATGGGGATAATCACCCCCATCAGCGCCGCCACCAGCAGGTTGAGCACCATGGCAAGCGTCATCACGGCGCCCAGCGCCGCATCCTGATAGAGCAGGAAGGTGGCTACCCCCATGGTGCCGCCCCATACCAGCCCGTTGATCAGCGCCACCCCGAGTTCCCGTAGCAGCAGGAAGGAGAGGTTGCCCGCCTGAATGTGCTGCAGCGCCAGCGCCCGCACTATCATGGTGATGGTCTGGTTGCCGGTGTTGCCGCCGATCCCCGCCACGATGGGCATCAGGGCCGCCAGCGCCACCAGCTGGGAGATGGTGTGCTCGAACAGGCCGATCACCCGCGAGGCGACAAAGGCGGTGCAGAGATTGATGGCAAGCCAGGCCCAACGGGTCTTGACCGCCTTGGAGACAGGAGCGAATACATCCTCCTCTTCACTGATACCCCCCATCCGGCGCAGGTCGGTGTCGCTCTCCTCATAGACCAGATCCACCACCTCTTCGACGGTGAGGCGGCCCATCAGCTTGCCCTTGCCATCCACCACGGCGGCGGAGAGCAGGTCATCCCGCTCGAAGGTGCGGGCGGCCGCTTCGTCGTTATCCTCCGGATCGAAGGTGACCGGGTCCTGCTCCATCACCGCATTCACCCGGGTATCCGGCTTGTGCAGCAGCACCGTGGTGAGCGGCAGCTCCCCCAGCAGGTGGTTGCGCCGGTCGATGACGAACAGCTTGTCGGTGTTGGCGGGGATCTTGCCGCGCAGACGCAGATAGCGCTGCACGGTGGCGAGCGTCACCTCGGGGCGGATGGTGATGATCTCGAAATCCATCATGGCGCCGACGGTGTGCTTGCCGTAGCGGATCACCTCGCGCACCCGATCCCGGTCGGCGGGGGCCATGTAGGTGAGCAGCCGTCCCATCAGGTTGCGGGGCAGGTATTGGCCCAGATAGATCTGATCGTCGATATCGAGGGTGCGCAGGGCATCGAGCAGCTCTTTGTCGCTCATGCCGCTGATGAGGCTGTCCCACACCGTCTCCGACGCTTCGACTAGGGTCTGGCCGCGCTTCTCTTCACTCACCAGCGCCCACAATACATGGCGCTCATCCGGCGGCAGCGACTCCAGCGCATCGGCGACGTCGGCGGCGGGCAGGCTGTTGACCAGCCGGGTCAGCTCGCTGGTCTGGTCGCGCTGTTCGGCATCCTGCACCGCCTGCGGATCGAGCAGGCTGTCGGTGAGGGCGTCATCGCGCAGCAGCAGGGTGAGAATGCGGGATCTGTCTTCCGCACGTTGCCTGGCGCTGTTTTTGATGGGAAGAGACATGAAGAGGTTCCTGAGCTGGTGGCCATAGGGCCGAATAGCCATAGGATACCAGACTTAAAACAACAGGTTATGACGGCGCGCAGTGGTGCAGAGATTTATCCGGCAGAGATCGGGCGGGGGCTTGGCGCAGGTGGAGTGACAGGAGGAGGGCGGTTTCGAGGTGAAAATGACTATGTATAAATTTAATTTATGGATTTTCCCTGAATGGCCCAACTTTAACTTATGACGAGAGGGTTGATCCCTTCAGCCCGTTTCAATGCTCACAGATTGCCAGCCATGGCCATCGCCCGATCTCGGTGAGACGGTTGCTCGGCCGGGATCGGGTGACGGGGGGCGACCCCGGGCTGAGGTGGTTCAAATTCTCAGCAGGTGGGGGCTTGCTCGCAACGAGCCGTGGCAGTCTGGCGGGGCAAGCCGGGCCTCGGCATCGTCGATAAATCGTTCTAGCCAAGCTTCAAGACTCGTCTGATCCAGCAGTGCCAGAGGATATTGTGACCAGAGGATCGTCTGCCCATCCAGCGTACCCTGTACATGGGCTGGCCACTGGGCACCGAACAGGTTGTCGCTGGGGGGCTGGAGGGGGCCCAGTTCACAGTAGAGTTGCAGCCATTGTTCCTGATAACAGCCGATCATCACCCGCAGGCGCTCGTCGACCAGCAGGGTATAAACCCCCTCTTCGGAGGGAAGAGGAGTTATCCCCAGCCGGTTGAACAGCCCCTCTACCAGTTCCCGATAGGTGGAATGGCTCATGCGTCAGCCCCCTTGAAGTTGTAAACCTCGAACTCCTGCCCAAGTCCGATCTCAAGATTGTATTTGGAGCCTGGCCAGAAGGCGTTGGTAAACCAGTTTTTGAACTGTTCCTTGTCAGGGAAATGGAACTCGCCAAAGTTGGGATCGAAGAAGGTAACTCCCTGTTGTTCATCCACATGGGCTGCCACTGTGTGGCCGGCCATCTTGCCCGAGAAACTGATCTTCTTGTACTCGGCACTTTCACCTCGGGTATCCAGAATCGCTGCAACCAGCTGCTCCGGGCCTTGTGAACCTGTCTGGCCAGAAACAGGGGGCATTGGATAACCGGATTTGCTCATTCGCGGTACGAGGTTGTGGTCGGTGAGCCAGTTGCTTGTGACCTGAGCCTGATCGACGTGTTCTTGCATGCCGTCCATCTGCAACTGCTTGATGGAGACCAGCGTGTCAATTTGAAACTGACCTTTCTGGCCGCCGGTATAGAGCTGGTTGAACAGGCTATCACCCTTGGCATGGCTACTGATCCAGTGGGCGGAGATCGACTCGCACACGCCGCCCGAAGTGTCCCCGTGTTTCATGATCTCACCGAGGAAGGCCCCCTTGGTCTGAGCGAACTTGAAGGTGACGCTGCCGCCATGCTGGGGTACCGAGTCACGGACTGTGCCGAGGAATAGGCGAACGCCGAGGTGTATCAGGCGATCTTTGATCATGCTGAAGCGGAAGGCGCTGGTCGGGTTGGGTTTGCCGTCGCTGGTCAGCTGGCGATCCAGCAGAGAGCGACCAGGCAGGTTGTGCTGCACGGCGGCGGAGAAGCGGGCCAGCAGCCCGGGGCGTTCGGTTATGGATTGCAGGTCACGTTTGGCTAATGGACCATCGTGCTTGGGGATGTTTGTTGGGCTGATGGGGGCTGATATTGAGGTGCCGCTGGTATGCTGCGATTGGCTGATGGAGGTGATTGTCATCATCATTACCCGTGGATGTTTGCTCTTTACATGGGGGCTTGATGATAGAGGTTGTCCAGTGCAGCGGGCTGTCAGGAATTCAGCCTGATTTTAACACTATTGGGCGCATTGTCGGGTCAGGTTGCGGGGCAGAGAAAACGCCTCTTAAGAGAGGCGTTGGCAGGGTTCAGGCGAGGGCTCGCTGAGGCTGTGGTGCCGCGCCAAACCAGGCGAGCCGGTCGGCCAGGGTCACCACCGAGCCCACCATGATGAGGGCAGGACTCTCGACCCCCACCGCCAGCGCGGGCAGCTCATCAAGGGTGCCGCGAATGACCCGCTGGCAGGGCTGGGTGCCGCGCTCGATCAGCGCCACCGGGGTGTCGCCCCCCTTGCCGTGGGCCAGCAGCTGCTCGCGGATGGTGGCGCAGGATGAGAGCCCCATGTAGAACACCAGCGTCTGCTTGTCTTTGGCCAGCAGCGGCCAGTCGAGATCCCGGGCGCCACCCTTGCCGTGGGCGGTGACGAAGCGCACGCTCTGGGCGTGGTCGCGGTGCGTGAGCGGAATGCCGGCGTAGGCGGCGCAGCCGCTGGCCGCGGTGATGCCGGGCACCACCTGAAAGCCGATGCCTGTGCCGACCAGCGTCTCCAGCTCCTCGCCGCCACGGCCGAAGATAAAGGGATCGCCCCCCTTGAGACGCACCACCCGTTGCCCCTTCTTCGCCTCCTCCAGCAAGAGCTGGTTGATCCCCTCCTGCGGCACGCAGTGGTTGCCCGCCTGCTTGCCGACGAAGATGCGTTTGGCGTCGCGGCGCACCAGCGCCATCACCTCGTCGGAGACCAGCCGGTCATAGACCACCACGTCGGCCTGCTGCATCTGGCGCAGGGCGTGCAGGGTGAGCAGACCCGGATCGCCGGGGCCGGCTCCCACCAGTACCACCTCGCCTCCGGTCTGGCTCCCGTCGGCAAACAGGTTGTCGGCCAGCTGGTTGGCAGAGGCGCTATCACCGCGGGCCAGCGCTTGACCGAGCCGATCCGCTCCGAGCATCCGCTCCCAGAAGCGACGCCGCTCCCCCATGCTGGCGAAGCGGGCCTTGACCCGCTCCCGCAGGCTACCGGCAAAGGTCGCCACGGCCCCCAGATGTTGCGGCAGCAGGGCTTCCAGTTTTTCCCGCAGCAGCCGGGCCAGCACCGGCGCCTTGCCGCCGGAGGAGATGGCTACCATCAGCGGCGAGCGGTCGATGATCGACGGCATGATGAAGCTGGAGCGTTTCGGGTCATCCACCACGTTGGCAAAGATCCGCGCCTGATTGGCGCTCTGGTAGACCAGTGCGTTCACCTCGCGCCGATCGGTAGCGGCCACCACCAGCCACTTGCCCGCCAGTTGTTCCGGCACAAATTCACCGGCCAGCCACTCGATGCTCCCGTTGGCAACCAGTTCCGCCAGCTCGGGGTCGAGCTCGGGTGCGACCACTGTGAGCTGGGCACCGGCATCCAGCAGCAGGCGCGCCTTGCGCTCTGCCACGTCGCCGCCGCCGACCAGCAGCACGGGTTTGTTGTCGAGTCGGCAAAAGATGGGCAAGTAGTCCATGGGGCCTCCGGATCAGGCGGTTCGGGTCTGGTTGGCGGTGCTGGTGGTTTCGCTCACCGCGAGCGGGCGCTCAGCCTTGGGGGTGGCATACCAGTAGCCGAGGCCCATAAAGAGGGCGCCGGAGACGGTGTTGCCCAGGGTCACCCACAGCAGGTTGTGGCCGATGCCGCCCAGGGTGTAGGCATCGGAATGGGCACCGAACCAGGAGAGGGCGAACAGGGTCATGTTGGCGATGGAGTGCTCGTAGCCGGAGGCGATAAAGGCCAGCAGACACCACCAGATGGCGATGAAGCGGGCAGCCCCTTCGGTGCGCAGCGCCATCCAGATGGCGAGGCAGACCAGCCAGTTGCAGAGGATCCCCTTCATAAACAGGGTCAGGGCCGGAGCCTGGGTTTTGGCCAGCGCCACCTTGTGGGCTAGGCTGCCCGCATCCGGCAGCAGGCTGCCGCCGTAGGAGTAGATGAGCGCTACCACGATGGAGCCAATCAGGTTGCCGGCCCAGGTCTGCGGCAGGATGCGCAGCAGGTCGGCCATGGTGATCTTGCCCGTCTTCACCCCGAAGGTGAGGAACATGGTGTGGCCGGTAAACAGCTCGGAGCCGGCGATGATGACCAGGGTCAGGGCGATGCCGAAGGTGGCCCCCATCACCAGCGGCCGGATGGCGGGATCCACCAGATTGCCGAGGGTGAAGATGAGGATGATGCCGAGGCCCACATAGGCCCCCGCCATGGCGGAGCTGAGCCAGAAGCCGAGCTTGTCGCTGCGCTCGAAGCGGTTGATGCGGGCCGCGTTGGCGGCGCACTTGTTGATGGTTTCCGTGTACATCTTGTGAGTCCTTGAAAGGGCTGCCCACAGGCAGCCCGAAAGAGAGTGAAATCGGCGTTAGACGGCGACCCAGATCTGCTGGTCGCGTACTTCAACGGGGTAGCTTTGAACCGACATCGCGGGGTTGTCGAAGCAGTGGCCATCGCTCAGGCGAAAGCGCTGCTTCTTGAGCGGACTGGCGACCCAGAGTTCGCCGTCGTGTTCGCAGATTAAGCCCCGCGACAGCACGTTGGCGGCGAAGAAGGGATCCCGGTTGTCGATGGCGAACACCTCGGCCGCCGCGCTCGGGCGGAACAGAGCGATCTGGCGACCTTCAATGAGTGCGCACACACCGGTTCCCGGCAGGATATCGTTGAGTTGGCAGGCGAATTTCATCATTTGGTTTCCACCTCGATCTGGTAGACGGGGATGCGCTCGGCCGGGGTCGCCGGTCGATGCTGGTCGCGTTCGCTGACGAACTGAACGTCCGGATCGCGCTTGTCGCTGTTGATGAAGTGGCTGAAGCGCTTGAGCGCCTCCTCTTCGTTGAGGGTGCGCGACCATTCGCACTCGTAGCTGTCGATCAGGGTCTGGATATCGCGCTCCAGCGTCTCGGCCAGTCCCAGCTTGTCGTCGACGATCACCTCGCGCAGGTAGTCGACGCCCCCTTCCAGATTGCCGAGCCAGACCGAGGTGCGCTGCAGTTTGTCGGCGCTGGTGACGTAGAACATCATAAAGCGGTCGATCAGCTTGATGAGGGTCTCGCGGTCGAGGTCAGAAGCCAGCAGATCTGCGTGGCGCGGTTTCATGCCGCCGTTGCCGCCTACATAGAGGTTCCAGCCCGCGTCGGTGGCGATGATGCCAACGTCCTTGCCCTGCGCTTCTGCACATTCGCGGGTACAGCCGGAGACGCCGAACTTCATCTTGTGCGGGGTGCGAATCCCCTTGTAGCGGTTCTCGAGGAAGACCCCGAGGCCGACGCTGTCCTGCACGCCGAAGCGGCACCAGGTGCTGCCGACGCAGGTTTTGGCCATGCGCAGTGCCTTGGCGTAGGCCTGACCTGTCTCGAATCCGGCCGCCAGCAGCTTGCGCCAGATGGCGGGCAGATCATCCTTCTGGGCCCCGAACAGACCGATGCGCTGGGCGCCGGTGATCTTGGTATAGAGCTTGTAGTCGCGGGCCACTTCGGCCACCGCCAGCAGCCCTTCCGGAGTCACTTCGCCACCGGCCATGCGCGGGATGACGGAGTAGCTGCCGTCCTTCTGCATGTTGCCGAGGAAGATATCGTTGGTGTCCTGCAGCGGGATGTTGCGCGGGCTCAGCACATGCTCGTTCCAGCAGGAGGCGAGGATGGAGCCGACAGTCGGTTTGCACACCTCGCAGCCATAGCCTTGGCCATGTTTGGCCAGCAGTTCGTCGAAGCTCTTGATCCCCTCCACCTTGACCAGATGGAACAGCTCCTGACGGGAGTGGGAGAAGTGGGCGCAGAGGTGGTTGTTGACCTCGATGCCCTGCTTCACCAGTTCGGCGTTGAGCACCTGACTGATGAGCGGCACACAGCCGCCGCAGCCGGTACCGGCCTTGGTGTGCTGCTTGATGGCGGCCAGCGTGGTGTGACCCTCGGCCACCGCCTTGGCGATGTCGCCCTTGGAGACGTCGAAGCAGGAGCAGATCTGGGCGCTCTCCGGCAGGGCATCCACCCCCAGCGTCGGCTTGGCGCCGGCGTAGGCGGGCAGGATCAGGGTGTCCGGGTGGCTCGGCAGCGGCAGGGCGTTGAGCATCATCTGCAGCAGGTTGCCGTAATCTTCCACGTCACCCACCAGCACGGCGCCGAGCAGGCGGCTGTTGTCTTCGCTCACCACGATCTTCTTGTAGACGCCAGCCTGATCGTCCTGAAACACATAGCTGTGGCTGCCCGGGGTGCGGCCGTGAGCATCACCGATGGAGCCGACGGAGACGCCGAGCAGCTTGAGCTTGGCGCTCATGTCTGCCCCCTCGAAACGGCTGTCGCCGCCGAGCAGATGGTCGACGGTGATCTGGGCCATCTTGTAGCCCGGTGCCACCAGCCCGAAGAAGCGGCCCTGCCAGGCGGCGCACTCGCCGATGGCATAGATGTCGGGGTCGGAGGTGAGGCAGTGATCGTCGATGACGATGCCGCCGCGCTCGGCGATGGCGAGATCACCGTAACGGCCGAGGGTATCTTGCGGGCGAATGCCGGTGGAGAAGACCACCACGTCCACTTCAAGCTGGCTGCCGTCGGCGAAAGCGAGGCGGTGTTTCGCCTGCTCGCCGCCATGCATCAGGATCTCGCTGGTGCTCTTGCTGGTGTGTACCTGCACGCCCATGGATTCAATCTTGCGGCGCAGCAGCTGGCCGCCCTGACCGTCGAGCTGCTCGGCCATCAGTACCGGAGCAAACTCCACCACATGGGTTTCGAGACCCAGTGCCTTGAGGGCGCCGGCGGCTTCGAGGCCAAGCAGGCCGCCACCGATCACCACCCCGCTCTTGCCACTCCTGGCGGCGCTGCGGATGGCTTTCAGATCCTCGATGGTGCGATAGACGAAGCACTCGTGGTGCTGGCTGCCCGCAATGGGCGGCACCCAGGGGTAGGAGCCGGTGGCCAGCACCAGTTTGTCGTACCCGACCACAGTGCCCTTGTTGGAGTGCACTTCGCGGTTGGCCCTGTCGATTTTTTTCACCGCTTCGCCGAGCAGCAGGCGGATGCCGTGCTTGTCGTAGAAGCCGGGTTTGACGAGGGAGAGATCTTCACTGGTGTGATGGGAGAAGTAGGAGGAGAGATGGACGCGATCGTAGGCGGGACGGGGTTCTGCACCGAAGACGGTGATCTCGTAGCGGCCCGGGTCGGCCCGCTCGATCAACTCTTCGATGAAGCGGTGCCCCACCATGCCGTTGCCCACAACGACCAGTCTGACTTTGCTCATGATTGCCTCTAGTTTGGAGTAATAAAACATCATTCTGGGGCTAGGCTACCCAGTCGGCAGGGGCGGGCAATTGATGCAAATCAAGTGTCTATTTATATATCTCGTCAGGGGTAATTCGATAAAATTCAAAGATATACAAAAATAGGTATACCAGTTGATGATTTCTGCGCTGGCTTGGGGTGAGGGATGGTGGAGGGAAAACCTAGTTTAACAACTGCCGGGGAGTGAAAACTTCTGGTGGAAAAGGCCGGTCTCGCGCTGGGCGAGACCGGCATCAATGGGTATCAGCCGAGCAAGGCTGCGCGTCAGGCGATATGGCGGCGGAACATGGCGAGCGCCAGCGACAGGGTGACGCCGGCGATGGCGAGCAGCGGCCAGAGCAGGGGCCAGGCGGCCGACCAGTCAAACCCCTTGAGGAAGACCCCCTTGAGCAGCACGATGAAGTGGGTGAGGGGGTCGATGGCCGCCAGCCACTGGAACACCTGCGGCATGTTCTCCACCGGCGAGATGTAGCCCGAGAGGATCACCGCCGGTACGGTGAAGGAGAAGACCCCGAGAAAGGCTTGCTGCTGGGTCGAGCAGAACGAGGAGATGAAGAGCCCGATCCCGGCCAGCGCCAGCCCGTAGCAGACCATGCCCGCCATCAGCAGGCTGAGGCTGCCGGCAAAGGGGAGATGGAAGACAAAACGGGCGGCCAGCGCGACTATGCACCCTTGTCCCACCGCCACCATGATGCCGGGCACCGCCTTGCCCGCCATGATCCAGCCTGCGGTGAGGGGGGAGACCAGCAGCTGATCGAAGGTGCCCTCCTCCCGCTCCCGCGCGACCGAGAGGGCGGTGACAATCAGACAGCCGGTGGTGGTGATGATGGCCACCAGCGCTGGCAGGATATGCCAGTGGAACTCGACGTTGGGGTTGTAGAGGTTGCGTACCGCCAGCTCGGGTTGCCCCTTGCCCTCACTTTGCCAGCGGGCGATCACCTGACTGATGTAGCCCGCCGCCACCTGACCGCCGTTGGAGCGGCGGCCGTCGATGATCAGCTGCACCTTGGCCGGTTCGCCGCGCGCCAGCCGGCGGGAGAAATCCCCCGGAATAATCAGCCCGAGCAGCGCCTGCTGCCCGGTGATGGCCTCGGTCATGCCCGCCTCGCCCTGCACCGGGATGATGGTGGTAAAGGCGGGCATATGGGTGAGGCGCTCCAGCAGCTCGCGGCTCTGGGCACCGCCATCCTGGTTGTAGATGGCCAGCGTGTTGCCGGTCACCTCCAGAGTGGCGGCGAACGGGAAGAGGGCGGTTTGCAACAGCACCGGCATGATGAGCAGAAAGCGCCCCTGAGTATTGCCCATCAGGGCCTGCAGCTCTTTTCGGATCAGCCACCAGAGTCGGATCAGCATGGGTTACTCCAGAGTGCGCCGCGTCTTGCGGGCGGTCAGGACCAGCCAGAAACCGGCCAGTAGCAGCAGACAGAAACCGTTGACCAACAGGATCGAGAAGACGCTGCCCGCCTGATAGAGGGTCTGCAGGGAGCTCGCGAAGTAGCGGGCCGGAATGAGGTGAGTGATGGCCCGCAGCAGCGGCGGCATGCTGGCGATCTCGAACACGAAGCCCGACAGCATCACGGCGGGCAGAAAGGCGGCGATCAGCGCTGCCTGCGCGGCGTTGAACTGGCTGCGCATCACGGTGGAGAGGAACAGCCCGAGCCCGAGGGCGCTGCCGAGAAAGACGCTGGTGACCAGAAAGAGCTGCAGCAGGGAGCCGCGCCACGGCACCGCCATCACCGCCACCGAGAAGAGCAGGCAGAGCAGCATGGCAATGAGGCCAAGGCCATAGTAGGGCAGCAGCTTGGAGAGCAGCAGCTCCCCCTTGGTGACCGGGGTGGCGAGCAGCGCCTCCATGGTGCCGCGCTCCCACTCCCGCGCCACCACCAGCGAGGTAAGCAGGGCCCCTATGATGGTCATCACCACCGCAATGGAGCCCGGCACCAGAAAGTTGCGGCTCACCAGCGCCGGGTTGAACCAGGCGCGGCTCTCTATCGACACCGGCATGGCAACCCCCTCGCCGGCGAGCCACCCCTGCCAGATCCCCTGCACATAGTTGGTGACGAAGTTGGCGGTGTTGGGCTCGGAGCCGTCAGTCAGCAGCAGCGCCTGCGGCGTGCCATTGCTCTGACCGGCCATGGCGCGGGAGAAGCCGTCATCGATCACCAGCAGGCCGCGGATCTCGCCACGGGCCAGAGTGGCGAGCAGGGACTCCCTGCTCGGGCCGCTGTGGATCTCCAGCGCGGTTGAGCCGCGCAGGGCCTGCTCCAGCCGCACCGCCGGGGCGCCGCTATCGGTACGCCAGATGCCGAGGCGCAGGTGGTCCACATCCAGATTGATGGCGTAACCCATTACCACCAGCAGTACCACCGGCATGATGAAGGCGATGAGGATGCTGCTCGGGTCACGGACGATTTGCAGCGTCTCTTTGCGGCAGAGGGCCAGCAGTCGCCGACGGTTGATGCTCATGCTTCCTCCTCGCTGGCCCGCTCGACCAGGGTGATAAAGGCCTCTTCCATTGTTGGCAAAGAACAGGTCGGCAAGGAGCCGGTTGGCAGAGAAGTCGCCGCCTCTTTGGCGGCCAGCCCCTTGAGATCGTCCGGAGTGCCGAGCGCCAGCAGCTTGCCGCGATAGATGAGGGCAATGCGGTCGCAATACTCCGCCTCGTCCATAAAGTGGGTGGTGACCAGCACGGTGACGCCGTGGTCGGCCAGCGCGTTGATGTGCGACCAGAACTCGCGCCGGGTCACCGGATCGACCCCGGAGGTGGGCTCGTCGAGAAACAGCAGCGGCGGCTCGTGCAGCAGGGCGCAGGCCAGCGATAAGCGCTGGCGCAGGCCGAGCGGCAGGGATTCCGCCTTCTGATCGAGCCAGGGGGCGAGGGCAAAGGCAGTCACCATGGCATCGATCCGCGTCTGCTGGTGGTGGCCGAACAGGCCGTAGATACCGGCGAAGAAGGAGAGGTTCTGGGCCACGGTGAGCTGCTTGTAGAGGGAGAACTTCTGCGCCATGTAGCCGAGGCGCTGGCGCGCCGCCGAGGGGCTGTGAGCCAGATCGATGCCGGTCACCAGCGCCTGTCCCTCGCTCGGGCGCAGCAGGCCGCACTCCATCTTGAAGGTGGTGGACTTGCCCGCCCCGTTGGGGCCGAGCAGGCCGAAGATCTCGCCGCGGCGCACCGCAAAGCTGACATCATCGGTGGCGGCAAAATCGCCGAAGCGCTTGGTGAGGTGGCGCGCCTCGATCACCGCCTCGGGGGAGACCCCCTGCGGCAGTTCCGCTTCGCGCATCCCGGCTGCCAGACTCGACTCTCCGCCGGGGCCGCCGCCGAGCAGGTCGATAAAGGCATCCTCCAGCCGGGGCAGGGCCGGTTGAAAGGTGCCGTTGGCGAGATGCAGCTCCGCCAGCGGCGGGGGCGTCATGCCCGGGTGCAGCAGCAGGCGAACCCGCTCCCCCGCCACGGCGCCATCCATCACCGCGGGGTGCGCCAGTGCCCGGCGCAGCAGAGCGCGTCGCTCGCGGCCATCCAGTTGCCCCGCCTCCAGCAGCCAGCAGCGGCTGGCCATGACCCCCATCAGATCGGCCGGCGTGCCGCTGGTGCGCACCTCGCCATCCGCCATCAGCAGCACGTGGTCGCACAGCTCCGCCTCATCGAGATAGGCGGTACTCCAGAGCACCGTCATCCCCCCTTTTGCCAGCTCGCGCACCATCTGCCAGAGGGCGCGGCGGGAGATGGGATCGACCCCGACTCCCGGTTCGTCGAGCAGCAGCACATCCGGGGTGCCGAGCAGAGCGCAGGCCAGCCCGAGCTTCTGCTTCATCCCGCCAGAGAGCTTGCCCGCCGGTCGTGCGGTGAAGCGGGCGAGATCGGTGAAGGCGAGCAGCCGCGCGAAGGTGGGCGTGCGTTCGGGCTCCAGTACGCCGCGCAAGTCAGCGTAGAGGGTGAGGTTCTCCAGCACGCTGAGATCCTCGTAGAGGCCAAACTGCTGGGGCATGTAGCCGAGGCGCTGACGCAGCAGATCCCCCTCGCTCACCGGATCCAGCCCCAGCACCCGGATGGTGCCCGCTTCGGGGATCAGCAGACCGGCCAGAAGGCGTAGCAAAGTGCTCTTGCCGGCGCCGTCGGGGCCGACCAGCCCGGTGATGCCGCCAGCCGGAATGGTGGCCGAGATGGCGTTGAGGGCGACCCGCTCGCCAAAGCGTTTGGTGAGCCCCTCGAGGGAGATGGCGCAGCTCATGGCGCCAGCCTGACAGTGACCGGCATCCCCTGGCGCAGGGCCGGGTCGGGATCCTGCACCACGATGCGCAGCCGGTAGACGAGGTGAGTGCGCAAGTCAGGCGTCTCCACCGATTTCGGGGTGAACTCGGCGGTCGGCGAGACAAAGCCCACCACCCCGTGATAGGGCTGATCAGGCCGCGAGTCGGTGGTGAGGGTCACTTTGGCGCCGCTCGGGAAGTGGCCGAGCCAGGGCTCCTCCACATAGGCGCGCACCCAGACTGGCGCGGTCAGGGAGAGGTTGAAGGCGGTCGCTCCGCTCTGCACCATGCTGCCGTTCTCGATGGCGCGACTGATGATGATGCCGTCGCTGGGGGCGGTCAGGTTGGCATCTGCCAGCGCCAGTTCGGCACTGGCGAGCACCGCTTTGGCCCCTTCCAGCTGGGCATCGGACTGGGCGATTTCCTCCGGGCGGTAGCCGGTTTCGAGCTGGGCGAGCTGTTCGCGTGCCGAGCGTACCTGCGCCTGGGTCTGATCCCGCTGGGAGCGGGCGGTATCGAGCTGACCGCGGGAGATGGCGCCGGTGGCGGCCAATGCGCTCTGGCGGCGCCACTGCTGGTCGGCTTCCAGTGCAGCGGCTTCGGCGGCGGCCAGTACGGCCCGGGCGCGATCGGTCTCTTCGCTGCGATAGCCTTTGTGGATCAAGGTGTTGGCGGCAGTGAGCGCAGCCAGATTGGCGCGGGCGCTGTCGCGGCTGTGGGTGAGGGGAACCGGATCGAGGCGGGCCAGCAGTTGACCGGCTTTTACCCTATCCCCCTCATCAACCAGCACCTGATCGACGCGGCCGCCGACCCGAAAGGCCAGATTGACGTCGCGAATATCGACGTTGCCGTAGAGGATGGAGCCGTCAGCCGGGCGCCCCTGCCACCAGAGGTAGCCACCGATAACGGTTAGCAGCAGGGCTACGATTGCAATGCGTTGCTTCATACCGCTTCTCCTTGAGGATGGCTCTGCAACCAGAGGTAACCACTGAGAACGGCCAGCAGCAGAGCTACCATCGCGATGCGTTGTTTCATGCCGCTTCTCCTTCTTTCATGTCGGTGGGGCGCAGGCCGCTCAGGGCCCATACCAGCCGCTGTCTGGCGGCCTCGGGGCTGTCTATCTGGCTGAGAAAGGGGGCGGCCTGTTCAGGCAGCCAGCCGAGCTGACGACCGCTGCCTGCGATCACCAGCGGCAGGCCGACCGACCCCATGATGAAGATCATCAGCTGGAGCGGGTGACCCGCGACCAGCGACCCTTCCGCCTGTGCCATCCGTACCTGCTCGATCAGCAGCAGGGGATGACGGCGCGGCAGGCTGAGCAGAAAGCGCTGGGCCGCCCCTTCACCTGCCAGCGCATCGCCAAACAGGTGGTTGATGAAGCCGCGCTGGCGCGCCACCAGCCCGATCAGCGCCTCCATGGTGGCCTCGAACATGGCGATGGCAGAGGGGTAGGAGCCTTTGGCTGCCACCGCCTTGAGCTCGTCATAGAGGGGGGCATACCAGAGCTCGACCAGCTCGTCGATAAAGGCGTCGCGGTTGCCGAAGTGGTAGACGAAGGAGCCGAGGTTCACCTCTGCCGCCGCCGCCAGCTCGCGCACCGTCAGGCCGCGCAGCCCCTTCTCGGTGGCGATGGCGAGGCCGGTATCGAGCAGTTTCTGCCGGGTTGGATTCATCGTTCTGGTTCCTGCTGAACAGATTTTGTTCTGATTTATACGTATGTATAAATCAGTCACCGAGAATAGGAAAGATCTTTTTTTGAGCAGATTTCAGCGGGGATGAAAAAACGGCGGGCGTTGGCAAGGAGAGGTTTGGAAACGGCTTGGGATTGAACGGGTTGCCGCAGGTGTGGGCCTGAATCCGGACGATGTAGTGTGAAATGAACGAGGTGACATGGAAAAAAAACGCCTCCACAAGGGAGGCGTTTTCAGATCACTCGCGCTTACAGAATAAAGCGGCTCAGATCCTCGTCTTCAATCAGCTTGCCGAGGTGGGCGTTGACGTAGTCGGTGTTGATGACGAAGGTCTCGCCGGACTTCTCGGAGGCGTCGTAGGAGATATCTTCCATCAGGCGTTCCATCACGGTGTGCAGACGGCGGGCACCGATGTTCTCGGTACGCTCGTTGACCTGCCAGGCCGCTTCGGCCAGACGGCGGATACCATCCTGAGTGAACTCGATGTTGACCCCTTCGGTGGCCATCAGCGCCTTGTACTGATCGGTCAGGGAGGCGTTCGGCTCGGTCAGGATCCGCTCGAAATCTTCAGTAGTCAGCGCGGTCAGCTCGACCCGGATCGGCAGACGACCCTGCAGCTCGGGGATGAGGTCGGACGGCTTGGCGATCTGGAAGGCACCGGAGGCGACAAACAGGATATGGTCGGTCTTGACCATGCCGTGCTTGGTGTTGACGGTGCAGCCCTCGACCAGCGGCAGCAGGTCGCGCTGAACCCCTTCACGGGAGACATCGGGGCCGGAGCTCTCGCCGCGCTTGCAGATCTTGTCGATCTCGTCGAGGAAGACGATGCCGTTGTTCTCGACCGCAGCGATGGCTTTCTGCTTCAGCTCTTCCGGGTTGACCAGCTTGGCCGCTTCCTCTTCGATCAGCGCCTTCATGGCCTCTTTGACCTTGATCTTGCGCTTCTTCTTCTGGTTCTGGCCCAGATTCTGGAACAGCCCCTGCAGCTGGTTGGCCATCTCTTCCATGCCCGGCGGGGTCATGATTTCGACGCCCATCGGGGAGGCGGCCAGATCCAGCTCGATCTCCTTGTCATCCAGCTGACCTTCGCGCAGTTTCTTGCGGAAGATCTGGCGGGTGTTGGAGTTGTCGGCTTTCTCTTCCTCGCCCCAGGTGTTGCGCGGGTTGGGCAGCAGCGCATCGAGAATGCGCTCTTCGGCGGCTTCCTCGGCGCGGTATTTCATCTTCTCCATCTCGGTCTCGCGCACCAGCTTGATGGCGACATCGGTCAGATCGCGAATGATGCTGTCCACTTCCTTGCCGACATAGCCCACTTCGGTGAACTTGGTCGCTTCCACCTTGATGAAGGGGGCGTTGGCCAGTTTGGCCAGACGACGGGCGATCTCGGTTTTGCCGACACCGGTCGGGCCGATCATCAGGATGTTCTTCGGGGTCACTTCATGGCGCATCTCTTCGTTGAGCTGCATCCGGCGCCAGCGGTTGCGCAGGGCGACGGCCACCGCACGCTTGGCATCGGCCTGACCAATGATGTGACGATCCAGTTCGTGGACGATTTCTCTCGGGGTCATCTCGGACATGATGGAGTTCCTGTATCAGGGGCGGGCAGTGCCCACCCCTTGGAGAATTGGTTGCTATGTAGCCAGCTTATTTGGCCGAATAGTCCAGCACTTCGACGGTGTGGTGCTGGTTGGTGAAGACGCAGATGTCGCCGGCGATCTTGAGCGCCTTCTCGACGATGCTCCTGGCATCCAGATCGGTGTTTTCCAGCAGGGCGATGGCCGCGGACTGGGCGAAGTTGCCGCCGCTGCCGATGGCGATGAGATCGTGCTCCGGCTGCACCACGTCACCGTTACCGGTGATGATGAAGGATTTTTGCTCGTCGGCGACGGCCAGCAGTGCTTCGAGGCGGCGCAGGGCACGATCGGTGCGCCAATCTTTGGCCAGCGCCACGGCGGCGCGCTCCAGATTACCCTGATGGGCCTGCAGTTTGGCTTCAAAGCGTTCGAGCAGGGTGAAGGCGTCGGCGGTGCCACCGGCAAAACCTGCCAGCACCTTGCCGTTGTAGAGGCGATGAACCTTGCGGGCGTTGCCCTTCATGACGGTGTTGCCAAGAGAAACCTGGCCATCGCCACCGATGACGACCTGACCGTTGCGGCGAACTGAAACTATGGTAGTCACTTTACTTACCTCGCTTGAGCCGAATGACGGCCTGACTGTGCATGGGAGAAAAGATGGGGATGGCAAAACGGCTTTTCAAGCCTGCAATCGGCCGGGATAAGCGCGAGATGGGGCTATGGGTGCGAAGGAAGCCCAAAGAAGAGGGGCCGGGTGTTGCCACCCGGCCCCTCATGGTAAAACGGGCGCTTACCCTTTCTTGGGGATGCAGCCACTGATGCCCGAGCTCTGCAGCTTGCGGTTGGCCGCGTCGGCGGCGGCCTTGCCGTTGAAGGGGCCGACCATCACCTTGTAGACGGTGCCGTTGGCGCCATTGATCACCTGCAGGCTGGAAGAGAGGCCGGCAGTGAAGGCGATGCGTGCCTTGAGCGACTCCGCAGAATCCTGCGAGCGCAGGGCGGCACACTGCATCATATAGCGGCCACTGTCGGCAGCTGCGGTTTGGGCAGGCTGTTGGGCTGCCGGTTGCGCTTTGGCGGCAGCGGCTCGCTCACGCTCCAGCTCGGCACGGATCTCCCGCTCCATCCGCTCACGCTCGGCCTTGCGGTCGATCACCTGCTCCTGGGCGCTGGCAACCGGCGCACCGGAGGTGGAGGGGGTGGTCGCCGGATTGGGCTGATAGGGCTTGGGCTGGCCGATCGGTGTTCCCGGCTGGGGAATGTCGGTCGGCACCGGCTGCGGCAGCTTCTCCGGCTGCAGGGTCATGGTATCGGCAGGAGGCGGCGGCAGAACGCCCGGCTGGGTCGGCGGCTCTATGATATCGACCTGCTTGTTCTCAAGCCGTTCGATGTAGCTCCACTTCTCCTGAGGCAACCCGTTGTTCTGCGGTTTTGGCTTGTTGGCTTTGACCTGTTCTTCAATGGTGGGGGCATCGTGGCCCTTGCCATTGATCATGTAGAGGAAGCCGCCAAAGCCTGCCAGCAGCGCCCCGGCCAGCAGGGCCGGGATAACAGGAAAGCGGCGCGGAGCCGCTTTCTTGGTGTTGCGACCGCCCGCGCGACGTCGCGGACGGTTGCCGACATAATCCCGAGTCGCCATCTATTACATGCGCTCCAGGGTGTAGATACCCAGTACGCCGAGGCCCAGCTTGAGCACCTTGGCGGTGGCAGCACACAGCAGCAGACGGCTCTGACGGGTCGCTTCGTCCACGCCATCCTTATTGATCGGGCAGGCTTCGTAGAAGGTCATGAAGTTGCCGGAGAGCTCGTACAGATAGGTACAGAGCAGGTGCGGCATTCCCTTGTCCGCCACGCCGTTGACCGCGTCGGAGAACTGGATCAGCTTCTGGGCCAGGGTCTCTTCCGCTTCCTCGTTCAGAGTCACATTGCCGGTCAGGGTAGCGGCATCGACGCCGGCCTTGCGGAAGATGGACTGAATACGGGTGTAGGCGTATTGCAGGTAAGGAGCTGTGTTGCCTTCAAAGGAGAGCATCAGATCCCAGTCGAAGATGTAGTCGGTGGTGCGGTTCTTGGAGAGATCCGCATACTTGACCGCACCCATGGCGATGGCGTGCACCACTTCGGCCTTCTCTTCGGCGGAGAGGTCGCTGTTGCGGCTCTCCAGCAGGGCGGCGGCACGCTCTTCCGCTTCGTTCAGCAGGTCAACCAGCTTGACGGTGCCACCGGAGCGGGTCTTGTAGGGACGACCATCCTTGCCCAGCATCATGCCGAAGGCGTGGTGCTCGAGCGGCACGGATTCCGGCACATAACCCGCCTTGCGGGTGATGGTCCAGGCCTGCATCAGGTGCTGGTGCTGACGGGAGTCGATGAAGTACATCACCCGGTCGGCGCCCAGAGTTTCGTAACGGTATTTGGCACAGGCGATGTCGGTGGTGGTGTAGAGGAAACCGCCATCGCTCTTCTGAATGATGACGCCCATGGCCTCGCCATCCTTGTTCTTGAACTCGTCCAGGAAGACAACGGTGGCACCTTCGCTCTCGACCGCCAGCCCCTTGGCTTTCAGGTCGGCAACGATCTCCGGCAGCATGTCGTTGTACATGGACTCGCCCATGATGTCCTTGTTGGTCAGGGAGACATTCAGGCGGTCGTAGTTGCGCTGGTTCTGCTCCATGGTCATGTCGACCAGCTTCTTCCACATGGTACGGCAGTACTCGTCGCCACCCTGCAGTTTCACCACGTAGTTACGGGCGCGCTCGGCGAAGGCTTCGTCTTCGTCGTAGCAACGCTTGGCCTGGGTGTAGAAGGCTTCCAGGTCGCGCAGCTCCATGTCGGAGGCGTTCTCGTTGGCCATCTTCTCCAGATAGGCGATCAGCATGCCGAACTGGGTACCCCAGTCACCGATGTGGTTGGCACGCACCACCTTGTGGCCGAGGAACTCCAGCGCACGAGCGGCTACGTCACCGAGTACGGTGGAGCGGATATGGTGCACGGCCATCTCTTTGGCCACGTTGGGGGCGGAGTAGTCCACCACCACGGTCTGCGGGGTCGGCAACTTCACGTTGGCGTTGGCAGAGGTCACCATGGCCTCGACCTGACCGGCCAGCCAGCGCTGGTCGAAGAAGAAGTTGATGAAGCCGGGGCCGGCGATCTCGACCTTGGCGATCAGGTCGGAGGCAGGCAGGTGCTCGATGATGGCAGCCGCCAGCTCACGGGGATTCTTGCGGGCCGGCTTGGCCAGCAGCATGGCCAGGTTGGTGGCCAGGTCACCGTGAGCTTTTTCCTTGCATCGGTCTACTTGCACGCGGGCTTCCAGGTCCGCCGGCAGGACGCCTGCTGACTTGAGATTGGCTACCGTTTGTTCAAGTAGATGATGAATATGCTCTTTCATAACTGACCACCAAGGTTGCGCGTCGAAAAATGACTGATATATAAGGGCGTGAATTTTACCCGCATCGGCTCGAGAAAACTATAGGGATGACCCGCCGCTCGCTGTCGGGCGGATATTTCACTGCGTTTGGCGCCATATTCCAGAATATTGGACGGAAATTACGGTGCTTATCCATTTCTACTGCATATCGAAGCGCCTTGTCCAGGCTATTTCCCCTGATTGTTAAGGGTTTTTCCCGACACTGATCTCCCGCTGGCTGTTGCACGTACCTAGAGTCGTAACCCGGCAAGGAGTTTGTGATGCGACTGGCACTGTTTCCCCTATCAGCCCACCTGCTGCCCGGCGGCATCATGCCGCTGCGGATCTTCGAGCCCAGATATCTGCGGATGGTGGCCGAAGCGGGGGAGGCGGGCTTTGCCCTCTGCATGGTGGATCGGCGCCAGCCCGATGCCCTGCGCAACATGCTGCCCATCGCCACCCGGGTCAAGGTCATCGACTTCGACCGGCTGCCGGACGGCATGCTGGGGATCACGGTGCAGGGTATGGAGCGGGTGCAGATAGAGGATCTGTGGCAGGAGCAGGATGGCCTGCGCATCGGCGAGGTAACCTCGCTGCCGGCATGGCCACCCCGGCGGCTCCATCCCGATCAGCAACCACTGGCTGAGGCGCTTAGGGAGGTGTTTGCCGACTATCCCGACTATGCCGCCCTCTATCTCGCGCCCCGCTGGGACGATGGCAACTGGGTGGCCCAGCGCTGGCTGGAGGTGCTGCCGATCCCGCCCGAGCATAAGCAGCTGCTGCTGGCCGCTGCCGACAATCAGCCTGCCATCGCCCTGCTCAAGGGGGTGCTGGTGGCCAGCCACTGATTTTTCCTGACTTGCTGATCCGCCAGTGGCGCAGCGCCGTACCAGTCATTACCACAGCATGTTCGACAGCACACCAAAGGGATGGCGCAATGGCATATACTGGCCAACCACACTCGACCATACGCAGGACTTCACCCGTGATGGATAACCCGGATGGCGACCTCAAATCTCTGCTGATCAGGGTGGCAGAGCAAGCCGACAAGGCCGCGTTTGCCCGCCTGTTCCAACACTTTGCGCCGCGTATTCGCAGCTACGGGCTGCGCCATCTCGGCAGCGAGGCCAACGCCATGGAGCTGGTGCAGGAGACCATGCTGCTGGTGTGGCAGAAAGCGCGTCTCTATCACCCGGAGAAGGGGGCGCCAACCACCTGGATCTACACAGTGATGCGCAACCAGTGCTTCGATCTGCTGCGCCGTCGCCGTGCCAGCAAGGAGGATCTCTGTGCCGAAGAGCTGTGGCCGGTGCTGGAGTTTCAGGCCGAAGAGGAGCATCTGAGCGGCGGGGAAGATGCGGTGCTGACCCGCCAGATGGCCCACTACCTCGGCACCCTGCCTGAGCCGCAACAGCAGGTGGTGCGTGGCATCTATCTGCAGGAGTTCTCCCAGCAGGAGCTGGCGGAGCGACTTGGCGTGCCGCTCGGTACCATCAAGTCCCGCCTCCGGCTGGCGCTACAGAAATTGAAAGAGCAAGTGGAGCAAGGCCATGATTAAAGCCCATCCAACCGACCCTATGCTGCGCGCCTTCGCCGCCGACGAGCTCCCTCTGCCGCTGGCGGTGGGACTCTCCGCCCACTGTGAACTCTGCCCTGATTGTGCTGCCCGACTGAAGGCATTCGAAGAGGAGCTGGCGCAGCAATATCTTGCCTCGCCGGCAGAGCCCGAGCTGGCCTCCCGCGATGGCATGGCGCTGGACGTCGGGTTTGACGCCATGCTGGCGGATATTCTGGCGCAGCCCGAACCGGTTGCCGCACCCGTTACCGATCTGCCCAGAGCCCAGCCTGCGGAGCTCGAAGTGGCCGGTCACGCTTACCGCTTGCCGCGGGTGCTGGCCCGCTACCGCTCGCCCAAGTGGCGCCATATCGGGGCCATTCGTCAGCAGAGTTTGCCGCTGGATGAGATGGGGGCTCGCGCCAGCCTGCTCCATATCGATGCGGGTGGTCGCATCCCCGAGCACACCCATCAGGGTTATGAACTGACCCTGCTGCTGGCGGGCAATATTCAGGATGGCGACACCCTCTATCAGGCCGGGGATTTTATCTGGCGCGATGCCAGCCACGCCCACAGCCCGCACACGCCGGATGGCTGCCTCTGCTACACGGTGCAGGATGCGCCGGTGCAGTTCACCAAGGGGTTGTCGCGGCTGCTCAATGGCATCAGCCAGCACCTCTACTGAGGGGCTTGGACAATAAAAAAGGGACCTTGCGGTCCCTTTTGTCATTTGATTGCTGGCTGCGGGTCAGGCGACAAACAGCAGGTAGACGGCGAATGCCACGATAAAGCGGTAGATGGCGAACGGGATGAAGTCGAGGCGGCGGATCAGCGCCAGGAAGCTCTTGATGGCGATCATGGCGACCACGAAGGCGGTGATAAAGCCCACCGCAAACATCGGGAAGTCGGCCATGGAGAGGAAGTCGCGGCTCTTGTAGAGATCGAGCGTACTGGCCGCCATCATCATGGGTACCGCCATGATGAAGGAGAACTCGGCCGCTGCATGGCGGCTGATCCCCATCAGCATGCCGCCGCTGATGGTGGCGCCGGAGCGTGAGAAGCCGGGCCACAGCGCCAGACACTGGAACAGGCCGATACCGAATGCCTGCTTGTAGCTGATGTCATCCAGGGTTTCGGAGCGAACTGCCGGGCGGAACTTCTCGGCGATGATCAGCAGGATACCGCCTGCTACCAGCGCATACATCACGGTCTGCGGGCCAAACAGGTTGGCCTTGATCCAGCTGTGGATGGCCAGACCGACCACGATGGCGGGCATCATGCCGAGGATGACGTGGATCAGCGACAGGGTGGCGTGGCCCGGTTCCGGCTTCTGGCCGAAGTGGATGCCAATCAAACCAAACAGGCGGCGCCAGAAGACGGCAACCACCGCGAGAATCGAACCAAGCTGGATCACCACTTCGAAGGTAGCGGCCTTGGGCCCTTCAAAGCCCAGCAGATGGCCGACGATGATCATGTGGCCGGTTGAAGAGACGGGGAGGAACTCGGTCAGCCCCTCGACAACGCCCAGAATAAAGGCGACCAGCAGGCTATAGGTGTCAGTCATCGAACAGAATCCTTGCTACGTTGATGCAAAAACGCCCCGGAAGGGTCTCGGGGCGGCTTATCTTGCTCGAATGTGGCTGGCGCTGCTACGGAAAAATTATGAAACCTTTAAGTCAGTCGCGGATAAAGCGGTAGCGAGTCTGGTGATGATAGCGCTCGCCCGGCACCAGCCAGGGGTCGCCCAGCTCGGGCCGGTTCGGACTGTCGGGTAGTTGCTGCGCCTCCAGACAGAAGCCGTCGTGATCCCGGTGCGCCAGACCCTGGCGATTCGGGGTATTGGCCAGCCAGTTGCCGCTGTATAACTGCAGCGAGGGCTGGTTGGTGTAGACCTCCATCGCCAGCTGTCTGTCACCCGATACCACGCGAGCAGCCCACTCCTGCGCCGGGCCGTTGAGCACAAAGGCGTGGTCGTATCCCTTGGCCTGTTGCTGCTGGGGATGGCTCAGCCAATCCAGCCCGACAAGGCGCTCTTGGCGCAGATCGAATGGCCCCTCCACCGGGGTGATGGCGATCGGCAAACCGCTTGGGTCGGTCGGCAGGAAGTGGTCGGCATTGATGCTGATGAGGTGGTCACGCACATCGCCGCCGTCAGGGTCGTCATCGAGATTGAAGTAGGCATGGCTGGTGAGGCTGACCGGCGTAGCGGCATCCGTGCAGGCGATAAAATCCACCACCAGATCGCTCTGCTCCAGCCGGTACTCCAGGGTTACCCGCAGATTGCCGGGAAAGCCCTGATCCCCCGCTCGGGAGAGCAACGCCAGCTTGACCCGATCCGCTTCCAGCTCCTTGATGTGCCACTGCTGGCGATGAAACCCCGCCTGCCCGCCATGCAGGCAGTTGGGTGCCTGATTGGCATCCAGCGACCAGCGCTCGCCATCGCGTAGCAGTTCGGCGCCGCCGATGCGGTTGGCAAAACGTCCCGCCACCGCGCCCAGCCACACCTGTTGGTTGGGATAGGTGTCGTCGGCACAACCCAGCAGCACTTCGCGCCGTTTGCCCGCCACCGGCAGGGTGAGGGAGGTGAGGGTGGCGCCGAAGTCGAGGCCGCGCAGGCGCAGCCCCTCCTCGTTTTCCAGTTCGAATGGCGTCATGGCGCTGCTCATAGCTTGCCTGCTCCGGCGCTGGCAGAGCAGACGTAGCAGTCAGCCTTGAGGCCGAAGCGGGTCGGATACTCGCCTTCAACCGCGGCGATCACCTCGGCCACCTTCTCGGGGCGCAGCAGGGCGACCACGCAGCCGCCGAAGCCGCCGCCAGTCATCCGTACGCCGCCTTCGGTGCCGAGCCTGGCCTTGATGATCTCCACCAGACCGTCGATGGCGGGCACTGTGATTTCGAAGTCATCGCGCATGGCGGCGTGTGAATCGGCCATCAGCTCGCCGAGACGAACCAGATCCCCTTGCGCCAGCGCATCGGCGGCGGCCAGGGTGCGGGTATTGTCGCCTACCACGTGGCGGGCACGGCGGTAGCAGACCTCATCCAGTCCGGCCTTGCCCGCTTCGAGAGCCGCCAGATCGAGATCGCGCAGTGCCTTGACTCCGTAGTGGCGGGCGGCCGCTTCGCACTGCTGGCGACGGGTGTTGTATTCGCTGTCCACCAGACCACGGCGCACATTGGAGTTGACGATCAGTACCGCCAGATCGGTGGGCATGGGGATGAGGCGGGTCTCCAGCGAGCGGCAGTCGAGCAGCAGGGCGTGGTCGGTTTTGCCGCTGGCGGAGATCATCTGATCCATGATGCCGCAGTTGCAGCCGACGAACAGGTTCTCCGCCTGCTGACCGTTGAGGGCGATCTCGGCCTGACTGATGGCGAGCCCCAGCGCCTCCTTGAAGGCCTGACCAATGGCCACTTCCAGTGAGGCGGAGGAGGAGAGCCCCGCCCCCTGCGGCACGTTGCCGGAGACCACCAGATCGAGGCCGCGCAGGGCATAACCGCGCTCCTGCAAATATTTCACCACGCCGCGGATGTAGTCACTCCAGCGCTGGCTGGGGTGGTGCTCGATGGGCTGGTCGAGGTCGAACTGGTCGCGCTGGTTGTCGTAGTCGGCGGCGATCACCTGTACTTGCCGGTCATCGCGCAGGCCGATTGCGACGCAGGTCTCGTAGTCGATGGCGCAGGGCAGCACGAAGCCATCGTTGTAGTCGGTATGTTCACCGATGAGGTTGACGCGGCCGGGGGCGCGCACCAGCAGATCGGGCGCTTTGGCAAATTGCTCGGCAAAAACGGCGCTGACGCGTTGGCTGGGGGTCATAGGGCCTCCTCATTGGTGTGGCTGGTCTGGTTGTAGTGAATGGGGCTCAGGGCGCGCAGCCGCTCGGCGGCCTGCTCCGGAGTCAGGTCGCGCTGGGTTTCGGCCAGCATCTCGAAGCCGACCATGAATTTGCGCACCGTGGCGGAGCGCAGCAGGGGCGGATAGAAGTGGGCATGTAGCTGCCACGCTTCGGGGCACTCCGATTTGGGCGGCGCGAAGTGCCAGCCCATGGAGTAGGGGAAGCTGCACTCGAACAGGTTGTCGTAGCGGCTGGTGAGCTCCTTGAGCGCCACCGCGAGATCCTGTTGCAGGGCCTTGGTCAGGTTGAGCATGGAGGGAACGTGCGCCTTGGGCAGCAGCAGGGTTTCGAACGGCCAGGCGGCCCAGAAGGGAACTACGGCGAGCCAGTGTTCGGTCTCCACCACGACGCGCGAGCAATCCGCCAGCTCCCGCTCCACATACTCCAGCAGCATGGGGCGGCCATGCTTGGCCAGCCAGTCACGCTGGTGTTGTTCTTCACGGGCGATCTCGTTGGGCAGGAAGTCGCTGCCCCAGATCTGGCCGTGGGGGTGCGGGTTGGAGCAGCCCATGACGGCCCCTTTGTTTTCAAAGACCTGCACCCATTCCCACTGGGCTGACAGCTCGGCGACCTGATCCATCCAGGTGGTGATCACCCCTTCGATGGCGGGCAGTGGCAGCTCGGGCAGGGTCTTGCCGTGATCCGGCGAGAAGCAGATGACCCGGCTGGTGCCGCGGGCGGCTTCCAGTTTCAGCAGGGGATCGCTGGCGCTATCGGCGGCCGGGGTATCCTGCATCAGGGCGGCGAAGTCGTTGGTAAAGACGAAGGTGCCCTTGTAGTCGGGGTTGATGTCGCCGGTGACCCGGGTGTTGCCTGCGCAGAGGAAGCAGTCGGGATCATGTGCCTGTTTGGGGGCCTGACTCACCTTCTCCACCTGTCCCTGCCAGGGGCGTTTGGCCCGATGGGGGGAGACCAGCACATACTGGCCGGTCAGCGGGTTGAAGCGGCGATGGGGATGATCGACGGGGTTGAACATCATCTCTCCTGAATAAGGTATTGAAAAATAAGGTCGTCTATTAACAGGGAGCAGGCAGGCCTACTCCTCGTAACCGTTCGGGTTGGCGGACTGCCAGCGCCAGCTGTCGGCGCACATGGCGTCTATGTCCCGGGTTGCCTGCCAGCCCAGCTCGCGCTCGGCTTTGGCCGGATCGGCCCAGCAGGCGGCGATGTCGCCCGGGCGGCGCGGTTCGATGCGAAAGGGCAGCGGCTTGCCGCAGGCATTGGAGAAGGCGGCGACCAGCTGCAATACGCTCTGGCCCTGGCCTGTGCCCAGGTTGTAGGTGTGCACGCCACCCTTGCCGGCGCAGTGTTGCAGTGCCTTGACGTGCCCCTCGGCGAGATCCATCACGTGGATGTAGTCGCGCACGCCGGTGCCATCAACAGTTGGGTAATCGTTTCCAAAGACCGACAGGCAGTCGCGACGGCCGATGGCGACCTGAGTGATATAGGGCATCAGATTGTTGGGAATGCCTTGGGGATCTTCCCCCATAGTGCCCGACTCGTGAGCGCCGACCGGGTTGAAGTAGCGCAGCAGGGTCATGCTCCATTGCGGCTCGGCCAGCTGCAGATCCTCGAGGATCTCCTCGATGATCAGCTTGGAGCGACCGTAGGGGTTGGTTGCGCTGCGGGGGAAATCCTCACGGATCGGCAGAGTGGCGGGATCGCCGTAGACGGTCGCCGAGGAGCTGAACACCAGATTGTGCACCCTGGCCCGCTTCATCGCCTGCAGCAGGGTGAGGGTGCCGCCGAGGTTGTTCTCGTAGTAATCCAGTGGAATGCGGGTCGACTCGCCGACTGCCTTGAGGGCGGCAAAGTGGATCACCACATCGATCTGCTGTTCGGCGAAGATCCGGTCCAGCAGGGCTGCATCGCGAATATCCCCTTGATAAAACACGGGTTGCTGGCTGCTGATAGCCGCGACTCGAGTCAACACGCTGCGCTTGCTGTTGCAGAGGTTGTCCACCACGACCGGGGTCATGCCTGCGGCTTGCAGGGCCAGAGAGGTGTGGCTGCCGATATATCCGCAGCCGCCGGTGACCAGAACCTTCATCTTGCTCTCCACTGAAAATGACGCTGCAAGCAGTCTAGCCGAGGGGTTGGCTTACAAACTGTGAACTTGCTTGCAAAACGGTGTAAACGATTACACTGTTTTTGTGATCGCTTCTCTGGCAGATCGTGCGTTATCCCCTGTTTTCAATGGGGTTGGTCGGTATAATGGTCCATCTGTCGCAGAGTGAAATAAGTGAAAACAGCATGAGTACCATCAAGGATGTCGCCCGTTTGGCCAATGTATCGGTGGCAACGGTTTCACGGGTGATGAACAACTCGCCCAAGGCCAGTGCCGCCTCCCGCGCTGCTGTCCAGAAGGCGATGGCGGAGCTGGGCTATACCCCCAACGCCAACGCGCGGGCGCTGGTCAGCCAGACCTGCGATACCATGGGCGTCGTGGTGGGTGACGTGGCCGATCCCTTCTTCGGGGCTCTGGTGAAGGGGGTCTCCGGCGTGGCCGTCGAGCAGAATCTCCACCTGCTGATGGGTAACGGTTTTCACAAGGCGCGTCAGGAGCGCGAGGCGATCGAGCTGCTGATCGGCAAGCGTTGCGAGGCGCTGGTGGTACACAGCAAGGCGCTCAGCGACGAGGAGCTCTGCGACTACGCCATGCGGGTGCCCGGCATGGTGCTTATCAATCGCGATATTCCTGCCATCAAGGGGCGCTGCATCGCCCTCAACAACCGGCTGGGGGCAGCAACCGCAACCCGTCATCTGATCGAGCTGGGCCACCGCCACATCGCCTTTATCAGCTCGGATCACGCCATCGAGGATGCCACCTTGCGGCTGCAGGGGTATCAGGATGGGTTGGCAGAGGCTGGTCTGGCGGCCGATCCGGAGCTTATCGAGAGCGGCACGCCGAATGAGGAGGGGGGCGAGCGCGCCATGCTCAACCTGCTGGCCAAGGGGCTCAAGGTGACCGCCGTGGTTGCCTATAACGATGCCATGGCGGCTGGCGCCATCTCTGTGCTGGCTGACAATGGGCTGCGGGTGCCGGAGGAGGTCTCGGTGGTGGGCTTCGATGACATCATCTACGCCAGATACCTGAGGCCCAAGCTCTCCACCATGCGGTACCCCATCGAGTTGATGGCGAGCCAGGCAGCCAAGCTGGCGTTGCAGCTGGCGGCAGGGGAGAGCGAGGCACAGCAGAACCGCATCTATACACCGACCTTGATCAATCGTCACTCGGTAGCGCCAGTTCGCGCTGGATAGGGGCCGTTTGCAGCTCATTTCCCGAGCTTTTATTGTTTTACCTGTTTTTAATGGTTTTTACTCCGCTTTACTTAACAAAATTAGTGTAATCGTTTACATCTATGTGAGCGAGATCGCCGATCCCCTGGCCACACTTCTCTAGACTGGAATACGTTTTCCAGTCATCAGGGAGAAGGGGAATGCTCAGGGAGATAGTGGCGCGTCAGGATTGGCAGACTCAGGCGATTACTTCGGTAAGCCGTCTGGCTGCCCATACCCCCATGTTCAGCTGGCGCAGTGAAGCGGATGCCAGAGACGATCTCCTTTCACCCTCACGCCGTTCACTGGATGGCGAGTGGCGCTTCTCCTTCTTTGCCGCTCCCGAGCTGGTGCCCGAGAGCTGGCTGACGCAGGATCTGGTGGATGCCTGCCCCATTACGGTGCCGGGCAACTGGCAGCTGGATGCCGCCTATCCGGCAGCACGGCCGCTTACCGATGGCCCCATCTACACCAACATCAAGTACCCCTTTCCCTGCGATCCACCGCGAGTGCCGGCAGAGAACCCCACCGGTTGCTACTCCCGCGAGTTCGAACTTCCTGCCGACTGGCTGGCCAGCGGCCAGAGCCGGATCATCTTCGACGGGGTGAGCAGCGCTTTCCACCTGTTCTGCAACGGTCGCTGGGTCGGTTACTCTCAGGACAGTCGCCTTCCCGCCGAATTCGATCTGACCCCATATCTGCAGGCCGGTCACAACCGGCTGGCGGTGCTGGTGTTGCGCTGGTCCGACGGCTCCTATCTGGAAGATCAGGATATGTGGTGGCTGTCGGGGATCTTCCGCTCCGTCAGCCTTTTGCACAAGCCGGCCCGTCATCTGATGGATATCCGGGTCACCCCCGAGCTGGATGCCTGCTATCGCGATGGCCGCCTCAAGATTGCACTGCAGGTGGCCAATGCGGCTGGCCTCTCGGTGGAGGCCAATCTCTATGATGGCAGCGAACGGGTTGCGACCCTGCGCCAGCCGATCGGTACCCAACCTATTGATGAAAAAGGGGCATATGACGATCGCGCCGAGCTGTGGCTCGATATGGCTGCGCCGCACCAGTGGAGCGCCGAGACGCCTCACCTCTATCGCCTGACCCTGACCCTGCTCGACGAGCAGGGCGAGCCTATCGAGAGCGAAGCCTATGATGTGGGCTTTCGGACAGTGGAGGTCCGTGGCGGCCTGCTGCGGGTCAATGGTCAGCCGCTGCTTATTCGCGGTGCCAACCGTCACGAACACCACCCCGCCAAAGGCTATGCCATCGATCGCGCCACCATGGAGCGGGATCTGCTGCTGATGAAGCGGCACAACTTCAACGCGGTGCGCTGCTCCCACTATCCCAACCATCCCGACTTCTATCGCCTCTGCGATCGGCTCGGCCTCTATGTGGTGGACGAGGCGAATCTGGAGACCCACGGCATGACCCCCATGGGGCGGCTGGCGCGGGATCCCGCCTGGAGCAACGCCTTTCTGGAGCGGGCGACCCGCATGGTGGCACGGGATTTCAACCACCCCTCCATCATCATCTGGTCGCTCGGCAACGAGTCGGGTTACGGTCCGGCCCACGATGCCATGTATGGCTGGATCAAGCGCAGCGACCCGAGCCGTCCGGTGCAGTATGAGGGGGGCGGGGCCGATACCCCGGCGACCGACATCATCTGCCCCATGTATGCCAGAACCCATCAGGATCAACCCTTCCCGGCGGTGCCCAAGTGGGCGCTGGCCAAGTGGATCGGCCTGCCCGAGGAGCATCGGCCGCTGATCCTCTGCGAATATGCTCATGCCATGGGCAACAGTCTGGGAGGCTACGGCCACTACTGGCAGGCGTTTCGCGATCATCCGAGATTGCAGGGGGGCTTTGTCTGGGATTGGGTCGATCAGGGGCTCGACAAATACACCGCCGATGGTCGCCACTACTGGGGCTATGGCGGTGACTTCGGCGATGTGCAAAACGATCGCCAGTTCTGCTGCAACGGCCTGCTGTTCCCGGATCGCACTCCCCATCCCGCGCTGTTCGAGGCAAAGCGCGCCCAGCAGCCGTTCCGCTTCACTCTGCTTGAGCACACCCCGCTGCGAGTGCGGATCGAGAGCGAATACCTGTTCCGTAGCACCGACAACGAGCGGCTCGGCTGGCAGCTGCGCGAAAACGGCCAAGTGGTGCTGGAGGGGGAGGTGTCTCTCGCGCTGGCAGCGCAAGAGGCGGTCGAGTTGACCCTGACCGGGACGCTGCCCGCCTTTGCGGCGGGCTCGCTGGCCTGGCTCGATCTGGCCATCTTCCAGTCGGATGCCACCCCCTGGTCTGCGGCCGGGCACGAGGTGGCGCGCCAGCAATTCATGCTGCCGTCACCGCTGGCGCTACCTGCACCAGTCAGACCTGCGGCTATGGTGGAGCAGGCCGACTGCTGGCTGGTCACCACTGCTAACAGTCAGTGGCGGCTCGATAAGCAGAGCGGCCGCATCACCAGCTGGCTGAAATCGGGGCAGGAGAAGCTGCTGACGCCGATCACGGATCACTTCTACCGCGCGCCGCTCGACAACGACATCGGCACCAGCGAAGCAGATCACGCCGACCCCAACTCCTGGATTGCCCGCTGGCAGGTCTGTGGCCTCGAGCAGTGGCAGCACCGCTGTCTGGGCGTGGTGATTGGCGGCAGTGAGCTGAGGGTGACTCACGGCTATTTCCATCAGGAGCAGTTGCAACTGCTGAGTCATTGGCACCACCGTTTTGCTGACGATGGCACCATGAGTCTCGACATCGAGTGCGAGCTGGCGCAGGCGCTGCCTTCGCTGCCGCGGATCGGTCTGCTAATCCATCTGGCGCAGCCGGTTGAGCAGGTTCAGTGGCTGGGACGCGGCCCCCACGAAAACTATCCGGATCGCCTGCTGGGCGCCGATCTGGGTCGCTGGAGCTTGCCGCTGGAGGCCATGCACACCCCTTACGTCTTCCCGACCGACAACGGCTTGCGCTGCGATACCCGCGAGCTGCAGCTGGGTGGACTGTGTGTGAGTGGTGCCTTCCATTTCAGCGTCAGTCGCTTTAGCCAGCAGCAACTGGCCACTGCCCGTCACCAGAGCGATCTGGTGGCAGAGGAGGGGCTGTGGGTCTGCCTCGATGGTGCTCACATGGGAGTGGGCGGGGATGACTCCTGGAGCCAGAGCGTGCGCCCCGAGTATCAGCTGACTGCCCGTCGCTATCGCTGGCACTGCACCCTTGGCTGAGCTTTTTGACAACAGCCTGTTAGCGACTAGCCTCAATGCTGCGGAATAGATTGAGTCCAAAAATTAACGCTCGAATTTATGTTTTTGAAAAATAAGAAAAAGATTCAATGTAACAGAGTGTAATCGTTTTCATTTTGTCGTCATGATCACAGAAGAAATGACAACAAATTGATTACATTGAAGGGCGATTGCTCAATAGCTCGCCACCCTACAACTCATGGATAGATACATCGGAGCACACACAATGAAAAAAATGACGACCGTTGCTGCCCTGCTGCTGGGCCTGATGGCTGGTGCCACTGCTGCCCACGCTGAAACCCGCATCGGGGTGACCGTCTACAAATATGACGACAACTTCATGGCGGTGGTACGCAAGGCGATCGAGAAGGAAGCGGCTGCCAACCCCGGGGTTGAGCTGCTGATGAACGACTCCCAGAACGACCAGTCCAAGCAGAACGACCAGATCGACGTGCTGCTGGCCAAGGGCGTGAAGGCGCTGGCCATCAACCTGGTTGACCCGGCTGCCGCTCCCGTGGTGATTGAAAAGGCCCGTGGCGAAGATATTCCGGTGGTCTTCTACAACAAGGAACCGAGTGCTGCCGATCTGGCCAGCTACGACAAGGCCTACTACGTAGGTACCGACTCCAAGGAGTCAGGCATCATCCAGGGTCACCTGATTGCCAAACACTGGAAAGCCAATCCGGCCTGGGATCTGAACAAGGATGGCGTCATCCAGTATGTGTTGCTGAAAGGGGAGCCGGGCCACCCGGATGCCGAAGCGCGCACCACTTACGTCATCAAGACCCTGAACGATGGCGGCATCAAGACCCAGCAGCTGCACATGGATACCGGTATGTGGGATACCGCCATGGCCAAGGACAAGATGGACGCCTGGATCTCCGGCCCCAACGCCAACAAGATCGAAGTGGTCATTGCCAACAACGACGGCATGGCGATGGGCGCTGTCGAGTCACTGAAAGCACAGGGCAAGACTGCCATTCCGGTATTCGGTGTCGATGCGCTGCCTGAAGCGCTGGCGCTGGTGAAGAGCGGTGCCATGGCCGGTACCGTGCTGAACGATGCGGCCAACCAGGCCAAGGCGACCTACGAGTTGACCAAGAACCTGGCTGAAGGCAAAGCGGCTGGCGAAGGCACCAAGTGGAACATCGTCAACAAGGTCGTGCGTGTTCCCTACGTCGGCGTAGATAAAGACAACCTGTCCCAATTCGAATAATTCCCTCCTCCAGGGCAAGGGAGATCCCCTTGCCCTTTTTTCAACCAGATGTGATGGCTGATATGACAACACAGCAACAATCAGAATGGCTGTTGGAGATGATTGACGTCAGTAAGAGCTTTCCTGGCGTCAAGGCACTCGATAATGTCAATTTACGGGTCCGTCCTCATTCTGTGCATGCGTTGATGGGCGAGAACGGAGCGGGAAAATCGACACTGCTCAAGTGCCTGTTCGGCATCTACGAGAAGGATCAGGGCAAGATCTTCTTCAAGGGGCAGGAGATCAACTTTACCTCCTCCAAAGAGGCGCTGGAGAACGGCGTTTCCATGGTGCATCAGGAGCTCAACCTGGTGCTGCAGCGCTCGGTAATGGACAACATGTGGCTCGGCCGCTACCCGACCAAAGGGTGGTTCATCGACCACGGCAAGATGTACGAAGACACCAAACGCATCTTCGAGGAGCTGGATATCGACATCGACCCGCGGGTCAAGGTGGCGACCCTCTCCGTCTCCCAGATGCAGATGGTCGAGATCGCCAAGGCGTTCTCCTACGATGCCAAGATCGTCATCATGGACGAGCCTACCTCCTCGCTGACCGAGAAAGAGGTGAGTCACCTCTTCAAGATCATCAACAAGCTGAAGGACAAGGGGTGCGGCATCGTCTACATCTCCCACAAGATGGAAGAGATCTTCCAGCTCTGTGACGAGATCACCATATTGCGGGATGGCCAGTGGGTGGCAACCCAGCCGCTCAAGGGCATGACTATGGATCAGATCATCGGCATGATGGTCGGTCGCGAGCTAACCCAGCGCTTCCCGGAAAAAACCAACCAGCCGAAAGAGGTGATCCTCGAGGTTGAGCATCTGACGGCGAAGAACCAGCCCTCCATTCAGGACATCACCTTCAACCTGCACAAGGGTGAGATCCTCGGTGTCGCCGGGTTGGTCGGGGCCAAGCGCACCGACATCGTCGAGACCCTGTTCGGCATTCGCGATCGCAGCCAGGGCAGCATCAAGCTGCATGGCAAAGAGGTGGCCAACCACAACGCCCACGAAGCGATCCGCAACGGCTTTGCGCTGGTGACCGAGGAGCGCCGCTCTACCGGTATCTATTCGCGGCTCGACATCGCCTTCAACTCCCTGATCGCCAACATGGACAACTACAAGGGCTCCATGGGGCTGCTCAGCGACAACAAGATGAAGAGCGATACCCAGTGGGTCATCGACTCCATGCGGGTCAAGACGCCGACCCAGCAGACCCAGATCGGCTCCCTCTCCGGGGGCAACCAGCAGAAGGTGATCATCGGCCGCTGGCTGTTGACCCAGCCGGAGATCCTGATGCTGGACGAACCGACCCGCGGCATCGACGTGGGGGCCAAGTTCGAGATCTATCAGCTCATTCTGGAGCTGGCGAAGAAGGAGAAGGGGATCATCATCATCTCCTCTGAAATGCCCGAACTGCTCGGCATCACCGACCGCATCATGGTCATGAGCAATGGCCGGGTCGCCGGGATCGTCAACACCAAAGAAACTGACCAGAGCGAGATACTGCGCCTGGCATCTCTGTACCTCTAGAGACAGGAAGACATTTATGGAGTCGGCTAAAAATTTCAATCTGATGCGGGCGCTCAAGGAGAACGGCATCTACGTGGTGCTGCTGGTGCTGCTCATGATCATCGTGATCAAGGAACCCTCCTTCCTGAGTCTCACCAACTTCAGTAACATCCTGACCCAGTCCTCGGTGCGGGTCATCATCGCGCTGGGGGTGGCAGGCATCATCATCACCCAGGGTACGGATCTGTCGGCCGGTCGTCAGGTCGGTCTGGCAGCGCTGATTGCGGCGACCATGCTGCAGGCGCTGACCAACGTCAACAAGGTGTTCCCGACGCTGGGGGAGGTGCCCATTCCTGCGGTGATCCTGCTGGTGTGCGTGGTGGGTGCCCTGATTGGTCTGGTCAACGGTCTTATCGTCGCCTATCTGAACGTGACCCCCTTTATCACCACCTTGGGGACCATGATCATCGTCTACGGTATCAACTCCCTCTACTTTGACTCGGTGGGCGCTTCGCCGGTGGCCGGTTTTGACCCCCGCTTCTCCAGCTTCGCCCAGGGCTTTATCCGGATCGGCGGCTTCAAACTCTCGTACCTCACCTTCTACGCGGCCATCGCCAGCGTCTTTGTCTGGGTGCTGTGGAACAAGACCCGCTTTGGCAAGAACATCTTCGCCATCGGCGGCAACCCGGAAGCGGCCAAGGTATCCGGCGTCAATGTGGCAGTCAATCTGGTGATGATCTATGCGTTGGCGGGGGTCTTCTACGCCTTCGGCGGCATGCTGGAAGCGGGCCGGATCGGTAGTGCCACCAACAACCTCGGCTTCATGTACGAGCTGGACGCCATCGCCGCCTGCGTGGTGGGCGGGGTGTCGTTTGCCGGCGGGGTGGGAACTGTCGCAGGTGTGATCACCGGCGTACTTATCTTCACCCTGATCAACTATGGTTTGACCTATATCGGCGTCAGCCCTTACTGGCAGTTCATCATCAAGGGCGGCATCATCATTCTGGCGGTGGCATTGGACTCCATGAAGTACGCCAAGAAGAAATAACGATTGGCAGGGAGGGTTGGCAGTGCCAGCCCTCTCTTCTGGAGGGATCCCATGCCATTCAAGGTCAAGATTTACGTCCTGTTGCTGCTGGCCATTCTGGTCACCATCGGTACCGCCTGGTTCAGCGTCAATCACTTCATCAGCGCCTACATCCGCACCCAGGCGACCAAGAACATCAATGAACAGATCACTCTGGTCAAAGAGAAGCTGGCCAGCGACATCAATCAAAAAATCCTGCTGGCAGCCAACCTCAACTTCGGGGTGACCAACGTCAAGAAGACCCTGCAAGAGACCGGCTTTCACAACATCGTCAAGGTGATCGGCGACATGGCCTTCGATGTGAGCGGTGTCATCAACGATACGGCCAAGGTCGATGCGCTGCGCAAGCTGATCCCCGCCGCCAACAACCAGATCACCGTTAGTCCGCTGCAACAGGTGGATGGCAAGCCGGTTGTCACCATACTGGTACCGCGTGGTGCCGATTCGGCCTATCTCTACTACCTCGACATGAGCGAGTTCAAGAGCCTGCTGGCGAAGATGAGCGGCGAGGGGCGCTACTTCTCGCTGGCCGACGGCCAGGGCAATGAGCTCTACAGCAGCAAACCGCAGGGGGAGAGCGAAGCGCGCCCCAATCAGCTGGATATTCGCGGCAACAGCTGGACCCTGACCGGCTACATCGACCTCGACTACATCCAGGCGATGACCCGGGCACTCAACGGCCAGATCATCATGGCGCTGCTCGGTGTCGCCGTGGTGGTGATGGTGCTCGCCATACTGGCGCTCAACGTGGCTTATCGCCCCATCCTCTCGCTGCGGGATCTGGTACTGGAGCTCTCTCGCGGCAGTGGTGATCTCACCCGCCGGCTGGCGGTGACCAGTACCGATGATCTGGGCCAGATTTCAGCCGGCATCAACCGCTTTATCGAGCGGCTGCAGGAGATGATGGGCGAGGTGCAGGAGGCGAGCGGTCAGCTCAATAGCGGCATTGCCGGATTGGCCAGCCAGACTGGCGCAGCCCAGTCCCTGCTGGCGGATCATGTGCGCGAGACCGAACAGGTGGTGACTGCCATCAACGAGATGAGCCGCACCGCAGTCTCGGTGTCGGAAAGTGCAGCCAGCACCGCCCAACTCACCGGCCAGAGCCAGCAACTGGCGAGCCAGTCCCGGCAAGTGGTGGATCAGGCGATGGCCAGCGTGATGGCGCTGGTGGACGAGGTGGAGGAGACGGCCCGCTCCATCGAGGCGATGCAGCAGGATGTGCAGCAGATAGGCTCCGTGCTGGGGGTGATCGGCAGCATTGCCGAGCAGACCAACCTGTTGGCCCTCAACGCTGCTATCGAGGCGGCTCGTGCCGGCGAGCAGGGGCGTGGCTTTGCGGTGGTGGCCGACGAGGTACGCTCCCTTGCCGCCCGCACCCAGCAGAGCACGGCGGAGATCCAGACCATGCTGGCCAGCCTGCAACGGGGCAGCCGCACCGTGGTGGAGGCGATGGAGAACACCAAGCAGAGCTGTCAGGGGGCGGCCGAGAACACTACCAGGGTCAACGAATCGCTGGATCTGATGGCGGGAGAGGTGGTGGAGATCAACGATCTCATCAGTCACATCGCCACGGCGGCCGAACAGCAGAGCGCAGTGGCGGAGGAGATCAACCGCAACATGAGCGCCATCGCCGAGGTGATCCGCCAGCTGACCCACAACGGGGAGGCGACGGTCGCCAGTTCAGGTTCGATGCAGCAGACCTACGACCGGCTCAGGGAGATAGTGAGCCACTTCCGGCTGCGGTAATGGCCGGATACGCCATAAAAAAACAGGGCCATCCGGCCCTGTTTTTTTTATCCCTTGGAATCAACCAGCCTTGCGGCGCAGATAGACCCCGGCTTCCATGTGATGGGTCCAGGGGAACTGGTCGAACAGGGCGAAGCGGGCGATCTCGTGGGTTTCGCCCAGCACGGCCATGTTGGCTTGCAGAGTCTCGGGGTTGCAGGAGATGTAGAGGATGTTGTCGTACTCCTGCACCAGCTTGACGGTGGCATCGTCGAGACCGGCGCGGGGCGGGTCGACGAAGATGGTGTTGCACTGGTAAGCGCCGAGATCGACCCCCTTGAGGCGGTTGAACTCCCGCTCGCCGCGCATCGCCATAGTGAACTCCTCGGCCGACATGCGCAGGATGATCAGGTTGTCGACGCCGTTGGCCGCGATATTGAACTGGGCGGAGTCCACGCTCGGCTTGGCGATCTCGGTGGCCAGCACCTTGCGGAAGTTCTGCGCCAGCGCAATGGAGAAGTTGCCGTTGCCGCAGTAGAGCTCCAGCAGATCCCCTTCGCTCCCCTTGGTGACTTCCAGCGCCCAGCCCAGCATCTGCTCGTTGATGGCGGCGTTGGGCTGGGTGAAGCTGTTCTCCACCTGCTTGTAGATGAGCTGGCGATCGGCCACGTTGAGCTGCTCGATGACAAAATCATCGCCCAGACAAATCTTCTGCTTGTGGGCGCGGCCAATCAGCTGCAGTTCGAAACCTTTGGCGCGCAGATCGGCCTGCAGCGCCTCGGCGGCCTGCTGCCACTCGTTTTCCAGCTTGCGATGGTAGAGCAGGCTGACGATGATCTGGCCGGACTGGGTGGAGAGGTAGTCAATCTGGAACAGCTTGCGGCGCAGCACCTGATGGGGGCGCAGCCCCTCCAGCAGCACCGGCATCAGCTGGTTGATGAGGCGGCTGGCAGTGGGGAAGTGGTCGACCCGGATAATCTCTTTGGTCGCCGGGGCATACATGCAGTGGAAGAGGTCGTCCCCCTCGTGCCAGATGCGAAATTCGGCGCGCATCCGGTAGTACTCCGCCGGTGAGCTGTGCACCTCCAGCGCGGGAGGGTTGAAGCTGGCAAACAGCCCGGTGAGGCGCGCGCTCTTCTCATCGAGCTGGGCCTGATAGTCGGCCGGGGTTCTTGGCGCCGGAGCATCCGCAGAAGGCTGTTGGGACTGGGTCATAGATACCTCATGTGCACACCGGCCGGGCCGGGTCGAAATCGCGGGATGGCAACAGACCACCCAAAGGGGCCCGATTTTAAAAGCCAGCCGCAGATTGTCCAGCATTTTGTGGTCAAGAAGTGTTCAGTCAGGCCGATACCGGATCTACAGGCATGGTGGGAGGACACATTATGCATATCGACGGCGTGGGCGCAGCCCAACCCAAGGGAGTGGGTGTTTCTCCCAAATCGCCGCAACAGGCGGAGTCAAAACAGCTCAACCGCGAGGATGAGGTCTCCTTGCACAAGCCCCCGAAATGGGCACAGGTGCTGATCCAGCAGGCGCTGCAGTTTGCGCTGGAGATCAACGGGCAGAGTTATCAGGCGCCCAAGACCCAGGAGCAGCCGGAAGAGGTTACCCCGGATACCCTGTTCGACTTCCAGTCGGTGGCGGACAACGTGCTGCAGTTTGTCACCGGACGGCTGGGTGCGGCCCGCGCCGACGGCAAGTCGGATGATGCCCTGACCGGCATGATGGAGCAGGCCCGCAAAGGGGTGGACAAGGGCTTTGGTGACGCGCGCAAGCTGCTGGGTGACTGGGCTGACAACGGCGATATCAAGACCGGCATGGATCAGAGCTACAAGCTGATCCAGAAAGGGCTCGACGAGTTCGAGAAGGAGTTCTTTGGCAAGGTCTCCACTACCGATATGGGGCAGGCCGAGATGGCCAGTCGCCAGCAGGGTTCGCTGGAGATCCAGACCAAGGATGGCGACAAGGTGGTGCTGCGCTTTAACGACAACTGGCAGACCCGCTCCCAGAAGAGCGACAGCGGCAGCCAGTTCAGTCTCAAATCGAGCCAGAGCTTCAGCTTTTCGCTGGAGGGTGATCTCAGCAAGGAGGAGATGGACTCCATCGGCAAGCTGGTCAAGGGGATCGACGGTCTGGCCGGCGACTTTTTCTCCGGTAATCTGGACGATGTGCTGAAGAAGGCGGGCGACCTGAAGCTGGATGACACCCAGCTGGCGTCCTATTCGCTCAAGCTCAAGCAGAGCGTCAAGCTGAGCCAGACCTATCAGGGAGCCAGCTCCCTGCAGGATCTGCTCAAGCCGTTTGCCGATTATCTGCCCAAGCTGGACGAGGTGCAGAAGCAGGCCGATGCCGTGCTGCCGGAGTCCCAGCAGCAGGCGCTGACCCCGGCCGTGCTGGCTGCGCGTGGTCAGACTGATCCGGCGCAGGTCAGCAGCTTCACCAGCTTCAACGAACGCATGCTGCAGGCATTGCGGATGCTGAGCCAGTTCCAGCCCGCGACCGACCCTGCCAGCAGCGGCAAGAGTGCCTGAGTGCTTGCCATCGGGATTGATTAACTCCTGACCGGCCGTTTGCCAGCTCCTGCGGGGGCTGGCAAACTGGCCTTTTTCCCGATGCGACCAGCCAATGAACCCGAAAAAGCCCCGAGACAAGCGCGAGCTTTGCTACCCCTTCATCTTCGAAACCTCGCTCAAGTGTGATTTTGAAATCGCCACCGACGAGCTCTGCTGCCAGGTCGGTGCCGTGCTGTCACACCTTGCGCCGGATGCCGATATTGCGCCCATGTTGGTGGATCTCGCGGCGTTGCAGCGCCTCATTTACAACCTCAACGGTTCGGTGCGCGGCAAGCTGGGGATCTTCGATACAGACCTTGAGTGGCTCAAGGCCCGTTACGACCACTACAACGAGGCGAGCCGGGGTCGGGTCACCGGTTTTGTGCTGCCGCAAGGGCCGCAGCCGATCCCGACCCTGCATCTTTGCCGCTGTGGCAGCAAGAAGGTGGTGCGACTGCTGGTGCGCCTCGAGGAGAGTGGCGTCAGCTTCGACCCCATCCTCTACCGCTTCGCCAACCTGCTGGCCAACTTCTTCTTCGTGCTCACCGTCTATCTCAAACAGCTGTGGCAGGTGCCGGAAGTGCCCTACGTCAGCATCAACTACTGACGCTCAGCCTGGTTCGCAGGTGCTCTGCACAAGGCCACTGCCGGCCAGCTATGGCATATAAAAAAACCGGAGCCACAGGCTCCGGTTTTTTTATTGGCGAGATAACGCCCCTCAACTGGAGAGCAGCACCCGGGCCGAGTTGGCCGGAATGGTCAGCTGCAGCTCCCCCTGCACCACTTCGAACTTCTCGCCGTTGAAGGCGTCGGTGAAGCGGCTGGCGGGGCTCGCGGTCTGCCACAGGGGCAGGCTGATGGTGCGCGGCTCGCTCGGGTGGCGGTTGCAGGCCACCACCACTTGATCGCTTTGCAGGGTGCGGGCAAACACATAGCTGTGGGGGCCGGCATAGAGGGTCTGGATATCGCCACGGCGCAGGGAGGGGCGCTGGCGGCGGATCTGGATCAGCCGGCGATAGTGGTCGTGCAGCACGTGATCCCAGGCGGTGGTCTCCCACGGGAAGCAGCGGCGGCAGTCAGGGTCGTTGCCGCCAGAGAGCCCCACTTCATCGCCGTAGTAGATGGAGGGCACGCCGATATAGGTGAGCAGCAGGGTGGCCGCGAGACGCATCCGCTGCTTGTCCTCGCCCAGCAGGTGGAGGAAGCGGGCGGTATCGTGGCTGTCCAGCAGATTGAACTGGGCCAGCTGGTTCTTGAACGGGATGTGGGCCCGCGCCAGCTTGAGCCAGCGATCCAGCTCTTCGGCGCTGATCTTGATGGGGTGGTAGGCGATGTCCTTACCGGCCAGGAAGGCGCGGATCGGATGGGCGAAGCCGTAGTAGTTCATGGCGCCGTCCTCCTGATCCCCCTGCAGCCACTGGCTCGCCTCGAAGAAGTGCTCGCCGAGCACGTAGGCGTCCGGGTTCTCCTGCTTCACCGCGCCGCGAATGGCGCGCACGTGGCCGCTGTTGCCTTCGGCGGTGCCGCGCTCACCCAGCATGTGGATGACGTCGAAACGCCAGCCGTCGATCTGGTAGGGGGCGCGCATCCAGTAGCGCAGGATGGCGTCGTCAGCCCGATAGACGGCGTCCTGCACCTTCTCGCAGGAGAAGTCGAGCTTGGGCAGGCTGCGAATGCCCTTCCAGCTGACGTAATCCCCTTCGTTGTCAAAGGTGTAGAAGCTGCGCCACGGCGAATCCGGGTTGCTCTGGGCGCCGAGTGGCGGGCAGAACCAGGGGTGCTGGGTCGAGGTGTGATTGACCACTGCATCGAGAATGATCTTCATGCCGCGCTGGTGCAGATTGCGGGTCAGCTCGGCGAACTGCTCGTTGCTGCCGAGGTGGGCATCCACCTTGAAGTAGTCCTGGGTGTCGTACTTGTGGTTGCTCGGCGAATCGAAGATGGGGTTGAGGTAGAGCGCCGTCACCCCGAGGGATTGCAGATAGTGCAGCTTGGCATCGATCCCCGCCAGATCGCCGCCATAGAATTCGCAGGCACCGTGCCCCTCTTCGTGACGACTGACCGGCTCGCCCCACGCCTTGCTGATGACTGCCTTGCCGCGGTACTCGTACTCGTGATGCTTGACGCTGAGGGACGGATCGCCGTTGCAGAAGCGGTCGGGGAAGATCTGGTAGAACACCTGATCCTGCACCCAGGCCGGTGGCTGGTGCAGGCTGTTGAAGCGAAAATGCTGCTCGCGCGGCGGCATGGTGGAACTGACGCCAGCGCCGTGCAGCCACCACTGCTCCTCGTCGGTGAGGCACTTGAAGCAGTAAAGGTGGATATCCTGCCCCTTGCCAAGCGGCAGGTTCACCTGCCATACCTGCAGTCGGTCGCGGGTCGAGATCGCCGTCATCGGGATCAGGTACTCCTCGTTGTCTGGCTCGTGGCGCAGCCACACCTCGCGGATGGGGGCATCCAGCTCGCTGAAAAGGGTCAGTTGCAGGGCATCGGCGCTCTCTTTGAACCAGGGCGCCACCTGGGGATGAAACAGAAACGGATGGGTCATGATGCTTATTGAGTCAGAAGATCGGCGAGGGCATTACCCTGTTCATGCAGTGTTTCGAGCTGGCCGGCCAGCGATTTGGGATCCAGTCCCAACTGGTCGGCGAGCGGTTTGGGGAAGCGGGCGATGATGGCCTGGGCAGGCACCCCGGCGTTCCAGGCGAAGGAGATGAAGACTGCCAGACGGATCAGTACCGCCTCCTTGCTGACCGGATCGTGGGAGAGGGGATCCAGCTGCTGGGAGATGGCGTCAACGAAGCTCTCCGACAGGTTCCAGCGCCGCGCCAGTTCGGCACCGAGCTGGGCATAGTCATAGCCCAGCATCTCGCGCTGGGCCTCGACCCGGCTGCTCCCCTTCTGGATCGCCAGATTGATGAGCTCCGCCTCTTCCGGCAAGGTGCTCTGGATCAGCAGCTCGCCGATGTTGTGGATGAGGGCGCAGGTAAAGGCGGTCTCGGGGTCGAGCACCCTGGCCTCCTGCGCCAGCGTCTTGGCGATGGTGGCGACCTGAAAGGTCTCGGTCCAGAACTTGTTCTTGTCGAAGCTGGGGGGCGCCTTGAAGCTGCCGATGATGCCGGAGGCAACCACGATGGAGCGCAACCGGTTGAAGCCGAGGCGGATCACCGCCTGATCGATGGAGGTCACTTCGTTGCCACGGCGCAGGGCGGCCGAGTTGGCCATCCGCAGCACCTTGACGCTGATCACCTGATCCATGGCGATCTTGGCCGCAATCTCGTCGATGCGGGCATTCTCGTCGTTGAAGCTCTGCATCAACTCGTGCAGCAGCTTGGGAATGGTGGGGAGTTGTTTGATCTTGTCAAACAGACGATCCATCGACATGGCTGAGGCAGCCTCCATTGCGAACACTGCCTCATATTGTGCCACAGCCGGGCAACATGTTCCTGTTTGTAATGCCGGTTTGTGAGCCCTAGAGCACCCAGTCGCGCAGGGTGTATTCCAAACGGTGCTGTTTACCCTGCAGTACCAGGTCTTGGCTGGAGCCGCTCAGGGTCGCCCCCTCGGTCAGCGTGGTCAACACGGCCTGCTCTATGGTGTTGAGGGGGGGCATGCAGGCCATCTCGGTGCTGCCCAGACTGGTGACCCAGAACTTGTCCCCTTTCATATGGCCCTGGCCGAAGTAGCGGTTGCAGCCGGCGATGCCGTTGACGGTGAAGTGCTCGCCGATCTCGAAGTCGGGCGGATTGTCGCGCAAGGCGGCAACCGGTTCGCCATCCAGCTTGCTCAATACCCAGTGGTGATGTTGCAGATCCTGCCGGACAAAGGTGGCTGAACTGCAGCCGGCGAGCAGGAAGAGGGGGATGAGCAGGAGTGACAATCTGGACATGGCGGGGCTCCGGTTGATGGGAGCCGCAAGCATAGCCTGTTTGCTTGCCCCGTAGCAGGGCGGAAGCTGGGGCGACCGACCGCTTCTGTCGCCCCTTTGCCGCCAGAGTGTCTCTAAATGGCAACACTCTGGCGATTTGGCCCCATTCAGGACTTGGCTGCGAAGATCCGCTCGGCATAACGGGCCAGACCGGCGGCCACCGAGCCGAAGTCATCACCCCCCTCGAGCGGGATAGCCGGCAGCTTCTGGCGGATAAAGCTGGCGATCAGCGGCGAGCGGGCGCTACCGCCGGTGACGAAGATGCGGTCGGGTTGTACGCCGGCGGCGGCGATCGCCTCATCCATCAGCTCGCCAATCTTCTCCAGCAGCAGGGCCGAGGCACCGGCCAGCTGCTCGCGGGTCAGCTCCGCCTCCAGCCCTTTTTCCAGCTCGCTCAGGGAGTGGCGGCTGCTCTCCTGCTCCGAGAGGACTATCTTGCCCTGCTCGGCGCGCCAGACCAGCTGGTGGCTCAGCTTGTGGACCCGCAGGTTGGCAAGGCGGCTCAGCTTGCTGCCGGGCTGGCTGTCGAGCTGCAGATCCTGCAGCTGGCGGGCGGTATCGAGACTGTAAAAACGGCTCTGGGCGCTGACATCGTTGATGGCGGCTGCATCCCAGAACAGCGGGTGGGGCAGCGGTTTGCCGGTTTTGAGCACCTCGTGCATCCCGAGTAGCGGCATCATCCCCTCCACCGTCAGGCGGATGTCGAAGTCGTTGCCGCCGATCCGCTGACCGCTGTGGCCGAGCAGATCGTCGGTGCGATCGAGCCGGTCACGGTAGCTCGGGCCCATCCGCAGCATGGAGCAGTCGGTGGTACCGCCGCCGATATCCACCACCAGCACCACGGCGTCTTCGGTGAGGCGGGCCTCGAATTCAAAACCGGCCGCCACCGGTTCGTAGAGAAACTCCACCTGCTCGAAGCCGGCGATGCGGGCCGCTTCGCTCAGAATGGCGATGGCCTGACGGTTGCTCTCTTCGCCAGCCAAGCCCTGAAAGTTGACCGGACGGCCGATCACCGCCTGACGGATCGGGGCGCCGAGCTGCTGCTCCGCCTGCTGGCGGACGTGGAGCATCATGGCGCAGACGATATCTTCGAACAGGGCAATCTGGGGGGCCTTGAGGCCGTAGGCGCCGAGGAAGGATTTCGGCGACTTGATGTAGTAGCCCTCGTCCGGCTCCTCCAGATAGCGCTCCAGCGCGGCGGAGCCAAAGCTCAGCTCGTCGATCAGCCCCTCTTCGCGCATCTGACGGCGCACCGCCTGGGCCCGGGTCACCACGGGGCCGCGCAGCTTGAGATAGGCCGCCTGCTGGCTGTCGGCCAGCCCTTCGGCCAGCAGACCGGCGATGGCATCCCGGTGCGGCGCGTGCAGGGTGGAGGGGAGGTAGCGGGAGGGGCCGAGATTGAGCAGCCGCGGGCTGCCCTGTTCCATCACGGCCACGGCACAGTTGGAGGTACCGTAATCAAATCCGATAAACATGGGCAGTCAGCTCCTTGGAAAAAAGGGGAGCTAGCCTACCCGATGGCGCCGGGTCTCACAACCCGGCGTGCAGAGATGAGGCGCTGCAATAGCGCGCGGGGGGTTACTCGACCTCGTTGTCGCTGCGGCCCTGACTCTCGATAGCCTGAATGTTGCCGAGGGTGGTGTCGGCGATGGCGTGCAGCGCCTCGCGGGTCAGGAAGGCCTGATGACCGGTGAACAGCACGTTGTGGCAGGCTGACAGGCGGCGGAACACATCATCGGTGATCACCTCGTTGGACTTGTCGGAGAAGAAGAGATCCTCCTCCTCTTCGTAGACGTCCAGCCCCAGCGCGCCGATGCGGGAAGTCTTGAGCGACTCGATGGCGGCGTTGGAGTCGAGCAGGCCGCCGCGGCTGGTGTTGATGATCATCACCCCGTCCTTCATCTTGGCGAACGCCTCCTGATTGAGCAGGTGGTAGTTCTCTTTGAACAGCGGGCAGTGCAGGCTGATGACGTCGGACTGGCGGAACAGGGTGTCGAGATCCACATACTCGGCCCCCAGCTCGATGGCAGCCGGATTCTGGTAAGGGTCGTTCACCAGCAGGCGCATGCCGAACCCCTTGAGGATACGCAGGGTGGCGATGCCGATCTTGCCGGTGCCGATGATGCCGGCGGTGCGGCCGTGCATGTTGAAGCCGACCAGCCCCTCCAGCGAGAAGTTGGCGTCGCGGGTGCGCTGATAGGCTTTGTGGATGCGGCGGTTGAGGCACATCATCATGCCGACCGCGTGCTCGGCCACTGCCTCGGGGGAGTAGGCGGGCACTCGCACCACCTTCATGCCCAGCTCCCTGGCGGCGGCCAGATCCACGTTGTTGTAACCGGCACAGCGCAGGGCGATCACCTGGGTGCCGTTGGCCGCCAGCTCGGTCAGCACCTCGCGGTCGGCGTCGTCATTAACGAACAGGCACACCACCGGGAAGCCGTGGGCCAGTCGGGCCGTCTTGGCCTCCAGCCGCACATCGAAGAACTCCAGTTCAAAGCCGAAGCGGCTGTTGGCCTGGGTGAAATGCTCTTTGTCATAGCTCTTGGTGCTGAATACGGCGACTTTCATGGTGTGCTCTCCGCAGATGATTTGTAGTTAAATTACAACAAAGCGAGTCAACTATCACCGGACAAACCGGCTGGTTATTGCCCCCACGGCATGATGGGTACGGCGCTGACTGCACTCTTGTACGAACCATCCACCAGCTTGGTGCTGTAGGTCAGGTAAACCAGCGCATTGCGCTTCTGGTCGTAAAAGCGCACCACCTTCTGCTCCTTGAACACCAGCGAGGTGCTGACGTCGAACACCTCTTCCCCCGCTTTCAGCTTCGCCGGCAGGGTGATGGGACCGATCTGGTGGCACGAGAGGGAGGCGTGGGAGGGATCTTCCGCCAGCCCGAGCCCGCCCTTGACACCACCGGTCTTGGGGCGCGCCAGATAGCAGGCGACGCCGTCGATGCGGGGATCGTCGAACGCCTCCACCAGGATCTTGTGGTTGGGGCCGAACAGCTTGAAGGCGGTGCTCACCTCGCCGACGGTATCAGCCTTGTCGGCCAGCACCGGGCCGGCGAACAGGGCGCCCAGCAGCAGGGGCAGGGCGCGGCGCAGAGGTGAATTCAGAGTGTGGCGGTATGACATGGTCTCTCCTGTTGGCCCGGCATCCCTCAATAGGGTATGCCCAGGCGACGATAGAGGCTGGCAAGCACCCAGGCGGGGCCTATCAGCAGAAATTGCAGGTCGGCAAGGAAGGAGGGGCGTTTGCCCTCGATCCTGTGGCCGACAAACTGGGCTATCCAGAGCAACATGAAGATAAACAGCGCGGGCCACAGCAGCGGCCCCTGCCACTGGTGGCAGAAGGCCAGCCCGAGCGCGGTCAGCCCCGCCATCCCGACGAACAGGGCAAACGACAGCTGCAGGTAGAAGGCCAGCACCGGAATGGCGGCCACCGCCGCCCAGTTGAGCCCCGCTGGCAGCGGCCCGGCAGGCAGGCTCCAGAGCAGCCCCAGCGAGCAGAGATAGATGCCCGGCACCGCCAGCTTGTGGATGGCGACGTTGATCGGATGGCGATGGCTCTGGCCGTACTCCTCAAACCACTCTTCGACTCCCTTCATGGCACCTCCCTGGCGCACGCTCTGGTTTTGCTGCTCTGGCCACCCCCGGTAAACGGGCGCGGCATCGCAAGCATGATGGCGGAAGCGCGCGACCAATGCCAGATGGCAACGCCGGCTCATGCCGCGTTCTGATCAGATAGCGGCAAGGGGGGAGGCAAGTGAGATGGTGTGGGTCGGGCGATGGCTCTGGCGGGCCTGTGGCCCGTGCTGACCGCCTGCCCGGCGGGCTTTGGCATCGCTATAAATTTAATTTATGGGTTTTCCCTTTATGGCCCAATTTTAACTTATAGCGAGCCAGATCCCGCCATAGGCGCAGCTCTGCGCCCGTCAGCGGCTGTCACAAGTGCTTGCCCGATCCCAAGCGGGGAGTCCGGCTGCATCAGCATTGATAGGGGCAAAAACAGCACCGCCCCTGACGGGGCGGCTGGCAGCTTATCCCTGCGGAGGGTATTCCCAATATTGTGCCGGAATGCTCTTGAGCAACGGCGTCATATCGGGGTTGGGCAGCTGGATGGTGACCCGCTGGTCGAGATTGGCGCTGGCCAGCGCTTCGCGGATCTTCGGGTTTTCACGGAAGAACTGCATGAAGCTGCCGTCGGCATAGGCCCGCTCAAGGCCGGTCTGGATCGCCTTGGCCAGCTCGGGGTACTCGGGGCTGACGAAGAAGAACTGGGCGAAGGGGTAGCGGATCAGCAGGTGCTGCTCGATGGCGAGGTTGGGGTATTGCGCCACCAGCTCGCTGCGCTCGGCGAAGATCTCCACCATGGCGCGTGGAAAGAAATCGACCTTGTCGCCGTCGTTGATCAGGCGAAACAGGGTGCTGAAGCGACCGGAGTAGGTCGGGATGCCGGCACTTTCCAGAATCTTGTTGTCGGCCCAGCCGACTCCTTGCGCCGCTTTCATCTGCCTCAAATCAGCCAGAGTATTGATCTGGTTGAACTTCTCCTGGGCATCAGCGTGGATGAAGGAGAGGCGCAGCCCTTCCAGCCCGCGAAACAGCGGAATGGGGACGGCCAGCAGGGAGGACTCGAGCGCGCTGGAGGTACCCATCCAGAAAACATTGATGGTCTTGCCCTTGCTCAGCTGCTGCTGGAGGGTGAACTGGTTGAGATCGAGCTCGACGGGCTGGATGCGAAAGGGGGTGCCGGAGTGGGTCAGGGCCAGTTCCAGCAGCTTGTACTGGTACTCCTGATCGAGATTGTTGACGGGGCGACTGGGCACCTTGACCGTCAGAACCTGTGCTTGTGCCAGCAGCGGCAGGCACAAACACAGTTTGATGAGCCATTTCACTCTCTGTTCTCCTGTAGAGTCCGGGACGTGCCCGGAGTCTAACAGAACTTTTCACCCTCTTGCTGCGGCGCGGTGTGCAAGATTCGGGCGTTGGCCCTTGTCTGCCGACCGCCTATTGCTGCCAGAGGAGAGTGATTTCCCGGAGAGGGATCAGGCGACGCGGCGGAACACGTGGGTATCGTTGAATTCCTTGGTGCTCTGGCACTCGACGCAGAAACGGGACTCCGGACGGGCATGCAGACGCTTGAGAGAGATCTCGTCGCCGCAAGATTCGCAGTAACCGAAATCCCCTTCGCTGATGCGCTTCAGCGCGCCGCGCAGTTTGCGCAGATGCAGCTTGTCGTGCTCGATGCGGTTCAGCTCCAGACGGCGGGCTTCCTCGATGCTGGCACGGTCAATTTCATCGGCCATCTCGTTGGTGTCGGTGGCGATGGCCTGGCTGGCCTGGGAGTTGAGGCGATCTTCGAGTTCGAGGATCTGGCGCTCGATCTGTCCCTTGTAAAAGGCCAGTTGGTCTTCAGTCATGAAATCACACATACGATTTACTACCAGTCAGTTTACTAACCCAATTATCCCTGTTTATGGGGGCTGTCTGCCTGCAGACCAAGCCCTTGTATCCCGATTTGCACCGTTTTCATGCAAGAGAGTGCAAATCAGGGCGGGCCTTGTACCAAAAAAAAGCAGCCAAGCAAAGCAAATAGGATACGGATTGTGCGCCTTTGCAAAAAAATGGCCTCTTTAGCGGCTGATCTGACGGGATCTGACATCTGGTTCTGGCCGGTTGGCACCGGCTTTGCACTGGTGAGAGGCGAGGCCACGAGTGTTTAGTATTTGGTGCCGCATTGGTCATTATATGCGCCGTTATTTATAGTTTTTTAAACACACACCCTTGACATTGCCCTTCATGGCGGGCTTTTATGGTGGTGTTGATTACAATTTTATAACAAGGGTGTTCCATATATTAGACACCCTTGCCAATGGCAACCGTAGAGTCGGGGTTTAACATGGACAGTATCAAGGGCTGGATGGAGAGCAATCGCATCACGGAAGTGGAGTGTCTGTTCCCGGATTTCACCGGCAACGCCCGGGGCAAGATCATTCCAGCCAACAAGTTTTTGCGCGAAGGGGGCATGCGACTGCCCGAGGTGATCTTCACCCAGACAGTGACAGGTGAGTATCCGGATGACGACAGCATGATCGACCCGCTGGAGCGGGACATGCAGCTCTACCCCGACCCCAACACCATCCGCTTTGTCCCCTGGGCGCTGGAGCCGACTGCCCAGGTGATCCACGACTGTTTCGACGTCAACGGCAAGCTGATCGATATCGCGCCGCGCTCCGTGCTGCGTCGCGTTTTGTCATTTTACGAGAAGCAGGGGTGGAAACCGGTGGTGGCGCCCGAGCTGGAGTTCTATCTGGTCACCCGCAATGAAGACCCCGACTATCCGCTGATGCCGCCGGTCGGCCGCAACGGTCGCCCGGAGACCGCCCGCCAGTCGTTCAGTATCGATGCGGTCAACGAATTCGACCCCATCTTCGAAGACATGTATGACTACTGCGAGGCGCAGGAGCTGGAGGTGGATACCCTGATCCACGAATCCGGCGCCGCCCAGATGGAGATCAACTTCCTGCACGGGGATGCCATCGATCTGGCCGATCAGGTGTTCCTGTTCAAGCGCACCATGCGCGAGGCCGCCCATCGCCACGGCATCTACGCTACCTTCATGGCCAAGCCGATGAGCAACGAGCCGGGCTCCGCCATGCACATCCACCAGAGTCTGGAGGATATGAACGGCCGCAACCTGTTCGGTACCCCTGATGGTGGCAACTCCGAGCTGTTCATGCACTTCATCGCCGGTCTGCAGAAGTACACCCCCGCGGTGACCGCCCTGCTGGCTCCCAACGTCAACTCCTACCGCCGCCTCACCTTCGGCGAGAGCGCGCCGCGCAACGTCCAGTGGGGGGTGGAAAACCGCACCTGCGGCCTGCGAGTGCCCTTCTCCGACCCCAGTGCCCGCCGGGTGGAGAACCGCTTCGCCGGTGCCGATGCCAACCCCTATCTGGCGCTGGCCGCCACTCTGGCGTGCGGCTATCTCGGCATGATGGAGAAGCTGGAGCCGCTGCCGGAGATGAAATCGAGCGCCTACGAGCTGCCCTACAGTCTGCCCCGTTCGCTGGAGGAGGCCCTCAGCCATCTGGAGCAGTGCGATCCCATCAAGGAGATGCTGGGCGAGCGCTTTACCCGTGCCTTTGTAGCGGTCAAACGCAAAGAGTACGAGACCTACTTCGGGGTGATCAGCCGCTGGGAGCGCGAGTTCCTGCTGCTGAACGTCTGACCCGGATGCGTGCCGGCCACGCATCGTCCGAATCGGGGAGGCAGGCTGCCTCCCCTGCCTGTAACCGGTAATACGGGATGGAGGAGTGCTTCCCCCCGCGGATGGTTGTGAGCGAAAGTTGGCTCGCCACCGCTCTGGTTGCATGGTTGATAACAGTTTTTGGCTCGAATTAAGAACGCGAGGAGCAAGCCGTGCCGCAGCCGCAGGCCGCCCGAAAGTGGCCGTGACTGCGGGAGTGGCAGCCCTCCTGATGATTGACGAACAGAACCAGCTAAATCGAAGGAACCGAGGAGCTAACAATGCAACAGACTACCCGTGAGTGGCAGCAACAGGATGCCAGCCACCACCTGCACCCCTTTACCGACTTTCAGGCCCTGAACAAGAAGGGCAGCCGTATCATCACCAAGGCCAGTGGCGTCTATCTGGAAGACTCCGAGGGCAAGCGCATTCTGGACGGCATGGCGGGGCTCTGGTGCGTCAACATGGGTTATGGCCGGCAGGAGCTGGTGGATGCCGCGGCCAGACAGATGGAGCAGCTTCCCTACTACAACCTCTTTTTCCAGACTGCGCACCCGCCGGTGATCGAGCTGGCCACTCTGCTGGCCGAAGTGACGCCGTCACATCTCAACCACGTCTTCTTTACCGGCTCCGGCTCCGAGTGCAACGACACTGTGCTGCGGATGGTGCGCCACTACTGGGCCAGCAAGGGGCAGCCGGAGAAGCAGGTGATCATCAGCCGCCACAACGCCTACCACGGCTCCACCGTGGCGGGGGCGAGTCTGGGCGGCATGAAGGGGATGCATCAGCAGGGCAACCTGCCCATTCCCGGCATAGTCCATATCGACCAGCCCTATCACTTCGGTGAAGGGCAGGGGATGAGTGCCCACGAATTCGGACTGGAGCGGGCTCGCCAGCTGGAGCAGAAGATTCTGGAGCTGGGGGTGGACAAGGTGGCTGCCTTTATCGGCGAGCCGATCCAGGGTGCGGGCGGCGTCATCATTCCGCCTGACAGCTACTGGCCCGAGATCCAGCGCATCTGCGATCAATACGGCATTCTGCTCATCGCCGACGAAGTGATCTGCGGCTTCGGTCGCACCGGTCACTGGTTTGCCAGCGAGGGGTTTGGCATCAAGCCGGATCTGATGTGTCTGGCCAAGGGGATCACCTCGGGCTACCTGCCGCTCGGCGCCGTTATGGTGAGCGATCGGGTCGCCAGGGTGCTGGTGGAGGAGGGGGGCGAGTTCAACCACGGCTTCACCTATTCGGGTCACCCGGTCTCCTGTGCGGTGGCGGTTGCCAATATCCAGCTTATGCAAAAGGAGAGCATAGTTAAGCGCGTCCATGATAACATCGGCCCCTATTTGCAGCGCCGCTGGGCGGAGCTGGCCGACCATCCGCTGGTAGGGGAAACCCGTGGCCGCGGACTGGTTGCCGCACTGGAAATAGTGCAGGACAAACAGACCAACCAGCGTTTTCCAGCCCACGCAAATGCGGGGATGACCTGCCGGGAGTTCTGCTTTAACAATGGCTTGGTGATGAGGGCGGTAGGCGATACCATGATCATATCGCCCCCCTTGGTCATCACCGAGGAACAGGTTGATGAATTGGTCAAGCTCGCCAGGCTCAGTCTGGATCTGACAGCCGCCAAGCTGAAGGGTTGAGGTGCGGCCGGGCAGGTTGGCATGCGCATACAATTTGCTTAGGAGACAAGGATGATGTCTTTCAAAACGGGAGTGATCGCTGCCTCTGTGGCTCTGGTCATGGCAAGTGCCGGAGCAATGGCCGACGAGAAGGTGCTGCACGTCTACAACTGGAGCGACTACATCGCGCCGGATACCCTGGATAACTTCCAGAAAGAGACGGGCATCAAGGTGGTGTATGACGTGTTCGACAGCAACGAGGTGCTGGAGGCCAAGTTGCTGGCCGGCAAATCGGGCTATGACATCGTCGTGCCGTCCAACCCCTTCCTGGCCAAGCAGATCAAGGCGGGCGTGTTCCAGAAACTGGACAAGTCCAAGCTTCCCAACTGGCAAAACATGGATCCTGCCCTGCTCAAGGCGCTCGAGCCGAGTGATCCGGGCAACCAGTACTCCATCCCCTATATGTGGGGCACCATCGGCTATGCCTACAACCCCGAGAAGGTGAAGGCGGTGCTGGGGGCCGATGCGCCGGTCAACTCCTGGGATCTGGTGTTCAAGCCGGAGAACATGGCCAAGCTGAAGGAGTGCGGTGTCTCCTTCCTCGACTCGCCGACCGAAATGCTGCCGGCCGCTCTGCAATATCTGGGCTTCAAGCCGGATAGCCAGAAGCCGGACGAGCTGAAGCAGGCCGAGGCACTGTTCCTCTCCATCCGTCCCTATACCGCCTATTTCCACTCCTCCAAGTACATCTCGGATCTGGCCAACGGCAACCTCTGTGTGGCGGTCGGTTACTCCGGTGACTTGCAGCAGTCGAAGGCGCGGGCGGCGGAGGCCAACAACGGCGTGTCGCTGACCTACACCATCCCGAAAGAGGGGGCGGGCAGCTTCTTTGACATGATCGCCATCCCGGCCGATGCCCAGAACGTCGAATCCGCCCACGTCTTTATCAACTACCTGATGAAGCCCGAGGTGATCGCCAACATCACCAACGTGGTGAAATTCCCGAACGGCAACAAGGCGGCGACCCCGCTGGTCAATGCGGAGATCCGTAACGATCCGGGTATCTATCCGAGCGAAGAGACCATGCAGAAGATTTACACCTTCCCGGATCTGCCGGCCAAGGTGCAGCGTGTGATGACGCGCAGCTGGACCAAGATCAAGTCCGGCAAGTAAGTGACGAGTGCCCCTCCCGGTCCGCAGTTCGGCCGGGAGGGTAGTGATGCCATCTTTCGGGATGGGCCGCGCGAGAGGATGCGCAGACGGTCAACCACTAAACACAGGAGAACTGAAACCGTGCATACAACCAGATTGGCAACCATTGCCCTGACCATGGGGTTGGCAAGTGGCGTTCAGGCCGCAACTGAACTCCATTTCTACAACTGGTCTGATTATATCGGCGAGACCACCCTCAGCGATTTCCAGCAGGCGACCGGGATCAAGACCGTCTATGACGTGTTCGACTCCAACGAGACCCTGGAGGGGAAGTTGCTGACGGGGCGTACCGGTTATGATCTGGTGGTGCCCTCCAACAACTTTCTGGCCAAACAGATCAAGGCGGGAGCGTTCCAGAAGCTGGACAAATCCCTGCTGCCCAATATGGCCAACCTGGATCCGGTGCTGCTCAGCCAGCTCGACAAGGTGGATCCGGGCCATCAATACGCCGTGCCCTATCTCTGGGGTACCAACGGTATCGGCTACAACGTCGACAAGATCAAGGCTGTACTGGGGGTCGACAAGATCGACTCCTGGGCGGTTATTTTCGAACCGGAAAACATGGAGAAGCTCTCCCGTTGCGGCGTCGCCTTTCTCGACTCTGCCGACGAGATGATCCCTGCCGCCCTCAACTATCTGGGGCTCGATCCCAACAGCCATGAGCCGGCGGACATCAAGCGGGCCGAAGAGCAGCTGCTCAAGGTGCGCCCCTATGTCGCCTACTTCCACTCCTCCAAGTACATCGGTGATCTCGCCAACGGCGACATCTGCGTGGCGGCGGGTTTTTCCGGCGACATTCTGCAGGCCGCCGCGCGGGCCAACGAGGCCGGCAAGGGGGTGAAGATTGCCTACAGCATCCCGAAGGAGGGGGGCAATCTCTGGTTCGACATGATGGCGATCCCGGCCGATGCCACCAATGTCAAAGAGGCGCACGCCCTCATCAACTACGTCCTCCAGCCCGAGGTGATCGCCAAGGTCAGCAACTATGTGGGCTATGCGAATCCCAATGCCAGGGCTGCGGCGTTCATGGATGAGAAGGTGCGCGATGATCAATCTGTTTATCCACCTCAGCCGGTGCTGGCACGACTCTATGTCTCTCAGGAACATCCTCGTGCAATCCAGCGGCTGATGACCCGGAGTTGGAGCAAGGTCAAGTCCGGAACCTAACCTTGGTGCCCGTTCGGGGGCGCCAAATTGCTTTTATGGATCGGCCGCGAGGTCGATATCACGTTGGGGAGTTTGGTAATGGCGATAGCCTCCAGTGCCTACAAGAAAGCCCTCGAGGGCAGCCAGCAGCGTAAAGAAGTGCTGGTCAAGATTGATCGGGTAAGCAAGCAGTTCGATGAAACGCTGGCTGTCGATAACGTATCGCTCAACATCAACAAGGGGGAGATCTTCGCCCTGCTCGGTGGCTCCGGCTCCGGCAAGTCGACCCTGTTGCGGATGCTGGCCGGTTTCGAACGTCCGACCGAGGGGCGGCTCTATCTCGATGGTGTCGATATCACCGATATGCCGCCCTACGAGCGTCCCATCAACATGATGTTCCAGTCCTACGCCCTGTTCCCCCATATGACGGTGGCGCAAAACATCGCCTTTGGCCTCAAGCAGGATGGCCTGCCCAAGGCGGAGATCGATGCCCGGGTGGAGGAGATGCTCAAGCTGGTGCAGATGACCCAGTATGCCCGCCGCAAGCCGCACCAGCTCTCCGGTGGCCAGCGCCAGCGGGTGGCGCTGGCCCGTTCGCTGGCCAAACGCCCCAAGCTGCTGCTGCTGGATGAACCCATGGGGGCGCTCGACAAGAAGCTGCGCTCCCAGATGCAGCTGGAGCTGGTCGAGATCATCGAACGGGTCGGGGTTACCTGCGTCATGGTGACCCACGATCAGGAAGAGGCGATGACCATGGCCGAGCGGATCGCCATCATGCACCTCGGTTGCATCGAGCAGATCGGCAGCCCGATGGATATCTACGAAACCCCGGCCAGCCGGCTGGTGTGCGAGTTCATCGGCAACGTCAACCTGTTCGACGGTCTGCTGGTGGAGGATGAGCAGGACCACGCCATTATCGCCTGCGCCGATCTGGAGCAGCCCATCTATGTGGGCCACGGCATCAGCTCCCGTGCCGAAAACAAGAAGGTGACCTACGCCCTGCGCCCGGAGAAGCTGCTGATGAGCCTGCAAAAACCGGCGGAGATCGAGCATCCGGACTTCAACTGGACCAGGGGAAAGGTCTACGACATCGCCTATCTGGGCGGCCACTCGGTTTATCACATCGAACTGCCCTCGGGCAAAATCGTTCAGGCTTTCATCGCCAATGCCGAACGCCACGGCAAACGGCCAACCTGGGATGACCAGGTGTTCCTCTACTGGGAAGATGACAGCGGCGTGGTGCTGCAATCATGAAGGCATTGAGACGACTGAAGCATGTGTGGGGTCGCCAGCTGGTGATCGGCATCCCCTTCTTCTGGCTGTTCCTCTTCTTCCTGCTGCCCTTCATCATCGTGCTGAAGATCAGCTTTGCCGAAGCGGATGTGGCGATCCCGCCGTACACCGACGTGGTGAGCTGGGCCGACAACCAGCTCACCATCCTGCTCAACATGGGCAACTACCTGATGTTGCAGGAGGATGAGCTCTATATCGCCGCCTATCTCGGTTCGCTCAAGATGGCCTTTATCAGCACAATCCTCTGTTTGCTGATCGGCTATCCGATGGCCTACTCCATCGCCCGAGCCAACAAGGAGACCCAGACCGTTCTGCTGCTGCTCATCATGATGCCGACCTGGACCGCGATTTTGATCCGGGTCTACGCCTGGATGGGTATCCTCAGCAACAACGGCCTGCTCAACAGCTTCTTGCTGAGCATCGGTCTTATCCACGAGCCGCTGCAGATCCTCAACACCAACCTGGCGGTCTATATCGGCATCGTTTACTCCTACCTGCCATTCATGGTGCTGCCGCTCTACGCCAATCTGGTCAAGCATGACCAGAGCCTGCTGGAGGCCGCATCCGATCTGGGAGCCCGCAACCTGACCCGTTTCTGGCAGATCACGGTGCCGCTCTCCAAGAACGGCATCATCGCCGGCTGCATGCTGGTGTTCATTCCGGTGGTGGGGGAGTTTGTTATCCCGGAACTGCTGGGTGGCCCGGAGACACTGATGATCGGTAAGGTGCTGTGGCAGGAGTTCTTCAACAACCGCGACTGGCCAGTAGCCTCCGCGTTGGCGGTTGTGATGCTGGCGGTGCTGATCATCCCCATAATCCTGTTCAACCGTAACCAGGCCAAAGAGCTGGAGGGCAAGGCATGATGAGACGTTTTGGTTTTGCCAAGCTGATGCTCTGGCTGGGGCTGCTGTTTATCTATCTGCCCATGGTCATCATGGTGATCTACTCCTTCAACGCCTCCAAGCTGGTGACGGTATGGGGGGGCTGGTCGCTCAAGTGGTACTTTGGCCTGCTCGACAACAAGCAGCTGATCGGCTCGGTGCTGCGCTCGCTGGAGATCGCCTTCTATACCGCGATTGCGGCAGTCGCGCTGGGAACGGTGGCGGCTTTCGTGCTGACCCGGATCCCGCACTTCCGTGGCCGCACCCTGTTCGGCGGCATGGTGACGGCGCCGCTGGTGATGCCCGAGGTGATCACCGGTCTGTCGCTGCTGCTGCTGTTCGTGGCGATGGCCCAGCTGGTGGGCTGGCCTGCCGAGCGCGGCATGCTGACCATCTGGATTGCTCACACCACCTTCTGTACCGCCTATGTGGCGATCGTGGTGTCGGCGCGCCTGCGCGAGCTGGATCTCTCCATCGAGGAGGCTGCCATGGATCTGGGGGCCAAACCGTGGAAGGTGTTCTTCCTGATCACCATCCCGATGATAGCCCCCTCGCTGGCTGCGGGTGGCATGATGTCGTTTGCCCTGTCGCTCGATGATCTGGTGCTGGCCAGCTTCGTCTCCGGCCCGGGCTCGACCACCCTGCCGATGGAGGTCTTCTCGGCGGTGCGGCTCGGGGTGAAACCGGAGATCAACGCGGTTGCCAGTCTGATCCTGTTGTCGGTATCGCTGTTTACCTTTGGCAGCTGGTATCTGATGGCCAAGGCAGAGAAGCGTCGCCGTGCCGAGATCGCCATGACCACCCAGATGCAGGCGGTTGCCTGACCTCGTGTTAAGATCCGCACTCTCTCGTCAACCCGGAGGATGAGAATGCGGATCTCCCTTTTTAGCGGCCGTGGCACCGAACTGGTGCCCGGCCTTGTCTCTGCCATCCACAAGCAGCCGGTGACCGTGCCGGTTCTTTGTACCTTTGCCGGTCTGGAAGAGGACGAGCAGAGCGATCAGCGTCATCACGGCGGCCCGGATCGGGCGCTCCACTTCTATCCAGCTGACCATTATCCCTGGTGGCAGACCTGGCAAACTGCGTTGGGTCTTCCTGCTCCCCGCACTCCCTGGCAACCCGCCGCCTTTGGCGAGAACCTCTCTGGCCTCGGTCTGACCGAGACGCAGGCCTGTATTGGCGATGTCTATCGACTTGGTGAGGTACTGATCCAGATAAGTCAGCCGAGATCGCCCTGCTTCAAGCTCAACCAGCGTTTCGGTTATGGCCAGATGTCGCAGGTGATGCAGCTGAGCGGCCGTTGTGGCTGGCTGCTGCGGGTGCTGGAGGAGGGGATGGTTGCCCCCGAGGCGACCATGGAGCTGGTGGACAGGCCTTACCCTGAGCTGACGGTAAAGCGCACCGCCGATATCCTGTTCAATCAGGTGCGCAACGAAGCGGATCTGTTGTTGCTGCTGGAGAATTCGTCCCTCTCACCCAATTGGCGTCAGCATGCGGCGGATTGGCTGGAGCACGGCACCGTCGCTGACTGGCAACGTCGTCTGCTGGGGCCCGAGTCGCTGCGCTTGCCTTGAGGCAGAGTTAGTGGAATGTCACCATCCGGCTGCATTTCGGTAAACGGGGGCGAAGAGTGCTGAATAGTTGAGCGAACGGCACTTTTTTTCCCTTTAAATGCAAAAAAGGCTTGTGTCGGGTCGGCCCTTTCGGTAAATTCCCGTCCCGCAGACATCGGTGTGTAGCGCAGCTTGGTAGCGCACTTCGTTCGGGACGAAGGGGTCGGAGGTTCGAATCCTCTCACACCGACCAAATTTGAAAAGGCCGCTCAATAGAGCGGCCTTTTTGCATTTCGCTTTCCTGTTTTCTCGATTCACTTTACCTGCCGACCTGCCGACCTGCCGACCTGCCGACCTGCCGACCTGCCGACCTGCCGACCTGCCGACCTGCCGACCTGCCGACCTGCCGACCTGCCGACCTGCCGACCTGCCGACCTGCCGACCTGCCGACCTGCCGACCTGCCGACCTGCCGACCTGCCGACCTGCCGACCTGCCGACCTGCCGACCTGCCGACCTGCCGACCTGCCGACCTGCCGACCTGCCGACCTGCCGACCTGCCGACCTGCCGACCTGCCGACCTGCCGACCTGCCGACCTGCCGACCTGCCGACCTGCCGACCTGCCGACCTGCCGACCTGCCGACCTGCCGACCTGCCGACCTGCCGACCTGCCGACCTGCCGACCTGCCGACCTGCCAATTGGCCGAGTGATTTCACTTGTTGTATGCGGGGCCGAAGTAAAACCACAGATATTAAAAGGGCCACCGCTTGGTGGCCCGTTGGTGGAGTCTATTCTGACTCCGGCACTCTAGATTGTGGCAATCTCGTTATGGTTCTTGTCTATGGTGCCCTCCTTGCGCGCTAGGCGCTTGTTCAGATATGCCAGTGCTGATGCCGCAAGGCCTTTAAACTGTGTTGGGGCAGCAAGGCCGCGTGTTTGGGGTACTCACAAATAAAATGTTCGATTCCCTCCATCAGTTGTTCACGTAATGAAATCACGGGCTCATGCCAGGCTTGCAGGCATAGGTGGCCTGGGATCAACTGCTCCTGATAATCTTCCAGCAGCTGTTCTGGCCAGGGCTCAATACCGGAATTGCGTTGCAGCAAATAGTGGGCGGCGGGTTCACGGGCATAAATGAACTGAATTTGGGCCAGATCGCGTTGGCTTAGCGTTTGACTGTTGATGTGACAGGTCAAATATTTTCCCGTCTTCAGGTCCAGAAAGTGACCGCGTTGCCGACAGGGGACGATGCGATACCAAGGCAGGGGTGAGGAGAGAGAATACCCCTCAAGCTCCTGTTCCAACCAGTGGCGGCACTCGGGTGTCTGCACCTCGTCGAGCATGGACTCGAGCTGTGTCAACAAGGCTCTGGATGGTTTGATGGCCAGTTTCGCACTCATCACCTGCAATCCTCCCTCTGCACACAATCCCGACTATGAGTATGGACCTGCTTTAGCCAGAGGGGTTAGGGAATCTAATGATTAAAAGTGGATTAGCAGAGTGCTTTTTATGCATTAATGGCGTTTAGCCCACCAGATAGGTGCCGGTCCCAAAGGCGATATGGGTCCCCTCTTCGTTGTGCAACTCCATGCGGGCTACCGCGACCTTGCTGCCGGCCCGGATGATGTGGGCGGTGGCGATAAACTCGTTGCCGCGCCCCGGTCGCAGATAGTCCACCCGCAGATCTATGGTGCCGAGGCGGGAGAATCGCTCCTTGAGATAACTGGGGGAGAAATCTTCCAGATCGTCGATGCAGGAGGCCGCGACTATCATGCCGCCCGCCACGTCGAGTAGAGCTGCTGTGACGCCACCGTGCAGGATGTTGTGGAAGGGGTTGCCGATCAGCTTCTCCTCCATCTTGATGCGCAGCTCCACCCGGTCGAAGTCGTAGTGGGTCACCTGCATGCCGATCAGCTTGTTGAAGGGCATCCTTTCGGCGAACAGGTTGGCAATGCCACTGAGCGCCATCTTCTTGAGCATCTGTTTCATTCCTTGAATCCGATCCCTGTTTGCAAAGCCGAGTAAAAGCTCCAGCCAGTCTGCAACAGTTTTTTAACAGTCGCAATGGCAGGTTTATTGTGGGCGGCGGCTGCTTTAGAATGGCGACCCCAAAGGAGAGCCCATGACCGCGATTGCCGAAACCCTGCCAGATCCTCAGCCAGAGAGTCCGCTTGCCCTGCTGCAGGCGGTCTTCGGCTATCAGCAGTTTCGGCCGGGTCAGCTCGAGATTATCGAGCAGATCGTCGCGGGGCGCGATGCGCTGGTGCTCAAGCCCACCGGTGGTGGCAAGTCGCTCTGCTACCAGATCCCGGCACTGCTGCGGCCCGGGCTCGGGGTGGTGGTCTCTCCCCTTATTTCGCTGATGAAGGATCAGGTCGACAGCCTGCGCGCCAACGGCGTAGCGGCGGTCTACATCAACTCGGCCCTCAGTCGGGAGGAGATGATCCAGAACTTCGCTGCCATGCGTCGTGGCGAGATCAAGTTGGTCTATGTCTCCCCCGAGCGCTTGCTGCAGCACGAGTTTATGGACCGGCTGGCCGAGCTGCCGCTCGGGCTGTTCGCCATCGACGAGGCGCACTGCGTCTCCCAGTGGGGCCACGATTTCCGGCCTGAGTATGCGGCGCTGGGGCGGCTAAAACAGTGGTTCCCACAGGTGCCGGTGGTAGCTCTCACCGCCACCGCCGACGAGGCGACCCGCAGCGACATGCTGCACCGGTTGGAACTCAACGCTCCCTTTATCCACACTGCCAGCTTCGATCGTCCCAATATCCGCTACAGCCTGGTGGAGAAGTTCAAGGCGGCCGAGCAGCTGCTGCGTTACGTGCAGAGTCAGAAGGGCAACTGCGGCATCGTCTACTGCTCCAGTCGCAACCGGGTGGAGGAGGTGGCCGAGCGGTTATCCCGCCACGGCTGCAAGGCGGCGCCCTATCATGCGGGGCTGCCGCTCGAGCAGCGCCAGCAGACCCAGGATGCCTTCCTCAAGGACGACATCGAGATCGTGGTGGCGACGGTGGCGTTCGGTATGGGCATCGACAAGCCCAATGTGCGCTTCGTGGTGCACTACGACATCCCGAAGAACATCGAATCCTACTATCAGGAGACCGGTCGCGCCGGGCGCGATGGCACTCCCGCCGAGGCGCTGCTGCTCTACGATCCCGCCGATATCGGCCGGGTGCGCCGCCTGCTCGACAACATCGAGAACCCCCAGCAGTTGCAGGTGGAGCAGTACAAGCTCAACGTGATGGCCGCCTTTGCCGAGGCGCAGACCTGCCGCCGTCAGGTGCTGCTCAACTATTTCGGCGAGTACAACGACAAGCCCTGTGGCAACTGCGATATCTGTCTCGATCCGCCCAAAAGTTATGATGGCACCGAAGATGCCCAGAAGGCGCTCTCCTGCGTCTGGCGGGTGGGGCAGAATTTCGGGGTGGGTTATGTGGTAGAGGTGCTGCGCGGGTCGCTGAACCAGCGCATAAAGGATCACGGCCACGACAAGCTCTCGACCTACGGCATCGGCAAGGATCAGAGCCACGAATACTGGATGAGCGTGATCCGCCAGCTGATCCACAAGGGGCTGCTGACCCAGAACATCACCCGCAATCTGGTGCTGCAGTTGACCGAAGCGGCCCGTCCGGTACTGCGTGGCGAGGTGAAGCTGGAGCTGGCAGTGCCCCGCTTGCAGCCTATCTCCAGCCGCAAGGAGAAGCGCAACGGTCTGCTCGACAATGCCAACTATGACAAGCGGTTGTTCAAGGAGCTGCGCGCCCTGCGCAAGCAGATTGCCGAAGATGAAGAGGTGCCGCCCTACGTGGTATTCAACGATGCCACACTGGTGGAGATGGCACAGCTGATGCCGATGACCGAGGAGGAAATGCTAGCGGTCAACGGCGTCGGTCACCGCAAGCTGGAGCGTTTCGGGGAAGCCTTTATGGACCTGATCATCGACTATTGCCGAAGGTAAGAAAGCTTGGCGAAGCACGGCCGAATGGATGCTTCGCCAACGGGGAGGCGCCCGACAGCCGGGTGCAGCAGATTACTTGAGGCTGGCGTAATAGGCCGCCAGATTCTCCATATCCGCATCGGTGAGCGGCGCCATAAAGGGAACCATCAGGGGCTCTTTGCGGCTGCCATCCTTGAAAGCCTTCAGCTGTTTCACCAGATAGGCGGCATTCTGCCCGGCCAGATGGGGGTAGTTGGGGATTATCGCCTTGCCTTCCACGCCGTGACAGGCAGCACAGACGGCCGCTTTGGTCTTGCCCGCTTCGATATCGGCTGCCTTGACCTGATGAACCCAGGCCAGAGCCAGCAGGGGCAGGGCATAAAGCCACTTTTGCATCTTCTTCTCCTTGAATTGAACAAATGAGGATTGCCGGTTGGCGGACAGCCTGCTGACGGCAGTATAAAGATTGACACGAGCATACTCAGGGATGAATGGCACAACCATGAAGCTGATCAACACTTTTGCGAGCGAACTGCCCTGGGCCTGTGAACCTGTGGTGCCCCAGCCGCTACAACAACCCCGGCTACTTCACCTCAACCGCGCTTTGCTGGATGAGCTGGGGTTGGGAGGCGTCAGCGAGTCTGAGTGGATCGCCTGCTGTGGTGAGGGAAAATTGCTGCCCGGCATGCAGCCGGTGGCGCAGGTGTATGCCGGCCATCAGTTCGGCGGCTATAGCCCAAGGCTTGGCGATGGCCGGGCACTGCTGTTGGGTGAGCAGCTGGCGCCCGATGGCTTGCGCTGGGATCTCCATCTGAAGGGGGCAGGAAAGACGCCGTTTTCCCGCTTTGGTGACGGCCGCGCCGTATTGCGCTCGAGCATTCGCGAATATCTGGCCTCCGAAGCGCTCCATGCCCTTGGCATACCGACCACCCGGGCGCTGGTGCTGGTGGGCAGCCAGGAGCCCGTTTACCGCGAACAGGTGGAGACCGGGGCGACCGTGCTGCGCACCGCCCCCAGCCATCTGCGCTTCGGCCATATCGAGTATTTCGCCTGGAGCGGGCAGGGAGAGAAGATCCCGCCACTCATCGACTATCTGCTGCGCCACCACTTCCCCGAACAGGAGAGTGGTGCCGAACTGTTTGCCGAAGTGGTGCGACGCACCGCGCGGCTGATTGCCAAATGGCAGGCGGCGGGCTTCTGTCACGGGGTGATGAACACCGACAACATGTCGCTGCTCGGCCTGACGCTGGATTACGGCCCCTACGGCTTTATCGATGCCTATGTGCCCGATTTTGTCTGCAACCACTCGGATCCGGCGGGTCGTTACGCGCTGGATCAGCAGCCTGCGGTCGGCTACTGGAATCTGCAAAAGCTGGCGCAGGCGCTGGCGGGGCATGTCGACGGTGATGCGCTGGCTGTGGCGTTGGCCCAGTACGAACAGCAGCTGATGTTGCACTACTCCGAACTGATGCGGGCCAAACTCGGGCTGGCAGTGTGGGAGGAGGATGACCCGGCGCTGTTCCGCGAGCTGTTCCGTTTGCTGGCGGCCCACAAGGTGGATTACCACCTGTTCCTGCGCCGTCTCGGTGAGGTGACGGGAGAGGGGACATGGCCGGCATCCTTGTTGGTGTTATTAGCCGACCCCACTGCGTGGCAGCAGTGGCTGGAGCACTATCGGGCGCGGCTGGTGCGCGAAGAAAGCGAAGATGCCATGCGCAAGGCGCGGATGGATGCCATCAATCCCAAATATGTGCTGCGCAATGCGCTGGCCCAGCAGGTGATCGATGCTGCCGAGGCGGGCGATATGCAGCCGTTCGAGCGCTTGTTTGCCGCTTTGCAACGCCCCTATGATGAGCAACCCGAATATGAGGATCTCGCTACCCCACAACCGGCATGGTATTGCGGTGGCGAGCTCTCCTGCAGCAGCTGAGAGATTTGGAATGAGATGGCAGATCAAGCAGATAGATAGCGATGCCGGAGTTGTCATGCTGGCGTGTCCCGCTCTCGATTGGGACACTTTTCCGGCCTTGGCCGGGGCGCTGCTGCAGGCGTGGGAGCTGCATCCACTGGAGCGGGATGTCGGTGCCGATCGCCATAGCTGGTTGCTGGATTTCGAGGGGAGCCAGTTCAGACTGGAGTTTGAGCACTACAGCGGCTGCTGGTTGGAGGCGGGGCGCCCTGAAGATCGGGAGGCGCTGCTCTGGCTTGCCAGACAGCATAAAGATTGAACTATCGCGTGCGGGGCGTATAATCTCGCGCTTCGCTTATCGCCAATGGTGGCGATATGGGTTCCCTAACCCCATTAACCAAAAAGGTCACAAGATGAATCTGACCCCTGAGCAGTACCAAACGGCGCTCGTTCGCCTGTCGTTGTTCCATATCCTCGTTATTGCCAGCAGCAACTATCTGGTTCAGCTGCCTATCACCGTCTTCGGTTTTCACACCACCTGGGGTGCGTTCAGCTTCCCGTTTATCTTTCTGGCGACCGACCTGACGGTGCGGATCTTCGGTGCCGGTCTGGCGCGCAAGATTATCCAGACTGTGATGCTGCCGGCACTGGCCATCTCCTATGCGCTCTCCGTACTCTTCTTTGAAGGGAGCTTCCAGGGGGTTGGCCATCTGGCTGAATTCAACCTGTTTGTGGCACGTATCGCGCTGGCCAGCTTTATGGCCTATCTGGTGGGTCAGTTTATGGACGTGGTGGTATTCAACCGCCTGCGCCTGCTCAAGCACTGGTGGGTGGCGCCAGCTGCTTCCACCCTGTTTGGCAACATGGTCGATACCATCGCCTTCTTCAGCGTGGCCTTCTGGCGCACGAGCGACCCCTTCATGGCGGAGCACTGGGTCGAGATCGCGACCGTGGACTATGTGTTCAAGCTGCTGATTAGCCTTGGTTTGTTCGTGCCGCTCTACGGCGTGCTGTTGCGCTATCTCAGTCGCAAGCTGGTTGGAGAGGCAGGATTGCCCGGGTTGCAATCCGCAGTCCGACAAGCCTGATGAAATTGGCCACCCTCAACGGTGGCCAATTTTTTTGCCTGATTGGCAAATAAAGCTTGCTCAATTAAATGAGAATGATTATCGTTAACTTGTTTTCCGGGAAAGGCCTCATCCGTTCCAACGTGATGGACTTCTTGTGAAGGCACGACATTGCTCACATTGCTTCCAGTTAAGGGCCAGTTTATCTGGCCCTCTTTTTTTGTCATTTTTCAGCAAGTTACAGACATAAAAAACGGGAGCCAAGGCTCCCGTCGTCACTCTGTCTGTGGCTTACTCGATGTCGAGTGCCTCGGGGGAGAGGATCACCCCTGTGGTATCGGCGTAGAGATGATCGTCAGGCAGGAAGGTGACTCCGCCAAAATTGACCGGCAGATCCGTTTCCCCCACATCCTTGCTGTCGGCGCCGACCGGAATGGCCGCCAGCGCCTGAATGCCGATGTCGAGATCTTCGAGGATATCGACTTCGCGGACGCAGCCGTAGCAGACAATTCCTTCCCACTCGTTTTCAGCGGCAGTGGTGGCGATTTCGCTGTCGATCAGGGCGCGGCGCATGGAGCCACCGCCATCGATCAGCAGCACCCGGCCAACGCCGTTCTCTTTGACGAGTTCACGGATGAGACCGTTCGATTCGAAGCACTTGACGGTGGTGATGACGCCGCCGAAAGAGGCACGGCCGCCGAAGGAGCAAAGCATGGGTTCGAGCACATCCACCATGTCCTGATAGATGTCGCACAGTTCTGAAGTATTGTATTCCATAGTGTCAAATCCACGGCTGGAAACAGGTGGATCCAGTATAAGGAGTGAGACCGGCATTTCAATGAATATTCCTTGAACAGCCACAGGGATAACGTTTTCCGCATAAGCTCAATGCAGTTCATCCGTACAGGTGAGAGGTGCATCGTGCTGATCCGTCATAAGTTGATTCTGAATACCGTACTGGTTGCGATTGCCATGGTGGTACTGAGCGGCCTCTTTATCTATTCGAGCCAGGTTACCCGCAGCCTGACACAAGCCCAGCGCAATGTGGACGGGCTGGAGATTGCCATGCTCAATTTGCGGCGGGCCGAGAAGGATTTCCTGCTGCGCAAGGATCTGAGCTTCGTTAACCATTTCAATGAGGTCATGACGCAGTTCCACCAGCTGGACGAGACCCTGGGCCGTGACGACAACCTGGCTGCGGTGCATGCCGATCTGGCCAGGCTGGATCAGCAGATGGCGGCTTACGGCAAGGCGTTTCTGGAGCTGGTTGCCCAGCAGCAGAAGATTGGTCTGGGGCCGGAGGATGGGCTCTATGGTAAGCTGCGGACTGCCGTGCATGAAGTGGAAGATGGCCTCAAAAAGCTGGATCAGCAGGGGTTGCTCATCACCATACTGCAGCTGAGACGGGCGGAGAAAGACTTCATGCTGCGATCCGATGTCCAGTATCTCGACCGTTTCCAAACTCTGCACAAGAGTTTTCAGCAGAGTCTGGCCGTCTTGCCGGAAGCCGACCGCGGCAAGCTGGAGCAGGCCAGCAATCAGTATCGGGAGGACTTTGTCGCATTGGTGCAGGGTATGCAGGTGCTGGGGCTGAATGAGGATGAAGGGCTGCGCAACCAGATGCGGGGTCTGGTTCATCAGACCGAGCAGGTGTTCTCTGCCGTCGACCAGCATATCGCCGGTGAGCTGGATCAGCAGACTGCTCGCCTCAATACCCTGATGTTGATGTGTGGCGGGGTGATCATCGTACTGATAGGAGTCATGAGCGTACTGCTGGGTCGCAGCATCGATCGTCCCATTAGCCGGGTAAATGATACCGTCAATCGCATTCGCCAGGATAATGACCTGCGCCTCAAGATCGAGCTGCAGGGGGCCGATGAAATGGCTCAACTGGCGGGTAACCTCGATGTGATGCTGGGCGGCTTCCGCAACCTGATTGGCGATGTGAAGCAGAGCGTGCATACCCTGACGGAGGCGGCAGATCACCTCTCGGACAACGTTAAACGTACCAGCGAGGGAGCTGCTCGCCAGCTGCAGGAGACCGACATGGTGGCCACCGCCTCGACCGAGATGGGTTCCACCATAGAGGAGATCGCCCGCAATACCGAGCAGGCCGCCAACAATGCCCAGGCGACCAACAACAAGGCGATGGAGGGGCGCAGTGCGGTGGAGAACACCGTCGACCAGATCCGTCTGCTGGCTGACAATCTCGAGCACTCATCCCGCGAGGTTGGTCAGTTGCAAAGAGAGAGCGAGACTATCGGCTCGGTGCTGGACGTGATCCGCGGCATTGCCGAGCAGACCAACCTGTTGGCCCTCAACGCGGCGATCGAGGCGGCACGGGCGGGGGATCAGGGGCGCGGTTTTGCGGTGGTGGCGGACGAGGTGCGCAGCCTTGCCATCCGTACCCAGAAATCGACTCAGGAGATCGCCGGCATCATCAGCTCGCTGCAGAAGCAGACCGGCAGTATCGTCGAGGTGATGGCGACCTGCCGCGAGCAGGGGAGTCGCAGTTCCGATCAGGCCAACGTGGCGGGGGCGCTGCTGGAGCAGATCACCCAGGATGTTACCCACATCATGGATATGAGCACCCAGATTGCGGCGGCGATCGAGGAGCAGAGCCTGGTTGCCAACGAGGTGAATCGCAACGTCAACAACATCCGCGACATTGCGCAGGAGTCGAGCGCCATGGCGGCGGAGAATGCCAGATCCAGTCAGGGGCTGAACGAGCAGGCCAAGCTGCTGAATCAGGCGGTCGCGAAATACCGGGTTTAGTGATCGGGCGGGCATCCTTGCGAGGTTTTTTCACCAGAGTGGCAATGATTTGATCGTAATGGCTGTTATTGAACAGCTTCGCTCATATAATCGCCGCCACTATGATGATTCGGAAGGATTCGATGACAAAGTTGCTGGTGGCCGTATTCGGGCTATTTTGCTCCTGTCTGGTATCGGCAGGAGTATCGTCCCGGGCCACTATTTCCGGCATGGAGCCGCTGCTCAGCTGGTTCAGCGGTGATTTTTCGAGCCAGGAGCAGGCGCGATACGACGATCGCTTTACCAGCGCTGAACTGCGTCTGGTGGAGATCTGGCGTGGCTATCAGGGCTATCGCTGGGTCTATGCCGAGCAGTATCTGACCCTGCGGGCCGTTCGCCCCTTCCGCCAGCGGATCTATCGTTTCTCCCCCAGTCCTGACGGACGCATTCTGATGGCCGAACTGACCATGCCGCGGGCCACCGACTTTGCCGGCGCCTGGCACAACCCGGAATTGCTCGATAGCCTCACCCCCCAGCAACTATCTCTGCGTCGTGGCTGCGAGATCTGGTTGAGCCGCACGCCATCCGGTGAATATGCCGGTCATACCCGGGTTGGTCACTGCGCTACCGATTTCGGTGGCGCCAGCACGCTGGTGCAGCATGTCTGGATTGGTCCCAACAGTGTCAGACTGCTGGATCGGGCTTATGATCTGGCGGGCAAGGCGCGCTGGGGGAGTCCGGGGGAGGGATATGTCTATCTGCGCAGGGTGCGCGAGCGTGGGCACTGAGCCTGACTGGCGAAAAACGTGAATGATTGGAAGACCACAGAAACAAAAAAGACGCCCATAAGGCGTCTTTTTCAGAATTCGTCAGAAGTAGAATTACTTCTTGGAAGTCATCGCACCGAAACGCTTGTTGAACTTGTCTACGCGGCCGCCGCTAGAAACTTCTTTCTGCTTGCCGGTGTAGAACGGGTGGCACTCGGAGCACACGTCCAGGTTCAGATCTTTACCGATGGTAGAGAAAGTGTTGATGACGTTACCGCAAGAGCACTTGGCGGTGATGGCTACGTAGTCAGGATGGATACCAGCTTTCATGGACAACCTCAAAGTAATAGGCCGTGTCGCCATCCGATCTCTTGTCGGACACCACACGATTGTTGAACACAGTTTCAAAGGCTGCGAATAATATAGGAAATGCCTGAGATCAGGCAAGTGGCTTCGCAGAAAAAATAGGCAACCTCTGGTGAATTCTTCCCAAACGCTGGATCTGGTTCGTGTGGCTGTACCGGTGCCGCTACGCCGTCATTTCGACTATCTCTCCCCCCTGCCGTTACCTGCTCCCGGTTGTCGGGTCGAGATCCCTTTCGGCCCGCAAACCCTGGTCGGGCTGGTGGTGGAGCACCCGGCCGACAGCCAGGTGCCGCGTAACAAGCTCAAACCCATCAAGCGGGTGCTGGATAGCGCCCCCGTGCTGGGGCCCGACATTCTGGCGCTGATGAACTGGAGCGCCAGTTACTACCAGCACCCGTTGGGAGAGGTGCTGCCGCACGCCCTGCCGGTGCTGGTGCGCAAGGGGGAGCCGGCCGCCTATCGCGAGCTGGAGTTCTGGTTTGCCACCGAGGCCGGCATGGCCATCGATCTCAATGAACTCAAGCGGGCAGCCAAGCAGCAGCAGGCGCTCGCTCTGCTGCGCAAGGGGCCGCAGACCCCCTCCGCCCTCAAGCAGGAGGAGATCCAGAGCGCCGCACTCACTGCGCTGGAGAAGAAGGGGCTGCTGGAGAAGCGCTCGCTGGAGCCGAGTCACGACGGCGACTGGGCTGCCCGTTTTGAACCGGGGGAGGGGCTGCGCCTCAACGGCGAGCAGGCGCTGGCCGTTTCTGCCGTTACCAGCCAGAGCGACAAGTTCGGTGCCTTCCTGCTGGACGGCATCACAGGTTCCGGCAAGACCGAAGTTTACCTGAGCATCCTCGAGCCGCTGCTCAAGGCGGGCAAGCAGGCGCTGGTGATGGTGCCGGAGATCGGCCTCACCCCGCAGACCATCAACCGCTTCCGGCGCCGCTTCAACGTGCCGGTGGTGGCGATGAACTCGGCCATGAACGATCGGGAGCGGCTCGATGCCTGGCTTGCCTGCCGCGACGGCGGCGCTGCCATCCTGATCGGCACCCGCTCTGCGGTGTTCACCCCGTTTCACAACCTCGGCATCATCATCATCGACGAGGAGCACGACGGCTCCTTCAAGCAGCAGGACGGTTTTCGCTACCACGCGCGGGATCTGGCGGTGATGCGGGCTCATCGTGCCGGGATCCCCATCCTGCTTGGCTCGGCCACCCCGTCGCTGGAGACATTGCACAACGCCCGCAGCGGCAAGTATCACCATCTCACCCTGACTCGCCGCGCCGGCAATGCCCAGACCGCCCGTCAGGTGATCCTGGATATCAAGAACGTGCGACTGCAGGCCGGGCTTTCCCCTCAGCTGGAGCAGTTGATGGCGGAGCATCTGGCGGCGGGCAACCAGGTGATGCTGTTTCTCAACCGCCGCGGCTATGCCCCGGCCCTGATCTGCCACCAGTGTGGCTGGAGCGCCGCCTGCGAGCGCTGCGATGCCTGGTACACCTGGCATCAGGCCGGGCGACGGCTGCACTGCCACCACTGCGACAGCGTGCGCCCGCTGCCCCATCACTGCCCCGAGTGCGGCAGCAACGAGCTGATCGGCTCCGGGGTTGGCACCGAACAGCTGGAGCAGCTGCTTAGCACCGTGTTCCCGCAATATCCGGTGGTGCGTATCGATCGGGACAACACCCGTCGCAAGGGGGAGTTGGAGACCCACCTCGGTGACATCAAGGCGGGCAAGTACAAGATCCTGATCGGTACCCAGATGCTGGCCAAGGGCCACCATTTCCCGGATGTGACGCTGGTCGGACTGCTGGATGTGGATGGCGCGCTATTCAGTGCCGATTTTCGCGCCGCCGAGAAGCTGGCCCAGCTCTACACCCAGGTGGCGGGCCGTGCCGGTCGTGCCAGCAAACCCGGGTTGGTGGTGCTGCAGAGCCACCATCCGGAGCACGCCCTGCTGCAGGATCTGACCCAGAACGGTTACGGCCACTTCGCCGATACGGCGCTGAAAGAGCGCCGCCTGCTGGGGCTGCCGCCTTTCAGCTATCAGGGACTGTTTCGGGCCGAGGCCAACGGCCGTGACGAGGTGCAGCTGTTCCTCGCTCGTCTCGCCGATACCCTGCGCAGCGCCCGCTATCCCCATGTTCAGGTGCTCGGGCCCATCAGCGGTTTTATGGAGCGCAAGGCGGGCAAGTTCCGCATGCAGTTGCTGGTGCAGGGGCCGAACCGGGCTCCACTGGCCCAGCTGCTCGATTGGGCGGTGAAGGAGCTGGAGGGGTGGCCCGAGACCAAGCGGGTACGCTGGAGCCTCGACATCGACCCCACCGAGCTGAACTGAGTCAGGCTCTTGTCGCTGATGGTGAAGCGGTCGCTGGCGCGCTTCGTCAGCGACCGGGTTTGCCATGCGGGTGCAGGGGTCAGACCCGCAGGTCGACCTGCTGCACCCAGCCTCCCTTGCCCTGCTCGGTCACATAGAGACCGGACTGGCGCAGCACCCCCTGATTGCCGCTTTCCCCCAGATGGTTGAAGGGGGTGTCGAGGGGATGGAGCAGGATGGCGCCGATCCCCAGCTCCACCAGGGCGATGGGGGATTGCTCCGGCTGCCAGAACTGCAGCGCCGAGAACTGGCTATCCCGCTCGTCCAGCACCCCGTTGCCATCCTCATCCAGGGTTGCCAGCTCGCCAAAACCGTTGCCGGAGCGGGCCCCGAACAGCTCGCCGCCATCGTCTATGGTGCCGTTGCCGTTGCGATCCAGCGCCACAAAGCCGCTGCCTTCACTCAAGCCCGGCAGGCTATCCTCTTTGCCATCCTGATCAATGTCGAACTTGACCCGGGCGTCGGTCAGGCCGGCGATTTTTCCATCCAGACTGAGCACCAGCGGATCCTTGAGGGCATTGAGGGTAGTGCGGCGCTTGCTGATATCGAGCTGGCGCCAGTCCAGTACAAAACCGAGATCAAGTTGCAGGCTCTGGCCATCCTGAGTCTCTATGCTGGCCGAGGCGACTACGTTGAGCTGCTCCTTTTGCAGCAGGCTGTCGGTTACTTCCACCAGTTGATCCGGTTCGGCGGCGGGTTGACTGCCGTCGCCCGTCGGGGAGTTCACCCCCTCCGCGCTCTGGTCGGTCGGTTTGATCGGATCCGGCAGCTCGATTTCGTGGCCCAGCATCGCCTCGATCATCAGCTTGATAAGCCGCTGGTGGTTGTCGAGCCCGTCGTTGGGAACGCCGTTCTCCTCCTGATATTTACTCCCCTCCGCTTTGGCTGGTGCGGCTGTCGTCTGCGGGGGAGTCTGGGTATTGCTCCGGCTGCTGGCTTGCAGCGTCAGGGCACTGGCTTGCATCAGGGTAGTTCGCTGCTCGCCGGATGACGGTGTGGCGGCCGTCCCGTTGACGCCATTGGCCTGTGGCGTGACCGGTCCCAGTCTGCGCACCTTGCGGGCTTGCGCCTGTTGCTGCCGGTATTGCACCTCCCCTTGGAGGTCGTAGTGATCGATGCGCATATCTTCGCCCTCGGCGCTATACATCTGGTCAGTTATCGACCAGAGAATGAACCGGGATTAACACCAAATCGGACTAACAGGCAGAATTGTTAGTTCCATGTTGCAAAGTGACGGTGAGGCTGGATGATGGGCATTCAGGTTGCCAGCCCGGTGGCCGGGACGACAATGGAAAGGGGAGATAGGATGAGAAACTGTCTGGTGATGGGGGCGGCGGGCTATATAGGCTCCTATCTGGTGCCTCACCTGCAAACGTTGGGCTACAGGGTGATTGCCGGGGCGCGCCGTCCCTGCCGCTTGCCTGAGGGGGTCGAGTTTCGCCTCGCCGACAGCCTCAAGCCCATCACCCTGCTGCCTGCGCTGGCGGGCATCGATACCGTTTTTTATCTGGTGCATGCCATGGGGGCGGGGGCCGATTTTCACCGGCTGGAGCAGCAGGGAGTGAAGAACTTTGCTGCCGCCGCCCGCGCCGCCGGGGTGCGCCGCATCATCTATCTCGGGGCAATCCAGCCGGAGCAGTGCAACAGTCGCCATCTCAACTCCCGCCGCCACTGTGGCGAGCTGTTTCGTGAATCCGGCGTACCGACGGTGGAGCTGCGCGCAGGCATTATCATCGGCCCGGGCTCGGCGGCGTTCGAGGTGATGCGGGATCTGGTGTTCAACCTGCCGCTGATGGTGACGCCCAAATGGGTGCGCTCGCGCACGCCGCCGATTGCGCTGTCCAACCTGCTGCACTATCTGGGTGGGCTGGTGGAAGCCGACGAGGTGGATGGTCGCATCTTCAATGCGGTCGGCCCAGAACTGCTCAGCTATCAACAGCAGTTGCAGAAGTTCGCCGCCCATATCGGCAAACGCTGTCCCATCATTCCCATCCCGTTTCTGAGTCCGCGTCTCTCCGCCTGGTGGCTGCAGTTTGTCACCTCGGTGCCGCAGCCGGTGGCCAAGGCGCTGGTGGGCGGTCTCAAGCACGATATTCCGGCCGATGACGGCCCGCTGCGTGCCCTGCTGCCACAGACCCTGCTCAGCTTCGACGAGGCACTGGCGGAGAGTCTGGCGCTGGAGCAGAAGCTGGGGGCCGAGCAGCAGGGGCAGGAGACGCCGCTCGGCCTGCGCTGGCGCCATCCCGAATATGGCTTCTATGACCGTACTGCCAGCGGCGATGCCATCTGTCTCGCCTCCCCCGAGGTGGTATGGCAGGTGTTGCAGCGGCTGGGGGGCGAGAAGCGCTACTTCTACATGAACCAGCTGTGGGTGGTGCGCGAATGGATGGATCACCTGATCGGCGGCCCGGCACGCATCCGGGGTCGCACCAATCCCGATCGCTTCGTGAAGGGTGACATGCTCGACTCCTGGCAGATCCTCGGGGTGGATGAGGGGCGCAGGCTCGATCTGCTGTTCAACATGAAGGCCCCGGGCGTCGGCCGGCTGGAGTTCAACATCCTGCCGGAGGAGTCCGGGTTGACCCGCATCCGGGTCACCGCTCACTGGCATCCGCAGGGCGCCTGGGGGCTGGCTTACTGGCTCGCCATGCTGCCGTTCCACCTCTTCATCTTTCAGGGGATGACCGAGGCTATCGCCAGAGAGGCGGAGGCGAAAGCCGGGATCCCCGTAATGGATTGAGCCTCCTTTCTTCGCTCGGATGGCGCTGGCTGTACACGTCAGGCCCTCCCTTTGGCCCATATTGAGGTGCTTCCCCGGGCAAAGGCTGGCATCATGCCGCGGTCTTGTTTACCGCGGATAGATAACCAGTCAGAAAAAGAAGGGATTATGAAGAAAAAACCGTCAATTTTGGGGGGCGCCTGCATTATCGCCAGCGTCTGCGTGGGGGCTGGCATGCTCGGTCTGCCGAGTTCGGGGGCGGGGGCCTGGACCCTCTGGTCGGTGTTGGCACTGACCGTCACCATGGTGATGATGACCCTCTCCGGCTGGATGCTGCTGGAAGCCTTCCAGCACCACGACATGCGCGTCTCCTTCAATACCGTGACCCGCGAACTGCTGGGGGAGCGGCTCAACTTCTTCAACAATCTCTCGGTCTACTTTGTCGGCGGCATTCTGCTCTACGCCTACATCACCTCCTCCGGCGCCATCCTGCAGGGGATTCTGGGGATCGACAGCAAGCTCGCTTCCGTGCTGTTCGTGGCAGTTTTTTCGCTGGTGGTCTGGCACTCGACCCGCGCCGTTGACCGCATCTCTGTGGTGCTGATCGCCTTCATGATCATCAGCTTCGCCCTCGGCGTGACCGGTCTGCTCGGCCATATCAAGCTGCCGACCCTGCTCGATCTGGCTGGTGGCGAGAGTCACTACGCCCCCTATGCCATGGCGATGCTGCCGGTGGCGCTCACCTCATTTGGCTATCACCACTCGGTCGCCTCCCTGCGCGCCTACTACCAGAACGAACGGCAGGCAAAGTGGGCGATTCTGGGGGGAACCCTGATCGCGCTGGCGCTCTATGTGCTCTGGCTGCTGGGGATCTTCGGCAACCTGCCCCGTCAGGAGTTCGCCCCCGTGATTGCCCAGGGCGGCGATGTGAACGTGCTGCTGAAGGCGCTCTCCGGTGTCATCGAGTCGGAGCAGGTGGCCAGCGCTATCAACGGCTTCTCCATGGCGGCCATTCTTTCCTCCTTTATCGGGGTGGGGCTCGGGGTGTTCGACTATCTGGCGGATCTGTTCAAGTTCGACAACAGTCGTGCCGGTCGCTGCAAGAGCTGGGCTGTTACCTTCCTGCCACCGCTGCTGCTCTCGCTGCTTTTCCCGTTCGGCTTCCTGCTGGCCATCGGTTATGCCGGCGCGGTGGCCACAGTGTGGACCTGTCTCATTCCGGCGCTGCTGGTGCTGAAGTTCCGCGCCCGGGCTGCCGGTGGCAGCGCAGCCCCCCATTTCGTCACCCCGGGTGGCAAGCTGGTGGCCTGGCTGCTGATCCTGTTCGGACTGGCGACCGCACTGTTCCACTTCCTCGCGATGGCGAACCTGCTGCCGGTCTACTCGGGTCAGTAATCGGCACGCAGGGTCACATGACGGCGGCAGGGCAACTTGCCGCCATTTTTTGCACCTGCAGTGCAGGATCTATAACTAAAGTGGTATCTGTGGCTAGGGGATGGTGCTAAGCGAACTGGTCTGATCTGGCTAATGGCAGCATGATCTGCTGGGCATGCCCACCGCTTTCTTTTATGATCCCCGCCCTTCTGCGTGCCCCCTGCCGGCACCTCATTTGCACCAACCACATCGGGGTCCCCCATGTCCGATCTGCGTCAAGAAGCACTCGATTACCATGCCCAGCCCGTACCGGGCAAAATTGCCATCGCCCTGACCAAGCCAGCCGAAACCGCCCGCGATCTGGCGCTGGCCTACAGCCCGGGTGTTGCCGAGCCGGTGCGCGAGATCGCCGCCAACCCGGCCGATGCCTACCGCTATACCGGCAAAGGCAATCTGGTGGCAGTCATCTCCAATGGCACCGCCATTCTGGGTCTGGGCAATCTGGGGCCGCTGGCCTCCAAGCCGGTGATGGAGGGTAAGGCCCTGCTGTTCAAACGCTTCGCCGGCATCGACGCCATCGACATCGAGGTGAAGCACGAGACCAGCCAGCAGTTCATCGACACGGTGGCGGCTATCGCCGATACCTTCGGCGGCATCAATCTGGAAGATATCAAGGCGCCGGAGTGTTTCGAGATCGAGCAGGCGCTGATCGAGCGCTGCGATATTCCGGTGTTCCATGATGACCAGCACGGTACCGCCATCGTCACCGCTGCCGGTCTGCTCAATGCACTGGAGATCCAGGGCAAGCTCATCAGCGACAGCCGCATCGTCTGCATGGGGGCGGGGGCTGCCGCCACCGCCTGCATGGACCTGCTGATCAAGTGTGGCGCCAGAGCGCACAACATCTTCATGCTGGATCGTCAGGGTGTTATCCACACCGGCCGCAGCGATCTCAACAAGTACAAGCAGCGCTTCGCCAACGAGACCCCGCTGCGCACCCTGATGGATGTCATCGAAGGGGCGGATGTGTTTGTCGGTGTCTCCGGCCCCGATGTGCTGCCCGCCGAGGCGGTCGCCCTGATGGCGCCCAATCCGGTGATCTTCGCCTGCTCCAACCCGGACCCGGAGATCAAGCCGGCGCTGGCCCACGGGGTGCGCAGCGACCTCATCATGGGCACCGGTCGCTCCGACTACCCGAACCAGATCAACAACGTGCTCTGCTTCCCCTTCATCTTCCGCGGCGCCCTCGATGCCCGTGCCAGCCGTATCAACGATGCCATGAAGATTGCCGCGGTCGAGGCGATCCGTGCGCTGGCCAAGGAGCCGGTGCCGGCCGAGGTGCTGACCGCCGCCGGGGTGAGCGAGCTCGCCTTCGGCAAGGATTACGTCATTCCCAAGCCGATGGATGCCCGTCTGCTGCCGCGGGTTGCCCGCGCCGTGGCGCTGGCGGCGGTGGCCTCCGGCGTCGCCCGCATCGAGCTGCCTGCGGACTACATGCTGTAATCCGGCGTTGCAAACGGCCCCCATGGCGGGGCCGTTTTTATCTCTGCTTCTGGCGACAGCCAGAGACGCCATACGGGTGACAGGTTGGGGGAGATGGGGGCAAATCGGGTTCAAAGGTGGTCAAACAGCGCTCTCCTCTGACACAATATTGCCACTATGACGCTAACGAGAATCAAGATGCAGCAGCCTGTCAGCGGCCGTTTGGCCCACGCCCTCTCCTTCTTGCGCCATGATGGTCGCCACTTTGCCCAGTTTGTCTGGGGCCGTTTCCAGCAGGACAGATTGACGGTGACCGCCGGCTATCTGGCCTATGTCACCCTGCTTTCGCTGGTGCCGATGATCGCCGTGGTCTTTGGCATGATGTCCGCCTTCCCGGTGTTCCAGAGCCTCAAACAGGCGATGGAGCAGTTCGTCTACCACAACTTCGTGCCGACGGCGGGAGAGGTGCTCAAGGAGTACATCGACGGCTTCGTCGCCAATGCCACCAACACCACTGCGGTGGGGATCGGGGCGCTGGTGGTGGTGGCGCTGATGCTGATCTCCGCCATCGACAAGAACCTCAACTACATCTGGCGTTCGACCCAGGGCCGCCCGCTGGCGCAGGCCTTCGCCATGTACTGGATGATCCTCACCCTGGGGCCCGTGCTTATCGGGGCCAGTATCGCCATCTCCTCCTACATCTTCTCGCTGCGGCTGTTTGGCGCCGAGAGCCTGTTCGGCATCGGCTATCTGCTGCTGCGAGGCTTGCCGTTCCTCTTCTCGGTGCTCACCTTCCTGCTGGTCTATACCGTGGTGCCGAACTGCAAGGTGCGGCTGGCCCACGCCTTTATCGGCGCGCTGGTGGCGGCGACCCTGTTCGAGCTGGCCAAGCGCGGTTTTGCCATCTACATCACCAGCTTCCCCTCCTATCAGGCCATCTACGGCGCGCTGGCCACCATCCCGATCCTGTTTGTCTGGGTCTATTTGAGTTGGCTGGTGGTGCTGCTTGGTGCGGAGACCACCGCCTGCCTCGGCGAGTACGAGAAACCGGCGAGCGAGGAGCTTGGCTAAGCCATCGCCTTGGCCACCGGTTTATTGGTAGCATCGACGACCGCCCCTGCAATCGAGCCGGGGCGGTCGTTCTGTTTTGAGAGGAGAGGGATGTGATTGCACTGATTCAGCGGGTCTCCGAGGCCAGCGTGACTGTCGAGGGGGAGGTGACCGGCGCCATCGGTCAGGGGTTGTTGGTGCTGCTCGGGGTGGAGCAGGGGGATGACGAGGCCAAGGCCGACAAACTGCTGCACAAGGTGAGCGGCTATCGGGTCTTCTCCGACGAGAATGGCAAGATGAACCTCAATGTCAGCCAGATCGGTGGCCGCCTGCTGGTGGTCTCCCAGTTTACCCTGGCGGCCGATACCAAGAGCGGGATGCGCCCCAGCTTCTCCTGCGGTGCCCACCCGAGCGAGGCCGAACGCCTCTATGACTACTTCGTGGCGAAGGCTGCTGCCAGCGGCATCCCGACCGAAACCGGGCGTTTTGCCGCCGACATGAAGGTGGCGCTGGTCAACGACGGCCCGGTTACCTTCTGGCTACAGGTCTGAGGATGCCTGATCCCGCGGTATGACGTGGACGATCACGTTGATGAGCCCTGCGACCGGATAGGGGGTAGCCGGGCCAATCCACTGCTCGATCAGCGTCAGGGCGTGGGTTAGCTCCAGTTCGGTGCGCGGCAACAGGTTGATGACCAGAGTGCCGCAGAGGCGGGGAGCCAGCGCCCGGTAGAGCCGCTCCTGAAACAGCAGCAGCGGGTTGCCATCCTGACTGAAGAGATCGAGCAGGATGAGGTCGTACTGCTGCTCGCTCTGCTCCAGAAAGGCGAGGGCATCGGCCTGATGGAGTGCCGGAGCGGCGCGTTCATCGCTCTCCTGATGCTGGAAAAACTGCTGATAAACGGTCAGCACCTCTTCGTCGAGATCGACGCATTCGTGGTGAGCCGAGGGCCAGCGTTGACTCAGATGGCGGGTGAGATCACCGCCACCCAACCCCAGTTCGAGGATCTGCCCGGCCTGTTCCGGCAGCAGGCAGGCGATGACCCGCTGATGGGGCAGACAGAGGGCTGCGGGGTCGGCGAGCGACATGGCGGATTGCACCACACCGTCTATCTCCAGCCAGCGGTGCTGGTCATTCTCCTGCACGGTGAGGCGGCGCTGGGGTTTGACGCTGAGGTGCAACAAGTGATCGGCTTGGTACGCTTGCAGATTGAAGTCCATGAATTTGCACGGCAAGATGGTTTCCGACCAGTGTAACTCAAGGATCGATCTATGTACCGGGTGGTCACCCCCCAAACGGCAGCCGAGCCGGGTACTTACTGCAAGCTGCGCTGGAAACGTCTGTGTAAGCCCTTCCATCTGCCAGTCGGCGCAAACTCAAGGATGAAACTATGTATCGGGTAGTCACCCCTCAGACAGCCGCCGAGCTGGATGCCTATTACCAGTTGCGCTGGGAACTTCTGCGTAAACCCTTCAATCTGCCCGTCGGTTCCGAGCGGGACGAATACGACACCGTTGCCATTCACCGGCTGATGCTGGCGCCCGACGGCACCCCCATCGCAGTGGGGCGCCTCTTTATCGGCGGTGACGAGGCGCAGATCCGCTTTATGGCGCTGCGTCCCGAATATCGCGGCCAGGGGCTGGGCGCCAAGATGGTGGAGGATCTCGAGCAGCTGGCCCGCAGCGAGAAGGTGAAACGGCTGGTGATGAACGCCCGTCAGGAGGCGGTGGAGTTCTATCGCAAGTGCGGTTTTCTCGAAGTGGGGGGCGGCCCCGTCTCCTTTGGCCGCATTCCCCATCGCCAGATGATCAAATCCCTGAGCCCGTTGCAGACTATCCAGTATCGGCCGGAGTGGTGTCAGGATCTCACCACCCGCTGGTCGCGCGGGGTGCCCATCAGCGAGAAGATGGGAATGCACATCAGCCACTACGATGGCCAGACCTTCCACCTCAAGGCCAATCTGGCGGCCAACCTCAACGTGCACGGCAGCATGTTTGCCGGCAGTGTCTACAGCCAGTGTGTGCTGGCGGGTTGGGGGCTGATCTGGCTGCAACTTAAAGAAGAGGGGCTGGTGGGCGAACCGGTGCTGGCCGAGAGCACCATCAAATATCATGGCTCGGTCGATGAGGAGCCGGAGGCGCGGGTTGCCCGCGAGGGGATGCCTGCCGTGCTGCAGCCGCTCAAACGGGGCGAGCCTGCGACTTTCAGCCTCAAGATCCAGCTGTTCAGTGGCAGCAAGCTGGCGGCGGAGTTCCTCGGTCATTACGTGGTGCAGCCGGTCAAGCGGCCGGGCCATTAACGGCAGCGCGCTCCGCCACAAAACAAACAAGGCCTCATTATGAGGCCTTGTCTGTTTTTACTCTTGCTGACTGTTGGTCGTCTGCTCGGTTTGGGCTTGGGCTTGGGCTTGGGCTTTTGGCGCCGGAGCCGGTCGCCAGAGTGGCGCACTGTTACCCTGCGGCGGGTAGCGCACCCCGGTCTCCCAGCCGCAGCCATCCGGCTTCTGTTTGAAGTCCCAGCTCAGAGTGGGCGCGGTGAGCGGGCCGCGCCACTGGCCGATAAGCTCGGCGCAGCGGTTGCCGTTGAGCACTCCCAGATCGAGTTGCCACTGCTCCTTGACCAGATCGATGCCGCCCTGTGCACCCAGCAGGTGAGTGATGGTGGAGGCGCCAGCTTGGTCGAGCTGCAGCTGTCCCTTGTCGATCTTGCCCTGCACCCTGACGCGGTAGAAGGGGGTATCGCCACCCTGCATCGCCTGCCACAGCTGATCCGGATTGAGCGCCGGCGCCGTTGCCTGCTTGAACCACTGATCCAGCAGCGGGTCTATCTTCACCTTGTCCCAGAAGGGCTCGTTGGCGTCGAGGGCGAAACTGCCCTGCAGGGTGCTGCGCCACTCACCCGGTGCGCTGCCGTGCTCCGCCTGCAGGTCGGCACTCAGATCTGCCTTGCCGGAGAAGGAGACAGGAGAGCCGAACATCTTGCCCCACTGCTCCAGATCGAGCTTGGTCGCCTTCAACTGCAGGGTGCTGCTCTGGCCCGGTTCGCGCGCCCATTGGCCACTCATGCTGAGGCTGCCCTCATCCGGCAGCGAGCTGGTGAGCTTGCCCAGTTGCCAGGAGCTGGGGGTCAGCTCGCCATCCAGTTCACCGTTGCGGGCGCTGAGGCCATCCCATACCAGCTCGAACCACTTGCTCTCGATACGGGCACGGCCCAGCAGCGGGCCGGGCTGATTGCCACGCAGGGCGAGATCGCTCAGGTAGAGCTGCCAGCCGGTCAGCGACAGAGGGATTGAATCGTCGAAGGAGAGCACCTTGAGCTTGTCGAACGCCAGCTTGCGGATATCCACCTGCTGCGGGCGCCAGCCCTGCCAATCCTGCCACCAACCCTGCGGCAGGCTGATATCCATGCCGCTCAGCGCCACGTCTTTCAGGGTCAGCTTCTGCTGCTGGGTATCGAGGGAGAGCTCGACATTGAACTCCCCTTCATAGGCTTTGCCCTGCAGTTCGCCGTCGAGCTGCTGGGGTGAGAAGGCGAGCTTGCCCTTGATCCCCTCCAGCTGGAACAGGCCGCGGCCCATGTCGCCCAGGGTGCCGCTCAGATAGCCGGTGGGCTGGTTGCCCGCCTGCCAGTTGAAGGCGGTGAGCTGGCCACTGAAGTTGTTGAAGGAGAGCTCCTGCTCGATGGAGTTGATGCTCACCTGGTCGAACTGGCCGCGATCCAGCGACACCTGCCGCAGCGGGAATTGGTGCTGTGCCAGATCCCCCAGCTCGACCCGCATGCCGCGCGCCTTGAGATCGTGCAGTTCTAGGGTTCGTGCCGGCCAGTCGAGCACCATGCCGCTCTCCAGCAGGCCGTCAAACAGGTTGGTCACCAGCTTGTCGCTGCGCAGTACCTCTCCCTCCAGCCGCCCTTTCAGGCTGAGACGGGCGAAGGTGAACTGTGGTGTCTCCAGCTGGCCGATGTTGAGGGTCAGGTTGGCTTGTGGCTGGCGTTTCGGATCGATCAGATCCCAGTCGCTCAGGGTGGCGTTGAGGCCGCGCAGGGTCAGCCCGTCGCTCTCAAGGCTTAGCCTGTCTATGGTGCTGTCACCGATGGAGAGGGAGTGCACCGGCAGGCTGGGCAGCTGGTTGGGCAGCGGCAGCTTGATGGCGGGGCGAATGAGGTCGAGATGGGCGATCCGCACATCGCGGCTCAGCCAGTCGATGCTCTCTATCTCCAGATAGATCTTGTCGAGGGAGACGGCATCGCCGTAGCGCACCTGATCCGCCAGCAGGGTGTAGGGGTGGAGCGGGTTGAATACCAGTCGCCCTATGGTGACCGGTACGCCGGTCTGCTGGCTGATCCAGCTGGCGATGGGGCCTTTGGCTCGCTCGGCGTCGAACAGACCGAGGGCAACCCAGACAAAGAGCAGCAGGAAGGCAAAGGTGTAGAGCAGGCCGCGTAGCCAGGAATTCATAAGTGCTTTCCTCCTGTATTGGTTGAGTGATCAGGTGTTGGCAGCGTGATTCCGCAGGTCAGGCATTGGAATAGTGATCCCGTAAGCCAAGCCAGCGCCGTATCAAGGGTTCGACATGACTCGGATGCCTATCCATGAGGAAGCGCGCCATCTTCTGTACCTGTGGAATAAGCGGCTGATCCCGCACCAGATCGGCGATCTTGAGATCGGCCAGACCGGTCTGGCGGGTGCCGAGCAGTTCCCCCGGGCCGCGCAGTTCCAGATCGCGCTGAGCGATGAGGAAGCCATCGTTGGTCTCACGCAGCACCCCGAGCCGGCTCTGGGCCGTTTTGGACAAGGGGGCATGATAGAGCAGCACGCAGTGCGAGGCTACCGCTCCGCGTCCGACCCGGCCGCGCAGCTGGTGCAGCTGCGCCAGCCCGAGCCGTTCCGGGTTCTCGATGATCATCAGGCTGGCGTTGGGCACATCCACCCCCACCTCGATGACGGTGGTGGCGACCAGCAGTTGCAGTATGCCTGCCTTGAACTCCTCCATCACCCGCTGTTTCTCGACCGGGCGCATCCGGCCATGTACCAGCCCGATGTGCAGGCCGGGCAGCAGGTTCTGCAGCTCGGCGGCGGTATCCTCGGCGGCCTGACACTCCAGCACCTCCGACTCCTCGATCAGGGTGCATACCCAGTAGGCCTGCTTGCCCTCGGTGCAGGCGAGTTTGACCCGCTCGATCACGTCGCCGCGACGGCTGTCGGGCAGCGCTACCGTGGTGATGGGGGTTCGGCCTGGCGGCAGCTCGTCGATGACCGAGGTGTCGAGGTCGGCATAGGCGGTCATCGCCAGGGTGCGGGGGATGGGGGTAGCGGTCATGATGAGCTGATGGGGATGCACCCCCTCCCGCTCCCCTTTCTCGCGCAGGGCGAGGCGCTGATGAACCCCGAATCTGTGCTGTTCATCGATGATGACCAGCGCCAGACGCTGGAACACCACCTGCTCCTGAAAGATGGCGTGGGTGCCCACCACCATCTTGACGCTGCCATCGGCGATGGCGGCCAGCGCCTCTTCCCGCGCCTTGCCTTTCTGCTTGCCGGCCAGCCAGCCGACTCCGATGCCGAGCGGCTCCAGCCACTTGGCGAAGTTGATGGCGTGCTGTTCCGCCAGCAGCTCGGTCGGCGCCATCAAGCCCACCTGACAGCCGTTGCCGATGGCCTGCAGGGCGGCCAGCGCTGCGACCAGGGTCTTGCCGGAGCCTACGTCACCCTGCACCAGCCGCATCATGGGGTGACTCTGTTGCAGATCCTTGCTTATCTCGGCCACCACCCGGCTCTGGGCGCCGGTGGGCTTGAACGGCAGGGCGCCGAGCAGCTGTTCAACCAGCTCGGGAGCCGGTTTGAGGGCGCGGGCCAGCTGGGTTTGTGCCTGAGCGCGCACCTTGAGTACCGAGAGGTTGTGAGCCAGCAGCTCCTCCAGCACCAGCCGCTGCTGGGCCGGATGTTGACCGCTTTCGAGCAGCGGCAGCGCCACCGAGGGGGGTGGACGATGCAGCAGCTTCAGAGCAGCGGCCAGCTCAATCTGGTGGGGATAGAGGCCGGCGGGCAGCAGCTCCTCGACGCCATAAAGGTCGAGCTGGGCCAGCGCCTGATCGGTGAGGTTGCGCAGGGTGAGCTGGCGCAGCCCTTCGGTAGTCGGGTAGACGGGGGTGAGCGCCTCTTCGGTCTGGCCGGCTTGCTCCTCGCCGAGCAGCTTGTACTCGGGGTGGGCCATCTCCAGCCCGTATTTGCCGGGGCGCACCTCGCCAAAGCAGCGGATCAGGCGGCCCGTCGCCAGACTGTTCTTCTGGGCGGCGGTGAAGTTGAAGAAGCGCAGGGTGAGGGTGCCGGTGCCATCGCTGATACGGCAGACCAGCATGCGACGGCGCCCCATCACCAGCTGAGTGTCCTGGATCTCCCCCTCAACGGCGCCGTGCAGGCCGGGCGGCAGATCGCCGATGGGCCACACCTGGGTGCGGTCCTCGTAGCGCAGGGGGAGGTGGAACAGCAGGTCCTGTACCGTGGCCAGACCCAGCCGCTCGAGCTTCTCCTGCATCTTGCTGCCGACACCCTTGAGGCTGTCGAGAGGAATTTTATCCAATTTCATCAATTAGATGCCCGAAAACACTGTAAATATGTCCAGATGATAGGGGTTGTTGAGGGGCCGATGCAAGCCGAGTTGCTGCTGGCTGGGTCGCCAACGCGGGGGAGATGGCGGATATAACAAAGGCCTGCCGAAAACGGGAGGCCTTGGTCTGATTGCCGTTGGGCTGGGTGGGCGCTGCGCGCCCCTGGGTCAGATGATCCGCTTGAGCAGCAGATGGGCCTTGACCCGGTGGATCCGTCCCAGCAGCTTGCGCACCTGCTCCGGGTAGTCGTGGATCTGCTCTACCTGATCGAAGTGGCTGATCCGCTTGGTGTTGGCCAGAATGTTCTCCCGCTCGGCATTGAACTGGGGACGCAGGTGGTGGCGACGATCGTGCACCAGCAGGCCGTTCTCCAGATCCAGCGCCCAGGCGCGCGGGTTGAGGTTGTTGCCGGTGAGCAGGGCCCACTCGTCATCCACGAAGATCCCCTTGAGATGGTAGGAGTTGCGCTCGCAACACCAGAGCATCAGGTTGAGGCGGCCATCATCGATGTGATGCTGGTTGCGCTCGGCAAACTTGCGCAGGTTGGTCTCGTAGAGATAGGGCAGGCCGCCGATGGTGGAGAACTTCTCCTCCGGCGGGATGAAGAAGTCGTTGGCGGTCTTGTCGCCCACCACAATCGTTACCTTGCAGCCGCGCTGCAGCAGATCCTCGATATCCTTGCTCAACTCCTTGGGCGGGTTGAAGTAAGGGGTACAGATGAAGATCTCCCGCTCGGTGGAGCGCACCAGATTGCGGATCATCTGGTTGAGCTGGTTGTTGCGCTTGCCCAGACCCGCCATCGGGGTAATGGCCACCTCCTGGGTGTTGACCGGCATGGTGGCGAAGCGGTACTGCCCCTGACGCAGGCTCAGCTTGAAGCGGCGGATCGGCCCTTTCAGCTGTTTGGCGCTGGGCACGTCGCTGCGATCCAGCCGCTGCACGGCGTCGCTCTTCACGAACAGGTCATCCACGTAGTTGACCATGCTGCGGGCCAGCTCCGGGCTGATGATCTGGTGATAGCGGTCGAAGCGGTAGCGATCCTGCTGGTGCAGGTAGATGTCGTTGAGGCTGGCACCGGAGTAGAGCACCGCATCGTCAAAGATGAAGCCCTTGAGGTGCAGCACGCCGAGCAGCTCGCGCCCCTTCACCGGTACGCCGTAGATTTCGATCTTGTGCTCGTAGCGGGCAGCCATCTCCTGATACATCAGGTGGTTGCCACCCTGCTTGCCCTTGCCAATCAGGCCGCGCTGGGCACGGTGGAAGTCGACGAACACCTTGACGTCGAGAGCCGGGTTGCGCTGCTTGGCCTCGTAGAGGGCGGTGAGGATCTCGCGACCCGCGTCGTCATCCTGCAGATAGAGCGCGACCAGATAGATGCGCTGGGTAGCACTGGCGATGAGTGCAAGAATGCGGCGCTTGAAATCCTTGGCGCTGTAGAGCACTTCAAACTGGTCTGCCGCGACGGCGATCTGGGGCAGGCGTGTCAGCAGTTGTCGATAATGGGCCGATGAATGCATAGAGAGACCTGAAATCACGGGGTTAAGCGTTCCACTCGGAGCGATGAATAGGCGATTCTAGCAATCTCGCCCTCTCAGCCAAAGAAAGAATCGTCAGAAAGATGAAAAAGGCCTCACAAGTGAGGCCTTTTTTGTGCGTATCGACGGTGATCAGAGGAAGCTGTAAATGATCATCGCCATCACGCCGCCGGTGGTGCCGATGATGGTCTCCATCACGGTCCAGGTCTGCAGGGTCTGCTTCTCGGAGAGGCCGAGGTAGCGGTTGGCCAGCCAGAAACCGGAGTCGTTGACGTGGGAGAGCACGATGGCACCGCCGCCGATGGCGATGGTGACGGCAGCCAGCTGGGCACCGTTCAGGCCGAGCGGCTCCAGCATCGGCAGCACCAGACCGCAGGCGGTCAGCATGGCGACGGTGGCGGAGCCCTGAATCACCCGTACCGCGGCGGCCAGAATGAAGGCCAGTGCGACGATGGGCAGACCGGAGTCGGCCAGCATGTTGCCAAGGGCGGCACCCACGCCGGAATCAACCAGCACCTGCTTGAACACGCCACCGGCACCGGTAACCAGAATGATGACGCCGGCCGGCTGGATGGCGCTGTTGCAGACGCTCATCACCTCGTCACGGGACATGCCGCGGCGAATACCCAGCAGATAGAAGGCGGCCAGACAGGCGACCATGATGGCGGTGAAGGGGTGACCGATGAACTCCAGCCAGTTGTGCAGGGTGGAGCCCGCCTCGACGAAGCGACCGACGATGGTCTTGAGGCCGATCAGCAGCAGCGGCAGGCCGATGAGGCCCATGGCCAGCCCGAAGGAGGGCAGAGATTTGCTGTCATCGTGGACGCTGTTCTGGGCATCGGCGGGCAGCGGCACATCGACGATCTTGCTGATGAAGTCACCGAACAGCGGGCCAGCCAGGATCAGCGCCGGTACGGCGGCGATCAGGCCGAACAGGATCATGTAGCCGAAGTCGGCACCCAGCTGGGAAGCGACCAGGATCGGGCCCGGCGCCGGAATAAGGAAGGCCTGACAGGTGGCGATACCCGCCAGCAGGGCGATACCGATCTTCACCACACTGCCGCCGCCACGACGGACGATGGCGAAGGCGACACCGATCAGCAGCACCACGGCCACGTCAAAGAAGAGCGGCAGGGCGCAGACAAAGCCGGTCAGGGCCATGGCCCAGTTGGCGCGCTTGACGCCGAACTTGCCGAGCAGGGTGTGAGCCACCCGGTCGAGAGCGCCGGTCACTTCCATCACCTTGCCAAACATGGCACCCAGCGCCACCACCACGGCAACGAAGCCGAGGGTGCCGCCCATCCCTTTCTGGATGGTGGCGGCGATGTCGGCCGGGTTCATGCCGGCGGCAAGACCGGCCACCATGGAGACCAGAATGAGGGAGACGACGGCGTGCAGACGAGCCTTCATCACCAGGAAGAGCAGCAGCACAATCGAGCCGGCGGCCGTCATGATCAGGGAGAGGTCAGACATTGTTATGCGTTCCTTAATCCAAGTACGGTAGTGACACCCTGTCGATCCGTCGACAAACCATATCTTTATGATTTATTTAGATTTATGGCAAGGGCTCAACATCATATGCCCAGGTGACTATGGGTTTGCTCAGTCTGTGGCAGACTTCACATTTTTAATCGTTACCGGTAACATGTTACCGGTAACGTGCTAGATTAGAACCCATCAACAGCTGGTTTTTTGAAAAGTGGGACAGAGGTCAAATTATGGCGGGTAAGTGCATTATCGTGATGGGTGTATGTGGCAGCGGTAAATCCAGCGTGGGCCTCAAGGTGGCAGAAGCGCTGGGCGCCAAGTTCATCGATGGTGATGATCTCCACCCCAAGGCCAACATTCAGAAGATGGCTGGCGGCAACCCCCTCAACGATGAGGATCGCGCCCCCTGGCTGGAGCGGATCCGCGACGCCGCCTACAGTCTCGAGCAGAAGAACGAGACCGGTATCATCGTCTGTTCCGCCCTCAAAAAGAAGTACCGCGACCAGATCCGCGAAGGCAACGAGTCGGTCAGCTTCATCTTCCTCGATGGCAGCCAGCCGCTGATCCTCGAGCGGATGCGTGCCCGCAAGGGCCATTTCATGCGTGAAAGCATGGTACAAAGTCAGTTCGATACTCTGGAGCGCCCGGATGGCGAAGCTGGTGTATTCCACATCGATATAGACGGCACCTTCGAACAGGTGGTTGACCGCGCCGTCACAGCATTGGAGCAAGCCCAATGATTCATAAGGTAATTTCCGACGTCACTGCCCGCATCCGCGAGCGCAGTGCCACCCGCCGTCAGGCCTTTATGGCCCGCATCCAGCGTCAGGCCGAGCAGGGCAAGACCCGCGCCGCACTGGCCTGCGGCAACCTGGCCCACGCCGTGGCCGCCTGCAGCAGTGACGAGAAGGGTCGCATCCTCGACATGACCCGTGCCAACGTCGGCATCGTCACCGCCTACAACGACATGCTGAGTGCCCATCAGCCCTATCAGGGCTATCCGGACATCATCAAGGGCGCGCTGGCCGAACTTGGCCACAGTGCTCAGGTTGCTGGCGGCGTGCCCGCCATGTGCGACGGCGTGACTCAGGGTCAGCCGGGGATGGACATGTCCCTCTTCTCCCGCGACCTGATCGCTCAGGCAACCGCGCTGTCGCTCTCTCACAACACTTTCGATGCTACCCTGCTGCTCGGCATCTGCGACAAGATCGCCCCGGGCCAGATCATGGGGGCCCTCTCCCACGCCCACCTGCCGACGGCGTTTGTTCCTGCCGGCCCGATGGCGAGCGGTATCAGCAACGACGAGAAGGTGAAGGTTCGCCAGCAGTACGCCGCCGGTGAAGTGGGCCGCGACGCCCTGCTGCAGATGGAGTGCGGCGCCTACCATGCGGCGGGCACCTGCACCTTCTACGGTACCGCCAACACCAATCAGCTGGTGTTTGAGGCCATGGGCCTGATGCTGCCGGGCTCCGCCTTTGTCCACCCGCACAGCGAGCTGCGCCATGCCCTGACCGTTGAGGCGGCACGCCGCATCAGCGCCATGATCCCGGGCTCCCCCGCCTATCGCTCGCTGAGCGAAGTGCTGGATGAGCGCTCGCTGGTCAACGGTCTGGTGGCCCTGCTCGCCTCCGGCGGCAGCACCAACCACAGCATCCATATGGTGGCGCTGGCCCGCGCAGCCGGTCTGGTACTGACCTGGGATGACATCAGCGATCTCTCCGACGTGGTGCCGCTCTTGGTTCGCATGTACCCGAACGGCCCGGCCGACGTCAACGCCTTCGAACAGGCGGGCGGCGTGCCCGGCCTGATGCGCCGTCTGGCCGAAGAGGGGCTGATCCACATGGATGCCACTCCGGTCTTTGGCGAGATGCAGGATTACCTCAGCCGTCCGGCACTGGTTGATGGCCAGCTGGTATGGCAGCCGGTCGGTGAGAGCGGCGATGCGAGCGTGCTGTCGCCTTCCGGCAGCGTATTCCAGGCCACCGGCGGCACCAAGCTGCTGGCAGGCAATCTGGGCCGCGCCGTGGTCAAGGTCTCCGCCGTGGCTCCCGAGTATCGCGTCATCGAGGCGCCAGCGCGGGTCTTCTCCTCCCAGCATGCGGTGGAAGCGGCCTACAAGGCGGGCGATCTCAATCAGGACGCCGTGATCGTGGTGCGCCACAATGGCCCGGCCGCCAACGGCATGCCGGAGCTGCACAAGCTGATGCCGGTGCTCGGCAACCTGCAGAAGGCGGGTTACAAGGTGGCGCTGGTCACCGATGGCCGTCTCTCCGGTGCCTCCGGCAAGATCCCGGCCGCCATCCACGTCACCCCGGAAGCGCTGCACGGCGGGGCCATTGGCCTGCTTGCCGATGGCGATCTGCTGCGGGTTGACGCGGTAAACGGCAGCCTCGACTGCCTGACCGATTTGAGTGGCCGTACCCAGGCCGAGATTGACCTCACTCCGGAACAAGAGGGGTGGGGCCGTGAACTGTTCAGCGTGATGCGTCGCGCGGTATCGAGCGCCGAGTGTGGCGCCACCATCTTTGACTAAGGAAGAGCTATGCAGAACTGGAAAGTGACCCCGGCCGAGGTGTTTGCCGCCTCCCCGCTGGTACCCGTGATGGTTATCAACGAGCTGGATCAGGCCCTGCCGATGGCCAAGGCGCTGCTCGATGGCGGCATCTCTGTCTTCGAAATCACCCTGCGCACCCCGGTGGCGCTCGATGCCATTGCCCTTATCGCCAAGGCGATGCCGGATGCCATGGTCGGTGCCGGTACCGTGCTCAACTGCGAGCAGTTTGACGCCGCCGTTGCCGCCGGTGCCCGCTTCGTCATCTCCCCGGGGATGACCCCGGCCCTGCTGGCCCACGCGGCCAAGAGCACCGCACCGCTGATCCCGGGTGTGGCTACTCCGTCTGAAGTGATGCAGGCGCTGGAAGCGGGCTACGACCATCTGAAGTTCTTCCCGGCCGAAGCGAACGGCGGCACCAAGGCGCTCTCTGCCATTGCCGCGCCGCTGCCCCAGGTGAAGTTCTGCCCGACCGGCGGTATCGGCCCGAAAAACGTGGCCGACTATCTGGCACTCAAGTGCGTGGCCACCGTCGGCGGCTCCTGGATGCTGCCGGCCGATGCGGTCAAGAGCGGTAACTGGGAAGAGGTGACTCGCCTCTCCCGCGAAGCGGTTGAATTGGTTAAACGCTAAGCGCAAGTCGTGTAGATAAATCGAGCAGGTCACCCTCGGGTGGCCTGCTTCTTTTGGCCATTCTGACGGCGGAAAAGCCATTTACAGGGTGCCGTCTGCTCCCTTATGGTCGTGGTCGGTTTCTTATCCGGCTGGCCGACATGTCTTTTCTCCATCGCTCCTGCCCGCAAGGGCACTTCACTCCGCTGCACTGCCATCCGCAGGCCCAGTATTGCTACATGCACGACGGTGGCGGCGTTATCACCGGCGGTGCTGCCAGCGAGCTGCTGGTTGCCGGCCAGCTCTGCTTTATTCCGGCGGGCTGGGAGCACGAGTTTCGCGTACTGCGCCACTCTCGCCTCTCGCTTATCTACACCCTATCGTCCGCATCAGCCCCTTTTGGCCTGCGCCAGGTGACACCGCTGCTGGCCGGCCTCTTTGCCCGCCTCAGCGAGCTGGAGGAGGGGGCCGAGCGGGAGGCCTATCTGACGGTGATTGGCCACGAGTTGGCGCGAGCTGCCCCGCAAGCGGCCCAGCCTGCGCTGGCGGCCAACCTCGACCCGCGCCTGCTGCGGGTGCTGGAGCGCTTCTGTCAGGCTCCCTCCATCAACACCACGCTTGCCGAGCTGGCCGTGGATTGCGGCGCTTCGCTGCGCACTCTCAACCGGCTTTTCTTCCAGCAGCTGGGTTGTACCTTCCGCCAGTGGCGCGAGCAGGTGGTGATGGGGCGGGCCCGCCAGTTGCAGTATCAGGGGGTCACATCGGTGCAGATCGCCGACCTGCTCGGTTACGAAGACCCCGCCGCCTTCTCCCGCGCGCTCCAGCGTTTCGCCGGGCGCGACTCAGCGTCGTGAACCTATGTCGGCATCCTGCTCGCAGCCGCTCAGCAGGCAGGTCACCTCGTCGGTCTGGCAGATCTTGCCGTCGCGAAAGGTGAAGAGACCGCTCACCTTGCAGACCAGCGGGGCGCCATCGTGGCGGGTGGCTCGTACCACATGGGTCGAGTGCACCCTGTCCCCTTGCGCGATGGTGGCGACAAACTCGATGGTGGCTTCGGCCAGATGATCTCTGAGCGTCGCAATGTGCTGGCGAAAGGCGGCGTAGTCGAGTTGCTCGCCGTTCACCTGCTGGCAGTAATCCGGGGTGAACCACTGGTCGAGCTCGGCCAGGGTAAAGCGGGGATCGCAGACAACGCGCTGCAGGCAGGCTTGCAATCGTTCGGTGTTGTTCATCTTCTGCTCCTGACATGTGGCTGGAATGCCGGGCCAGCATAGAGCAGAGGATGGTGAGAAGTGGTGGCAGGATGCGCCATCATGACGGGCCAACGCGCCATGATGGCAAGGGATCAGCCGAGGCTTTCCCCCTCATAGAGGGTGAAGCCCATATCCTTGCGGCTCTCGGCTGGCGGTTTGCCGCCGAGGCGGGCGAGCAGCATGGTGGCCGCTTCGCGGCCGATCTCTTCGCGGGGGGTGACGATACTGGCCAGCTTGGGGGTCATTGCATGACCGATGTCGAGGGCGTTGCTACCGGCGATGGCAATCTGTTGCGGCACCGGGATCCAGCGGCTCTGACACTGCAGCAGGGCGCCGACGGCCAGGTCATCGTTGGTGCAGAAGATGCCGTCGAGGTCGGGGTAGCGCGCCAGCGCCTGATCGAGCAGTTCTCCGCCGAGGGTAAAGGTGGAGGATTGCTCGGTCAGCAGGTGCTGGCCGGTGAGGCCGAAGTCCTGCATCGCCTGATAGTAGCCCTCCATCCGCAGCTGGGTCCGCACGTCGAGACGGGCGCCGAGATAGACCACCTGACGTCGGCCCCGGCGCAGCATCTCTGATACCATGGCCCGGGCGGCCGCCTTGTGATCCATGCCGACCACCATGTCGATGGGGTCGGGGGGGAGATCCATGGTCTCCACCACCGGAATGCCGGCAGTGGCGATCATCTTGCGGGTGCGCTCGGTGTGGCGGCTGTCGGAGAGGATCAGGCCATCCACGTTGTAGGAGAGCAGCGAGGCGATCTGCTCCTCCTCCCGCTCCGGGCTGTAGCCGTAGTGGGCGAGCAGGGTCTGGTAGCCCGCCGGTCGGGTCACCGCTTCGATGCCGTGGATCACCGCCGAGAAGACCTGGTTGGAGAGGGAAGGGATCAGGATACCGATCGCCCTGCTGGTCGCGTTGGAGAGAATGTCCGGCGCCCGGTTGGGGATATAGCCCAGCTCCTCCACCGCCGCGGCGATCCGCTCGCGGGTGCCCTCGGCTACGGTCTGCGGATCGCGCAGATAGCGGCTGACGGTCATCTTGGTGACCCCGGTCAGGTCGGCGATATCCTGCAGGGTGGGGCGGCGCTTGCGAGTGGGGCTCATGACGGTATCCAGGATGAATGTTACTTGTAACATTACCGTTTTTGGCGGCGAAAGTCAGCATATGAAACCGTAAAGAGGCAGATTTCCGATGGTAAAAGGCAAGCAGTTCGCACAGGTGCGTTTCACGCAGGAGGAGGTGGAGGGGGAGCACTTCTCGGAGTGTCGTTTTATCGGCTGTGACTTCTCCTGGCTCGATCTTGGCGAGAGCCGCTTCGTCGATTGCAGCTTCTACGATCGGGAGAGCGAGCAGAGCTGTCTGATGCAGGGTTGCGATCTGCGTGAGGCGAGCTTTCTGCGCTGCGATCTCACCATGGTCGATTGCAGTCGCAGCCAGTGTCTGGGGCTGGAGCTGCGCGACTGTCAGGCGGTAGGCATCAACTTTGCCCACGCCAGCTTTGCCAACCGGATCACCGCCAAAAGCTACTTCTGCGAGGCGCACCTGACCGGTAACAACTTCAGCTATGCCAGTTTCGAAGGCTGCCTGCTGGAGAAGTGCGAGCTCAGTGGCAACCGCTGGCAGGGGGCCAACCTGTTCGGCGCCTCGCTGGCAGGGTCTGACCTCAGTGGTTCCGAGTTTGGCCAGATCGACTGGAGCAGCTTCAGCCTGCAGGGTTGCGACCTGCGCCAGTGCGATCTGCCGGGGCTGGATCTGCGCCGGATCGATCTGCAGGGGGTGATGATTAACGAGGATCAGCAGCAGACACTGCTGGAGCAGGTCGGTTTGATCGTCTTCCCCTGAGCTGACTGAAAAATATGTAATTTTTCACCAAAGAGGGGAGGAGCTTTTTCCCCTTGATTGACAAAAGCCTGCGCAGGGCAGGCTTTTGGCTGATGTGGGCTGGTGCGCGGCGTTACGAGCGCTTGCCCAGCCACTTGGTCGGGTTGATCGCCTCGCCCTGATAGCGGATCTCGAAGTAGAGGCCGGGCCTGTCCTGTCCGCCGCTGTCGCCGACCAGCGCCACCGGTTCGCCCTGTTCCACATTCTGGCCCACCTGACGCAGCAGCGACTGGTTGTGACCGTAGAGGCTCATGTAGCCGCTGCCGTGGTCGATCACCAGCAGCATACCGAAGCCGTCGAGCCAGTCGGCGTAAACCACCTGACCCGGGGCGACCGCCTTGACCTGGGTTCCTTCGCTGGCGCCGATCAGGGTGCCTTTCCACTTCAGTTCGGCGGTGCGCGGCGAGCCGTAGGCGATGAGGATCGGCCCCTGTACCGGCCAGCGCAGGCTGCCGTTGGTTTTGAGCCCGGTGTAGTGGCCGGCGCTGCTGATGCCGGAACCGCGCTCCGGCTTGGTGCTGGCGACCTCCTGCTGGCTCGCCTGATCCTGACGCTGCTGTTCGGCACGGCGCTGTTCCGCCAGACGGCGCTGACGCTCCTGTTCCGCCTTCAGCTTGGCCAGCCGCTCCCGTTCGGCCCGTTCGCGGCGCTCCTGCTCTTCCCGTTTGCGACGCAGCTCTTCCAGTCGGGCCTTCAGCGCTTTCTCCGCCTTGACCAGCTGGGTCAGCTTCTGTTCGTCATCCTCGACCGACTGCTGCAGCTGGTTGCGCACCTTGGCCCGGCTCTGCTGGCTGGCCAGCAGGGTCTGGTGGTGCTCCTGCTGTTCACTCAGCAGGGCTTGCAGCTTGCTTTCGGTCTCTTTGGTGGCTTGCTGGTTTTTCGCCAGCTTGTCACGGGTGGCACGCAGCGCCTCGATGGCTTCGATGCGCGCCTTGTTGAGGTAGTCGTAGTAGTCGAGGGAGCGGCTCAGTTTGGCCGGATCCTGCTGATTGAGCAGCAGTTTGAGGTAATCGTGACTGCCGGCGGTGAAGGCGCTTTCCGCCTGCTTGGCCAGCAGCTGCTTCTGATGTTTGGCTTGTTGCTCCAGCGCCAGCTTGTCTTTTTGCAGATTGGCCAGCTTCTGCTGGTTTTGCTTGAGTTGCTGTCTGGTTTCATCGAGCTTGGCGGCAGCGGCCGAGATGGCCTGCTCGTCAGCTTTGAGCTGGGCGTTGAGCTTGGCCAGCTCCTGTTTGCTGAGCTTGATGGTCTGCTGTTGTTCCTTGATCTGGGACTGCATGGCGCCCAGCTGCTGATTGGCGGCCAAAACCGGTTTGCTGGCGCCAAACGACAGGCAAAAAAACAGCGCGCCGGCCAACAGGCCGACGCGACTGGTTTTTGGTGAAATAACTTCGCATCCCCGCATGGGGAAGGATTATTTCAGAATCATCAGGGGCTTGCCAGTCATTTCCGGCGGCACCGGCAGACCCATCAGGGTCAGCATGGTGGGGGCCAGATCGGACAGTTTGCCACCCTCGGCAACCTCGGCTTTACGACCGAAGTAGATGAGCGGAACTGGCAGATTGGTGTGGGCGGTGTGAGCCTGACCAGTCTCTTCGTCCATCATCTTCTCGGCGTTGCCGTGGTCGGCAGTGATCAGGCACTCGCCACCCACTTCGGCCAGGGCGTCAGTGACGCGACCGATGCAGTGGTCAACGGCTTCACAGGCTTTGACTGCGGCATCGAACACACCGGTGTGACCAACCATGTCGCCATTCGGGTAGTTACAGATGATGACGTCGTACTTGCCGCTCTTGATGGCAGCAACCAGCTTGTCGGTCAGCTCTTCGGAGCTCATTTCTGGCTGCAGGTCATAGGTAGCCACTTTCGGGCTGGCGACGATTTCGCGATCTTCGCCAGTGAAGCAGGCCTCTTCGCCACCGTTGAAGAAGAAGGTGACGTGAGCGTACTTCTCGGTTTCGGAGATGCGCAGCTGTGTCTTGCCCTGCTTGGCCAGCCACTCACCCAGGGTGTTGACCAGAGCGGTCGGCGGGTAGGCGCAGGCGGTTTTGATGTCGGCCGCGTATTCGGTCAGCATCACGAAGTTCAGCTTCGGCTGGGCAGCACGGGCGAAACCGGTGAAGTCGGTGTCAACGAAGGCACGGGTGATTTCACGAGCGCGGTCGGCACGGAAGTTCATGAAAATCAGCGCATCGCCGTCAACCATCGGGGCAGCTTCACCGATACGGGTGGCTTTGACGAACTCGTCGTTCTCGTCGCGAGCATAGGCGGCAGCCAGTGCTTCGGTGGCGCTTTCGGCGGTGAACTCGCCCTTGCCCTGGGTCATCAGGTCATAGGCTTGCTGCACGCGATCCCAGCGGTTGTCGCGGTCCATGGCGTAGTAACGGCCGATCATGGAGGCGAAACGGCCCTTGCCCAGCTTGGCAAACAGGGCGTCGAACAGCTCGATGGAGGACTGGGCGGAGCGCGGCGGTACGTCACGACCATCCAGGAAGGCGTGGAAGTAGATCTTCTCGGCGCCACGCTTGGCGGCCATCTCGATCATGCCCATGATGTGCTCTTCGTGGCTGTGTACGCCACCCGGAGACATCAGACCCATGATGTGGACGGCTTTGCCGTTGCTCACGGCAGCGTCAACAGCCTTGGCCAGCTCCACGTTCTCGAAGAAGGGGCCGTCCTGAATGTCTTTGGAGATGCGGGTCAGCTCCTGATAGACGATGCGACCGGCACCGATGTTGACGTGGCCCACTTCGGAGTTGCCCATCTGGCCATCCGGCAGACCTACGTCCAGGCCGGAGCCGGAGATCAGGGTGCTGGTGTAGTCACGGGCCAGACGATCGAGGTTGGGAGTCTTGGCGGCAGCGACGGCGTTGAACTCCTGCTTGGTGCTGTAGCCCCAACCGTCCATGATGACCAGAACCAAAGGTTTCTTAGCTGTTGACATAAGACTATGTCCTCTCGGATTGGAAAAAATGCGGGAAATGAAACTAGCGTAATATTACTACATCTGCCGAAATAGTCACCTGATAGCCAAGGGCGACCCCCTCGGCTCCGCACAGCGCCGTTTCAGGGGCGCAACATACCGAATCGTGATGGGAGCCTGCTCGCGCTTTCCCGCCAAGATGGCTGATCTTGGCTATTCCCCCATGTATACTCGGGCCCTTGTCTTGATCCCTGGATAGTAGAAGATGCAAGAGTATTTGGATTTCGCGGCTCGCAACCCGCTGCTGACCGCAGCCTGGTTCGGCCTGGCAGGCACTCTGGTTTACACCACTGTGCGTGCCCGTTTCTCTCCGGTAAAAACCGTCAACAACCACACCGCGACCCTGCTGATCAACCGTGAAAACGCCACCGTGGTGGATATTCGCAGTCAGGAAGAGTACGCCAAGGGCCATCTGGCCGGTGCCCAGCACCTGCCCCTCACCCAGATCCAGAGCAATAACCTGGGCCCGGTTGAAAAGCATAAAGATGCCCCCATCATAGTGGTGTGCGAGTCGGGAATGACTGCGGGCGGCGCAGGTCGTCAACTGAGCAAGGCCGGATTCCAGCAGGTATATGTGCTCGGCGGTGGCATGGCCCAGTGGCGTGCAGAAAATCTGCCGGTCACCAAGAAGCGCTGATTAACGCTGATTCAAGCAGGGCCTGTGCCCACTTATCCATATAAAAGGAAGCAAACGAAATGGCTGACGAGATCAACAACCAGGAAGTACAACCGGAATTCCACATCCAGCGTGTCTACACCAAGGATGTCTCTTTCGAAGCGCCCAACACCCCGCACATCTTCCAGAAAGAGTGGCAGCCGGACGTCAAGCTGGATATGGACACCAAGACCAACATCCTGGCTGACAGCGTCTACGAAGTGGTGCTGACCCTGACCGTCACCTGCAAGCTGGAAACCGAAACTGCCTTCCTGTGCGAAGTTCAGCAAGCCGGTATCTTCACCATCGGCAACCTGCCGGAGCCGCAACTGGCCCACTGCCTGGCTGCCTTCTGCCCGAACATCCTGTTCCCGTATGCCCGCGAAGCCGTGGCCAACATGGTGAGCAAGGGTTCCTTCCCGCAGCTGAACCTGGCACCGGTCAACTTCGATGCCCTGTTTGCCCAGCACATGGCGCAAGCTCAGGCCCAGCAGGCGACTGCGGAAGCCTGATAATGGCTGACCAGATCGCTATCTCGGTCCTGGGGGCGGGGTCTTACGGCTCCGCCCTTGCCATTTCTCTGGCGCGCAACGGTCATCCGACCCTGCTGTGGGGTCATGACCCCGCCCATGTCGCCGAGCTGGAACAGGATCGTTGCAACAAGGCATTTTTGCCGGATGTCCCTTTTCCTGCTGATCTGCAGCTGACTGCGGATCTGCAACGTGCGGTACAGGCTGCCCCCGTACTGCTGCTGGTTGTGCCGAGCCACGTATTCGGCCAGGTGCTGACTCAGGTAAAACCCTTCCTGCGCCCCGATACCCGTATCGCCTGGGCCACCAAGGGGCTGGAGCCTGACAGCGGCCGCCTGCTGCAGGATGTGGCCCGCGAGGTGCTGGGTGACGAGATGCCGCTGGCGGTCATCTCCGGCCCCACCTTCGCCAAGGAGCTGGCTGCCGGTATGCCGACCGCCATCTCGGTCGCCTCGACTCACGATGATTTCGCCGATGATCTCTCCCATCTGCTGCACTGTGGCCGCTCGTTCCGGGTCTATACCAATCCGGATTTCGTCGGTCTGCAACTGGGTGGGGCAGTGAAGAACGTCATCGCTATCGGTGCCGGTCTCTCCGACGGGTTGGGTTTTGGCGCCAATGCCAGAACCGCGCTCATCACCCGGGGTCTGGTGGAGATGCAACGTCTGGGCGCCGCGCTCGGCGCCGATGCCAAAACCTTTATGGGGATGGCCGGGCTCGGGGATCTGGTGCTCACCTGTACCGATAACCAGTCGCGCAACCGTCGCTTCGGACTGGCGCTTGGCGCCGGTAAAGATGTCGATACCGCCATGACCGAGATCGGTCAGGTGGTGGAAGGGTATCGCAACACCAAGGAGGTGCATCTGCTGGCGGCGCGCTGCGGCGTCGAGATGCCCATCTGCGAACAGATCTTCAAGGTGCTCTACGAGGGGAAAAACCCGAAAGAGGCCGCCATCGCCCTGCTGTCGCGCGACAAGAAGGACGAGTAATCTGCCGATTGCCCATGCAAAAGGCCCCGCCGGATGGCGGGGCCTTTTCTTTGCGCCGCAAGGGCAACAAATCAGTAGTAGGAGTGGTCGCCGCGCTGGTGCTCGGTGGCGTCTTTGACACCCTTGAGTTCGCCCGGGAATTTCTCCAGCAGCTGCTTCTCGATACCCTCTTTCAGGGTGTAATCGACCATGGAGCAGCCGTTGCAACCGCCGCCAAACTGCAGAATGGCGTAGCCATCTTCAGTCAGCTCGGTCAGGGTCACCTTGCCGCCGTGACCGGCCAGCATGGGGTTCACCTCGGAGATGAGAGTGTACTCGATGCGCTCGATCAGCGGTGCATCGTCGGCAACCTTGCGCATCTTGGCGTTCGGCGCCTTCAGGGTGAGCTGGGAGCCCATCTGATCGGTCACGAAATCGATGGTGGCATCCACCAGGAAGGGGGCGCTCAGGGGATCGACCATGCAGTCGAAACCGCTGAAAGGCAGGTGCTGATCTTCCGGATCCACGGCATCGGGTGGGCAATACGATACGCCACACTCGGCATTCTGGGTTCCCGGATTGACCACAAACACCCGGATATTGGTGCCATCAGGCTGTTTTTCCAGCAGTTTACGGAAATGGGCCTGGGCGGCGTCGGAAATGCTGATCATCACTATCCTCATAAACCTGAGTGTACGACTAGGGTATTCATGATAACGCGGTTAGCAAGGCTTGGGTAGCATGCCGATGGCTACTTGAGATGCCTCTGGGTGCGGCAGATGGCCCAGACCTCCACCTTTGTGACCCCGCTCTCATGAAGCAGGCGGGTGAGCTGGCCGGCGGTGGCGCCGGTGGTAACCACGTCATCGAGCAGGGCGATATGGCGATAGTGGTGTGGCGCAATGTGAAATGCGCCGCGCAGATTGCGCCGTCTCTGCCCTGCGCTGAGCTTGGTCTGCTGTGGCGTCGCTCTGATCCTGCGCAGCAGCCGGTTATCGCAAGGAATTCCGGTTAGCTGGCTCAGGTGACTGGCGATCTCCTCCGCCTGGTTGAAGCCGCGCCACCACTGACGCCACCAGTGTAGAGGGACGGGAATAATCGCCTCCGGCAGGTCATCGCAATCGAGATGATCTGCCAGCAAACGGGCCAACAGGGGGGCCAGCAGGATTTGTCCCGAATACTTCAGGCGCGGGATCAGGGCCGGGTAGGGTGGCTGATAGTCACCGATCACCTGGAGTCGCTCCCACGGCGGTGGCCTGCGCTGGCAGCGGCCGCATACTACCCCGGTCTGTATCTCTTCCGGCAGCGGGGCGGCGCAGAGTCGACAGCGCTGTCGCGGTTGGTGCAGGGCGTTCCGACACCAGCTGCATAGCAAAGGTTCTTCATCACAAGGCTGCCGACAGAGCAGGCAGCTTCCCTGCCAGTCGGCGTGGCTGCCGAACAGTGGACTTGCTTTGGCAAGCAGGCGCTTTAACATGCTGACCCCAAGAGCATGAACAGGGATCTTGAGTCTAGATGAGCGTATCGGTAGAGCAGTTTGGTCAGGGACCCGATCTGGTGCTGTTGCACGGATGGGGTATGAACGGCGCAGTGTGGCACGGCATCGCCCAGCAGCTGGCGGTACATTACCGGGTTCATCTGGTGGATCTGCCCGGCTTTGGCAACAGCCCGTTGGCCGAGGGGGTCGACTATAACCTGCCATGGCTGGCGGAGCAGGTCGCCACCGTGTTGCCAGAGAAGTGTCATCTGGTGGGGTGGTCACTCGGAGGTCTGGTGGCGAGCCAGCTGGCGCTGACTCATCCCGAGCGGTTGCACTCCCTGATCACGGTAGCCAGCTCTCCCTGCTTTATGGCACGGGACGAGTGGCCCGGAATTGCCCCCAAGGTGCTGACCGGTTTCAACCAGATGCTGGCGGGGGATTTTCGCCAGACCATAGAGCGCTTTCTGGCGATCCAGGCGATGGGCAGCGAACATGCCCGGGATGATATCCGCCAGCTGCGGCACTGGCTTGCGGAACGACCTGCTCCCGAGTTCGCAGCACTGGAGGCGGGGCTCGGTTTGCTGGCTGATATTGATCTGCGCGATGACCTGGTATCCCTGGCGTTGCCCTGGCTGCGCATCTATGGTCGGCTGGATTCACTTGTGCCCAAAGCAGCCATTCCTCTGCTGGATGAACGCTATCCTGCTAGTCGAAGTGTCACCTTCAGCAAGGCCTCACATGCACCTTTTATTTCTCATCCTGACGAATTCATTGAAATCCTTCGAGATTTTGTTGGCTAAAAAATAGCCGCAAAGCTTCATTAATCCTCTGGTCTGGCGGATAATTAAGCTGTGATCAGAGGAGTAACGCCATGCGTATTGAATCCGCCTTTAACAGTGGCCTGCAGGGATTCCAGCGAGCCGAGCAGGTTGCCGATCGGGCATCCGGCCAGCTTGCCCGTCTCAACACGCCAAGCGGGGATCAGGTGCAAGTGCCGGACGAGCTCATAAACCTCAAGTCTGCCGAGCTGCAAGCCGGGGCCTCCGCCAAGGTGATGAAAACTGCCAGCGACATGATGGGAACCCTGATCGACATCCGGGTGTGAGATGAACATCAATGTCAGTCTACCCCCCCTTATTCCGACGCAGCTGCAACCTCAGGTGGAAGCGGCTCGGACGGATAATCGCCGGGCAGAACTGATCCCGCAGGCTCGCTCGAGCCAGGCTTCCGTTGCCGAATCTGAAGTCGGCTCCCAGAAAGAAAAATCCAAAGCCGGTCAGGCGACCAACACCAACCCTGCCACCCAGAGCAGCCGGGAAGGCAATCAATCCACCGTGCAGAATCCCCTCGACCACCGTTTTGTCGAAGCGACGGGGGAGGACGGTCAGCGCAAGCAACAAGACCCAAATAATCCAAATAATAAAGAGCAGGAACAGCAAAGGCGGCACGAGCAACAGGTTCAGGATCTGGCCGATCGGGATCAGGAGGTGCGCACCCATGAACAGGCGCACCACTCTGCCGGCGGTAGCTATGCGGGAATGCCAACCTTCCAGTTTACTCAGGGGCCGGATGGCAAGCGCTATGCGACCGGTGGTGAAGTCGAGATCGATACCAGCGCAGTGCCCGGTGATCCTGCCGCTACCATCACCAAGATGCAGCAAATCCGTTCGGCAGCGCTGGCTCCTGCCGAGCCATCAGCTCAGGATCTGTCGGTTGCGCGCAGTGCGGCTGCCAGTGAAGCCAAAGCGCGCAAAGAGCTGATAGCCGAACGCAGCAATAGTGCGGACGGGGTGCTGAGCGCTTACATGGACAAGCGCAATCAGGTGATCGCCAACCGCTATCAGCAGTCTGTGAGCCCGGCTGCAAACCAGTCACTTAGTCTGCGCATCTGACGCAGTGCCAGCAACTTTCGGCAGCACACCCCATTTTTGCAACTAACCTGAAGATCAGGCCCATCCTATTTTTACAGGAGCTGTCATGCATTTCGATGAAGTCAAACCGGAAGATTTCACTACCTTCTCCCGTGTACCGCCGGCCCATCTGCAGATGGAGCAATTTCTGATGCAGCTGGGTGGTGGTGGCACCGAGGGCACCAGTTTCAAGAAGAAAGTGATGCTTGCTGCAGGCTGGAGCCACACAGGTGTGGTCTCCTACGGCAAATACCCGCAGGAGGCCTGCAAGGCCTTCAACCGGCTGCGGGAGGTATTGGCAGCCCATCAGGAGGCTGACGCCATTCTTGCCGCACTGGCCCAATAACGCCGAGTAACAGTGACAAAAAAGCCCCTGGCGGGGCTTTTTGCATTTCTGGGGAGCTTATTTCTTCAGCTTGGAGAGGGCCGCCGCGAAGGCGTTGCCCATGGCTCCCTCGGTCGGAGCACTCTGCCGGGGAGCCGGTTTCGGCTTGGCGTTGCCGGAGTGGCGCGGCTCGGCCGGTTTGCGTGCCGGCTGACCTGCCTTTTCGTCAAGGCGCATGGTCAGGCTGATCCGCTTGCGCGGCACGTCCACCTCCAGCACCTTCACTCTCACTATGTCACCGGCCTTGACTACCTCGCGGGGATCCTTGACGAAGCGGTCGGTGAGAGAGGAGATGTGCACCAGGCCGTCCTGATGGACGCCGATATCGACGAAGGCGCCAAAGTTGGTGACGTTGGTGACCACCCCCTCCAGCACCATCTCGGGCACCAGATCGCTGATTTTCTCCACCCCTTCCTTGAAGGTCGCGGTTTTGAACTCAGGTCGCGGGTCGCGGCCCGGCTTGTCCAGTTCACCTATGATGTCGGTGACGGTGGGCACACCGAACTGCTCGTCGGTATAGTCGGCAGGCTTGAGGGTACGCAGCAGGCTGCTGTTACCGAGCAGGCTATCCACGGTCTGTTCCAGCCTGGCGAGGATCCGCTCTACCACAGGGTAGGATTCCGGGTGTACCGCCGAGCCGTCCAGCGGGTTGCTGCCGCCACGAATGCGCAGGAAGCCGGCACACTGTTCGAATGCCTTGGGGCCGAGCCGGCTCACTTTCAGCAGTTGCTGACGATTCTGGAAGGCGCCGTGTTCGTCGCGGTAGGCGACGATGTTCTGGGCCAGGGTCTGGGAGAGGCCGGAAACCCGGTTGAGCAGGGCGACCGAAGCGGTGTTCACATCCACCCCGACCGCGTTTACGCAATCCTCGACCACGGCATCGAGCCGGCGGGCTAACTGGCTCTGACCGACATCGTGCTGGTACTGACCCACACCTATGCTCTTGGGATCGATCTTGACCAGCTCGGCCAGCGGATCCTGCAGACGGCGGGCGATGGAGACGGCGCCGCGCAGTGAGACGTCGAGATCCGGGAACTCCAGAGAGGCTAGTTCGGAGGCGGAATAGACCGAGGCTCCCGCTTCGCTTACTACAATTTTCTGAGCCTTGGCGGCCGGATAGCGTTCGAACAGATCGCTTACCAGGCGGTCGGTCTCCCGAGAGGCGGTGCCGTTGCCAATGCTGATGAGTTCGACCTTGTGCTTCTGGCACAGCTCGCTCAGGGTCTTGAGGCTCTGGTCGATCTGGCGTTTGGGTTCGAACGGATAGATGGTCGCGGTGTCGACCAGCTTGCCGGTAGCATCGACCACGGCCACCTTGACGCCGGTACGGATGCCGGGATCCAGCCCCATGGTGCAACGCATGCCGGCCGGAGCCGCCATCAGCAGATCCTTGAGGTTCATGGCGAATACCTTGATCGCCTCGTCCTCTGCTGACTCGCGGATGCGACCGATCAGTTCGGTCTCCATCTGGAGAGATAGCTTGATCTTCCAGGTCCAGCTCACCACCCCTTGCAGCCACTTGTCGGCCGGGCGATTTTGCAGGTTGAGCTTGAGGTGATGGGCAATAATCCCCTCGCAGGGGCTGGCACCCTCATCGTCACCCGCGACCAGCGCCAGATTGAGCACACCCTCGTTGCGACCGCGCAGCATGGCCAGCACCCGGTGGGAGGGGGCCTTGTGCAGCGGTTCGTCGTGCTCGAAGTAGTCCTTGAACTTGGCCCCTTCCTGCTCCTTGCCAGCCACCACGCGGGCGCGCAGGGTAGCGTTTTGCCACAGGTAGTCGCGCAGCTTCTCCAGCAGGTCGGCCTGCTCGGCAAAGCGCTCCATCAGGATGTAGCGTGCGCCATCGAGAGCCGCTTTACTGTCGGTGATCCCCTGCTCGGCGTTGAGGAAGCGAACCGCCTCCTGCTCGGGCTCTTTCATCGGATCGCTCAGCAGCAGGTCTGCCAGCGGTTCCAGCCCCGCCTCGATGGCCATCTGCCCCTTGGTGCGGCGTTTGGGTTTGTAGGGGAGATAGAGGTCTTCCAGCCGGGTCTTGCTGTCGGCTTCGTTCAGCTCGCGGGTCAGCTCGGGGGTCAGTTTGCCCTGCTCCTCGATGGAGCGCAGGATCACCTGGCGGCGATCCGCCAGTTCGCGCAGGTAGCCGAGGCGGCTCTCCAAGGTACGCAGCTGGCTGTCGTCCAGACCGCCGGTCACCTCTTTGCGGTAACGGGCGATGAAGGGCACGGTCGCGCCTTCATCCAGCAGGCGTACAGCGGCTTCGACTTGTTGCGGGCGAGCATTGAGCTCGGCTGCGATCAGATGTTCGATAGTCTGTGTCATGGTTTCTGTTAAGAACCTCTGTGGTCGGGTCTGGCTCAATGGCGCCAAGTGCCAGCACTATAGGGCGCGCAGGAGGGGATGCCAACCACATGGCTGGCATCGGAGACGGGCTAGCGCGGGTAACTGATGTCGTTGACATACCAGCAGACGTCACCGACTGGCGTGCGCACGATGGCTTCGTCGCCCACCTCTTTCTTGAGCAGGGCGCGGGCCATGGGGGAGTCGATGGAGATGTAATCCTTGCGCTCGAAGATCTCGTCATAGCCGACGATGCGAAAGCGCTTGGTCTCGCCCTCGTCGTTCTCCACCTCGACCCAGGCACCGAAGAAGACCTTGCCCTCCTGAGCGGGGGCGTAATCGACAATCCCCAGCTCTTCCAGACACTTGCGCAGGTAACGAACCCGCCGGTCGATCTCCCGCAACCGCTTCTTGTTGTACTGGTAGTCGGCATTCTCGCTGCGATCACCGAGGCTGGCCGCCCAAGCTACCTTGCGGGTGGTCTCGGGTCGCTCCTGACGCCACAGGAAATCGAGCTCTTCCTTCAGTTTGTTGTAACCTTCGCGGGTGATCAGCTTTGTCTTCATGATGATCTCTGACCTGGTCTGATAGAGAGGTGGTGCTAACTGCACGGGAATATTAGCTTTTGTCCCTCTGCTGTCGAGTGAAATCATGGTATCCGGGTGGCTGCGACAAGATATGGCCAATACGATTTTCGTTCGATTGACTTCCGCTTCCGCAACCATCAAGCAATAACCGGTAACATATTTATGCTTTGCTCCCGCAGTGCCCCGCCCTAGTATTGGAGGCAGATTAAGGCGATGAGGCAATCCAATGAGTCAGCAGCAATACAAGGTCCTGGTGGTGGACGACGATCTGAAATTACGCTCCCTGCTGGAGCGCTACCTCACCGAACAGGGGTTCGTGGTGCGTGGCGTTGCCAACGGCGAGCAGGCCGATCGTCTGCTGACCCGTGAAAACTTCAGCCTGATGGTGCTCGACCTGATGTTGCCCGGCGAAGATGGTCTCTCCATCTGCCGTCGTCTGCGCGAAGGGGGCAACCAGATCCCAGTCTTGATGTTGACTGCCAAAGGGGATGATGTCGATCGCATCGTCGGGCTCGAGATGGGGGCGGATGATTACCTGCCCAAGCCGTTCAATCCGCGCGAGCTGCTGGCCCGGATCCGTGCCGTGCTGCGCCGTCATACCGTCGAGTTGCCCGGTGCTCCTTCCGCCGCCGAGAAGGTGGTCAACTTCGGGGTTTATCAGCTCAATCTCGCGACCCGCGAGCTGAGCCGCGATGGCGAGCCGATGGCGCTGACCAGTGGTGAATTTGCCGTGCTCAAGGTGCTGGTGAGCCACCCGCGCGAGCCGCTCTCCCGCGACAAGCTGATGAATCTGGCCCGAGGCCGCGAATACACCGCCACCGAGCGCAGCATCGATGTGCAGGTGTCGCGCCTGCGCCGTCTGCTGGAGCAGGATCCGACCCAGCCGCGTTATCTGCAGACTGTCTGGGGTCTGGGCTACGTCTTTGTGCCTGATGGTGAAAGAGCATGAAAAAAGTCGGGAGCATGTTTTCACGCATGCTCTGGTTTTTGGCGGCCGTGCTGATCGTCTATCAAGCAGTCTCCTACGTTACCTTCTACAACTATCTGCTGGCCCCGACGGTCAAGCAGATCAGTCACCTGCTGGCCAATCAGGTCAAACTCATCTTTCCGGTCGAGAGCAATCAGCTGGCGCTGAGCGATGACGCCGAGGCGCTGGTCTATGTGGCGACCGGCAGCGATATCTACACCCAGAGCGAAGCGGAGCAGCATGGACTCAACGACTCCAAGCCCTATGCCTATCTGGAAGAGAACATCAGTCGCGAGCTTGGTGGCAAGACCAAGGTGCGGGTCGAGATCCAGGATCACTACATCATCTGGATCCAGCCTCCCCAGGCCAACAAGACCTGGGTCAGGATCCCGCTGACCGAGATTGAAGATGACGATATCGAGCCGCTTATCCTCTATATGAGCGTGCTGCTGGTGATCACCCTCTTTGCCGCCTGGCGTTTTGCCCGTCAGCTGGTTCGTCCGCTGGAGGATCTGGAGGAGGGGGCCGTTGCGGTGGCCAAAGGGGAGTTCCCCGAGGCGCTGGGCGAGCAGGGGTCCCGTGAAGTACGCCGTCTGACCCGCACCTTCAACCATATGTCGCACTCCATCAAGAGCCTGATCGAGGAGCGCAACATGATGATGGCGGGGGTTTCCCACGATCTGCGCACCCCGCTGACCCGCATTCGCCTCGCGACCGAGATGATGTCGTCGGGGGACGAGTACCTCAAGGAGAGTATCAACTCCGATATCGATGAATCGAATGCCATCATTGACCAGTTCATCGACTACATCCGTCCCGATGAAGGTCAGCAGTTTTCAGCGGCCGATTTGACCCAGCTGGTGCACGACACCTTGCTGATGCACACCGAGCAGGGGCTCGAAGTTGACCTCGCCCTGCCGAAGGATGCGGTGCGAGTCGTCTGCAACCCGATCAGCATGCGGCGGGTGCTGACCAATCTGGCTGGCAACTCGTTACGCTATGGGGCAGGCAGTCTGCATGCCGAGCTGAAAGACGATGGTCACTGGGTTCGCCTGCGCTTGTCCGATGATGGCCCGGGTATCCCGGAGCAGGACTACACCCGGGTACTCAAGCCCTTTACTCAGGGGAATGTGGCTCGCACCGTGGGAGGGAGCGGCTTGGGACTGGCCATCGTAGCCAAGATCATGGCCCAGCATCACGGCACCATCAGGTTGGGACGATCCGAGCTGGGTGGCTTGCTGGTCGAGCTGCGGTTACCCAAGAACCAGCCGCAGGAGTGGATGGATTGAGAGAAGGGGCGTATCGAGAGATACGCCCCTTCTGCTTGGTCAGGCTTGTGGCTTGGCGGTATTGCGATAGCGCTTGCCATATTTCAGCTGCTGGATAAGCAGGGCCGCGACGATCAGGGCCAGCCCGATCGGGGTGGCGGGGTGAATGGTTTCGCCGATCAGCAAGTTGAGCAGCACCAGCGAGGCAAACGGCGAGATGAAGATAAGGTTGCTGATGGGGGCTGTGTTGGTAGCGTGGCGCAGCGCCATCAACCAGAGCACGAAACCGAAACCCATCTCGAACAGCCCTACATAGATGGCACCTGCCCATCCCTGCCAGGCTGTCATGGCAAAATCGGAAAGCAGCCAGGTCGCAACGACGATAAAGGGTAGGCTGATGATGAAACCAAGCAGCAAGCTGACAACGGGATCCCCCTGATTGCGGGTATTGAGGATCCAGTAGCTGGCCCAGATCAGAGTCGACACCAGTGCCAGCGTTACGCCGAGCGGGCTGTCGAACTGCAGGCCGAATATATCCCCCTTGGTGGCGATCACCAACGCGCCAAAGTAGCCAAGCACGATGGCGACGCCATCGCGACGACGCAGTTTCTGACCGAGGAAGGGAACGGCCAGCAGACTGAGGGTGATGGCCCAGGTGTAGTTGAGGGTCTGCGCCTGCTGGGCAGGCAGCAGGTCATAGGCCTTGAACAGCAGCAGGTAATAGAGGAAGGGATTGAGTACACCCAGCGCCAGATAGTAAAGCGGGCGTGCCTTGATGTAGCTGCCCAGCAGACCCAGTTTACCCTGCTTGGCCACGATGGCTGTCAGTGTCAGTGTCGAGGTAAACGCCGCGACCAGCAGTAGTTGCACCGGTTCAAAGTAGGTGAGCGATATCTTGAAGGCACTGGCGACCGTCGACCAGAGCGCAACGGCACAAAGGCCATATTGATAGGCTTTCTTTTGATCTTTGAGCATGTGGAAGTCGTTCCATTGACGAAGGCGGAGCCCAGTCTATCAGTCTGCTTGCCGGCTTGTCGTCAGTGCTGCCGGCAGGGGAGGAGAGGTGGTGAGTGCGAGATCCATCTGTCACATAAAATTGCGCACAATCTGTTCGCCTTCACTTGCGCAAATTTGAAAAATCCGTATAATCCCCTCCGCTTGCCCATGAGGCCAGCCAGACGATATGTCTGCTTGCTGAGTGTCCCCTTTGTGGGAACCAGCCATACAGTCTCCCCGATATGGGGAGAAACGTGAAAAATCACACCTCTGGCGGGAGAAATCTCGGTCGGGCGGTGTTGATTTATGTTCTTTTATCTATTGGAGCTCTGTCAATGCAGAACCAAAGAATCCGTATCCGCCTGAAGGCTTTTGATCATCGTCTGATTGATCAGTCCACTGCGGAAATCGTTGAAACTGCTAAGCGCACTGGCGCGCAGGTTCGCGGTCCTATCCCGCTGCCGACTCGCAAAGAGCGTTTCACCGTTCTGATCTCCCCGCACGTCAACAAAGACGCGCGTGATCAGTACGAGATCCGCACTCACAAGCGTCTGGTAGACATCGTTGAGCCGACTGACAAGACCGTAGACGCCCTGATGCGTCTGGATCTGGCAGCTGGTGTAGACGTCCAGATCAGCCTGGGTTAATTACGGAAAGAGGTTGATAACAATGACAATCGGTCTTGTAGGTCGCAAAGTGGGTATGACTCGCATCTTCACTGAAGATGGCGTTTCTATCCCGGTGACTGTTATCGAAGTTGAAGCTAACCGTGTAACTCAGGTCAAATCTGTAGAAACCGACGGCTACAACGCTATTCAGGTTACCACTGGCTCCAAGAAAGCTAGCCGCGTAACCAAGCCGGAAGCTGGCCACTTCGCCAAAGCTGGTGTAGAAGCCGGTCGCGGTCTGTGGGAATTCCGCCTGAACAACGGTGAAACTTTCACTGTTGGTAGCGAGCTGAAAGTAGATCTTCTCGCTGACGTTAAGCTGGTAGACGTTACCGGCACATCCAAGGGTAAAGGTTTTGCCGGTACTGTTAAGCGCTGGAACTTCCGTACCCAGGATATGACCCACGGTAACTCTCTGTCCCACCGTGTACCTGGCTCCATCGGTCAAAACCAGACCCCGGGCCGTGTATTCAAGGGCAAAAAGATGGCTGGTCACATGGGTGCTGAGCGTGTAACGACTCAGAACCTGGAACTGGTTCGTGTTGACGCTGAACGCAACCTGCTGCTCATCAAAGGTGCAGTACCGGGTGCAACCAACGGCAACGTGATCGTTAAACCTGCCGTCAAAGCGTAACGTCTGAGGAGATAGTAATGGAATTGGTAATGAAAGACGCCAAGAGCGCTCTTGAAGTTTCCGAGACTACCTTCGGGCGCGAATTCAACGAAGCTCTGGTTCACCAGGTTGTCGTTGCTTATGCCGCTGGTGCCCGTCAGGGTACTCGTGCGCAGCTGACTCGCTCTGAAGTGTCTGGTGGCGGCAAAAAGCCGTGGCGTCAGAAGGGTACTGGTCGTGCCCGTGCTGGCTCCATCCGTTCGCCCATTTGGCGTTCCGGTGGTGTGACTTTTGCTGCTAAGCCGCAAGATCACAGCCAGAAAGTAAACAAGAAGATGTACCGCGGCGCTATCCGTAGCATTCTGTCCGAGCTGGTACGTCAAGAGCGCCTGATCGTTGTTGAGAAGTTCGGCATCGAAGCTCCGAAGACCAAAGAACTGATCGCCAAGCTGAAAGAAATGGAACTGACTGACGTTCTGATCGTGACTGCTGAAGTCGATGAGAACCTGTTCCTGGCTGCTCGCAACCTGTACAAAGTTGACGTGCGTGACGTTGCCGGTATCGACCCGGTCAGCCTGATCGCTTTCGACAAGGTTCTGATGACTGCTGACGCAGTTAAGCAAATCGAGGAGATGCTGGCATGATCCGTGAAGAGCGTCTGCTGAAAGTTCTGAAGGCTCCGCACATCTCTGAAAAGAGCACCATGGTTGCAGAAAAGCAGAACACTATCGTGTTCAAAGTTGCTGTTGATGCCACCAAGGCGGAAGTCAAAGCTGCAGTTGCGAAACTGTTCGAGGTCGAAGTTGAGACCGTCCGTACCCTGAACATGAAGGGTAAGACCAAGCGCGCAGGTGCACGCGTAGGCCGTCGTTCCGATTGGAAAAAGGCTTATGTGACCCTGAAAGCTGGTCAGGACATCGACTTCATGGGCGCAGCCGAGTAAGAGGAGTTCTGAAAAATGGCAATCGTTAAGTGCAAGCCTACTTCTCCGGGCCGCCGCCACGTCGTCAAGATCGTCAACCAGGAACTGTACAAGGGTAAGCCCTTTGCAGCTCTGCTGGACAAGAAAGACAAAACCGGTGGTCGTAACAACAACGGCCGCATCACCACTCGCCACATCGGCGGTGGTCACAAGCAGCACTACCGTCTGATCGACTTCAAGCGCGACAAAGACGGTATCCCGGCTAAAGTTGAGCGCCTGGAATACGATCCGAACCGTACCGCAAACATCGCCCTGGTGCTGTATGCAGACGGTGAGCGTCGTTACATCCTGGCTCCGAAAGGCCTGAAAGCTGGTGATGCAATCGCTTCTGGTGCTGATGCCGCAATCAAGGTAGGTAACACCCTGCCGATGCGCAACATCCCGGTCGGTTCTACCGTTCACGCTGTTGAGATGAAGCCTGGTAAAGGTGCCCAGCTGGCTCGTTCCGCTGGTACTTTCATCCAGATCCTGGCTCGTGAAGGTAACTATGTAACTCTGCGTCTGCGTTCCGGCGAAGTACGTAAAGTTCTGGCCGAATGCCGCGCTACCATCGGCGAAGTCGGTAACTCCGAGCACATGCTGCGTCAACTGGGTAAAGCCGGTGCAAACCGCTGGCGTGGTATTCGTCCGACCGTTCGCGGTATGGCGATGAACCCGGTTGACCACCCGCACGGTGGTGGTGAGGGTCGTAACAAGGGCATGCAGCCTGTGTCCCCATGGGGCCAGAAGGCTAAAGGCTTCAAGACCCGTAAGAACAAGCGTACCGACAAGTACATCGTACGTCGTCGTAACAAGTAATTGTTAACATAGAGGAATCACCATGCCACGTTCTCTCAAGAAGGGTCCATTTATTGACCTGCACTTGCTGAAGAAGGTAGAGAAAGCGGTGGAAAGCGGGGATAAAAAGCCGGTTAAAACCTGGTCCCGTCGTTCAATGATCATCCCGAACATGATCGGTTTGACCATCGCTGTCCATAATGGTCGTCAGCACGTTCCGGTTTTCGTTACCGAAGAAATGATCGGTCACAAACTGGGTGAATTCGCACCGACTCGTACTTATCGCGGCCATGCTGCTGATAAGAAGGCTAAGAAGCGCTAAGGGATAAATGATGGAAGCTATCGCTAAACACCGTTATGCCCGTACTTCTGCCCAGAAAGCTCGTCTGGTAGCCGATCAAGTACGTGGTCTGTCCGTAGACAAGGCTCTGAACATCCTGACCTTCAGCCCGAAAAAGGCTGCTGTTCTGGTGAAGAAAGTGCTGGAATCTGCCATTGCAAACGCTGAGCACAACGAAGGCGCCGACATCGACGCCCTGCGTGTTGCTACTATCATGGTCGACGAAGGTCCCTCCATGAAGCGCATCCGTCCTCGTGCCAAAGGTCGCGCGGATCGTATCCTCAAGCGTACCGCTCACATCACCGTAGTGGTATCCGACGCTAAGGCTGGGAGATAAGCAATGGGTCAGAAAGTACATCCTAATGGCATTCGCCTGGGTATTACCAAGCCTTGGAATTCTACCTGGTTCGCGAACACCAAAGACTTCGCTGACAACCTGTACAGCGATTTTCAAGTACGCCAGTTCCTGACCAAGGAACTGAAAAACGCGTCCTTGTCCAAGATCACCATCGAGCGTCCGGCCAAGAGCATCCGTGTGACCATTCACACCGCTCGTCCGGGTGTTGTGATCGGTAAGAAAGGCGAAGACGTTGAGAAGCTGCGCAAAGCTGTAGCCACTATTGCTGGCGTGCCTGCTCAGATCAACATTTCCGAAGTCCGCAAGCCGGAGCTGGATGGCAAACTGGTTGCCGACAGCATCACTTCCCAGCTGGAGCGTCGTGTAATGTTCCGTCGTGCTATGAAGCGCGCCGTACAGAACGCAATGCGCCTGGGTGCCAAGGGCATCAAAGTGGAAGTTTCCGGTCGTCTGGGCGGCGCTGAAATCGCGCGTACCGAATGGTACCGTGAAGGTCGTGTGCCGTTGCACACCCTGCGTGCCGACATCGACTACGCAACTTCTGAAGCCCACACCACTTACGGTGTGATCGGCGTTAAAGTTTGGATCTTCAAGGGCGAAGTTCTGGGCGGTCTGGCTGCTGTCAACGCTGCCGCTGCTCAAGAGCAAGCTCCTGCGAAGCCCAAGCGTGACAACAAGCGCCGCGCTGCCAAGTAAGGAGATTCGGTAAATGTTGCAACCAAAGCGTACTAAATTCCGCAAGACCCACAAAGGTCGTAACCGCGGTCTGGCCACCTCTGGTAACGAAGTATCCTTCGGTACCTTTGGCCTGAAGGCGACATCTCGTGGTCAGCTGACTGCTCGTCAAATCGAAGCAGCCCGTCGTGCCATGACCCGTCACGTTAAGCGTCAGGGTAAGATCTGGATCCGTGTGTTCCCGGACAAGCCGATTACCGAAAAGCCCCTCGAAGTTCGTATGGGTAAAGGTAAGGGTAACGTGGAATACTGGGTTTGCCCGATCCAGCCTGGCAAGGTTCTGTACGAGATGGACGGTGTACCTGAGGCTCTGGCGCGTGAAGCGTTCGCCCTGGCCGCAGCCAAGCTGTCTGTTCAGACCACTTTCGTAATTAAGACGGTGATGTGATGAAAGCCCAAGATCTGCGTCAAAAGAGCGTCGAAGAACTGAACCAGGAGCTGCTGGGCCTGCTGCGTGAGCAATTCAACATGCGCATGCAAGCTTCCACCGGCCAACTGGCTCAGACTCACACTCTGAAACAAGTGCGTCGTGACGTCGCACGTATCAAGACTGTACTGACTGAGAAGGCAGGTGCGTAATGACTGACAAAATCCGTACTCTGCAGGGTCGTGTAATCAGCGACAAGATGGACAAGTCCATCACTGTTGCCATCGAGCGCAAGGTAAAGCACCCGATCTACGGTAAGATCATCAAGCGCACTACCAAGCTGCACGTACATGATGAAAACAACGAGTGCAAAGCTGGTGACCTCGTGGAAATCCGCGAGTGCCGCCCGCTGTCCAAGACCAAGTCCTGGACCCTGGTTGCCGTTGTAGAAAAGGCCTAATCGGTACTTTTTAGCCCAAACGGCCCCTTTCAGGGGCCGTTTGTTTTTTAGGCTACCTTTTCTAAAAATCCTGTGTTATAGTTTCGCGCCTTTTGAAGGCAGCCAGATCCCGAAAGGGATAAGAAGTAAACAAAGCGGAGCACTAAGATGATCCAGATGCAAAGTATGCTGGGTGTTGCCGACAACTCCGGCGCTCGCAGTGTAATGTGTATTAAGGTTCTGGGTGGTTCGCACCGCCGTTACGCCGGCATCGGCGACATCATCAAAGTTTCCATCAAGGAAGCTATTCCTCGCGGTAAAGTGAAGAAAGGTGATGTGTATAACGCGGTGGTCGTACGCACCCGTAAAGGCGTTCGTCGTCCGGACGGCTCAGTCATCCGTTTCGACAACAATGCGGCTGTGTTGCTTAACAACAACCAACAGCCGATCGGTACTCGTATTTTTGGCCCGGTGACCCGTGAACTGCGTAATGAGAAGTTCATGAAGATTGTGTCCCTGGCACCCGAAGTACTGTAAGGAGTCGAACGATGGCAGCTAAAATCCGTCGCGAAGACGAAGTGATTGTTCTTACCGGCAAAGACAAGGGCAAGCGTGGCAAAGTCACTCAAGTTCTGATTGCTAAAGGTAAGGTAATCGTGGAAGGCATCAACCAGGTGAAGAAACACCAGAAGCCGGTACCCGCACTGGGTCAGGCTGGCGGTATCGTCACCAAAGAAGCCCCCATCGATGTATCTAACGTAGCGCTGTTCAACTCTGCCACTGGCAAAGCTGACCGCGTTGGTTTCCGGATTGAAGACGGCAAAAAAGTTCGTTTCTTCAAATCCACCGGCGAACTTGTGAAGTAATTGGAGTTTAACGATGGCGAAACTGCATGATTACTACAAATCCGATGTAGTAAGTGAACTGACCAAGCAGTTCGGTTACAAGACTATCATGCAAGTCCCTCGGATCGAGAAAATCACCCTGAACATGGGTGTTGGTGAAGCGATCTCTGACAAGAAATTGCTGGAAAATGCTGCTGCCGATATGGCTGCCATTTCCGGTCAGAAGCCGCTGATCACCAAAGCTCGCAAATCTGTTGCGGGCTTCAAGATTCGTGAAGGCTACCCGATAGGTTGTAAAGTAACCCTGCGTGGCGAGCGTATGTGGGAGTTCCTGGAACGGCTGATCTGCATCTCCGTACCGCGTATCCGTGACTTCCGTGGCCTGAACGCTAAAGCGTTCGACGGTCGTGGTAACTACTCCATGGGCGTGCGTGAGCAGATCATCTTCCCGGAAATCGACTATGACAAAGTCGATCGCGTCCGTGGTCTGGATATCACCATCACCACTTCCGCGAATACCGATGAAGAAGGCCGTGCTCTGCTGGCTGCCTTTAACTTCCCATTCCGCAAGTAAGGTTAGGGTTATGGCTAAAACATCCATGAAAGCGCGCGAAGCAAAGCGTGCCAAGCTGGTAGCCAAGTACGCGACCAAGCGTGCCGAGCTCAAAGCTATCATCGTTGATATGAACGCTTCTGAAGAAGCGCGTTGGGATGCTGTTCTGCAACTGCAACAGCTGCCCCGTGATTCCAGTCCGTCCCGTCAGCGTAACCGTTGCAACATTACTGGTCGTCCGCACGGTTTCCTGCGCAAGTTTGGCCTGTCTCGCATCAAGGTGCGTGAGCATGCCATGAAGGGCGAAATTCCGGGCCTGAAAAAGGCCTCTTGGTAAAGAATCTCGGGAGTTAGACTATGAGCATGCAAGATCCGATCGCGGATATGCTGACCCGCATCCGTAACGGTCAGGCGGCGAGCAAAGTTGCGGTTTCCATGCCTTCTTCCAAGCTGAAAGTGGCTATTGCCAAAGTGCTGAAAGAAGAAGGTTACATCGCTGGCTACACCGTAGCTGGTGACGTGAAGCCGGAACTGGAAATTGAACTGAAATATTTCCAGGGCAAGCCGGTTGTAGAACTGATCCAACGCGTGAGCCGTCCCGGCCTGCGTATTTACAAGCGCACTACTGATCTGCCGAAAGTTATGGGCGGTCTCGGTGTTGCTATCGTGTCCACGTCTAAAGGTGTGATGACCGACCGTGCTGCTCGCAAAGCAAGCATGGGTGGTGAGATCATCTGCTACGTCGCTTAATAGGAGGTCGGAAATGTCTCGCGTTGCTAAGGCACCCGTCACTATTCCTGCTGGCGTAGAAGTGACTCTGAACGGTCAGGAACTGTCCATCAAAGGTGGTAAAGGTTCCCTGGTTCGTTCTATTCACGCCGGTGTAGAAGTGACCAAAGAAGACAATGTACTGAAGTTCGCCCCGCGCGACGGCATCGCTGGTGCTGACGCTCAGGCCGGTACTGCCCGTGCATTGGTCAACAACATGGTAATCGGTGTTACCCAAGGCTTCGAGCGCAAGCTGCAGCTGGTTGGTGTAGGTTACAAAGCCTCCATCAAGGGCAATGCTGTCGCTCTGGCTCTGGGCTTCTCTCACCCGGTAGAGCATGAGCTGCCGGCTGGTGTAACCGCTGAGTGCCCGTCCCAGACCGAAATCGTTCTGCGTGGCGTTGACAAGCAGCTGGTTGGCCAAGTCGCCGCCGATATCCGTGCTTACCGCGCTCCGGAGCCCTACAAGGGCAAGGGTGTACGCTATGCCAACGAGCAAGTGCGTACTAAAGAAGCTAAGAAGAAGTAAGGTAACACTATGGACAAGAAAGCAGCTCGTCTCCGTCGTGCTACTCGTGCTCGGAAAAAGATGCAGGAACTGGGAGCTACCCGTCTGGTTGTTCACCGTACCCCGCGTCATATCTATGCGCAGGTTATTGCAGCCAACGGTTCCGAAGTTCTGGCCTCTGCTTCCACAGTAGAGAAAGCCATCAGTGAAGCTCTGAAATACACCGGTAACGCAGATGCTGCTACCGCTGTAGGTAAAGCTATCGCTGAGCGTGCTATTGCCAAAGGCGTTCAGAACGTATCTTTCGATCGTTCCGGTTTCAAGTATCACGGCCGTATCGCTGCTCTGGCAGCTGCTGCACGTGACGCTGGTCTTCAGTTCTAAGCTAGGAGTCGAAGATGGCTAAAGTCGAATCTCAAGCCGGCGAACTGCAAGAAAAGCTGATTGCAGTAAACCGTGTTTCGAAAACTGTTAAAGGTGGTCGTATCATGTCCTTCACCGCGTTGACCGTGGTGGGTGATGGTAACGGCCGTGTAGGTTACGGTTACGGTAAAGCCCGTGAAGTTCCGGCTGCTATTCAAAAAGCAATGGAACAGGCCAAGCGTAACCTGAACAAGGTTGAGCTGAACAACGGCACCCTGCACCACCCGGTGAAAGGTGTTCACTCTGGTTCCACCGTGTTCATGAAGCCGGCCTCTCAAGGTACTGGTATCATCGCAGGCGGCGCTATGCGTGCTGTTCTGGAAGTTGCTGGTATCCACAACGTGCTGGCTAAGACCTACGGTTCCACCAACCCAATCAACGTTGTTCGCGCAACTGTAGACGCTCTGGTTCACGGTCAATCACCGGAACAGATCGCTGCCAAGCGTGGTCTGCGCGTTGAAGAAATTCTGGGGTAATGCGACATGGCTAACACTGTAAAAGTAACTCAAACTCGCAGCTCTATCGGCCGTCTGCCCAAGCACAAGGCGACTCTGCGTGGTCTGGGTCTGCGTCGCATTGGTCACACCGTTGAGCTGGAAGATACTCCCTGCGTACGCGGTATGATCAACCAGGTTTATTACATGGTTAAGGTGGAGGGCTAAGCATGCGTCTGAACACTCTGTCTCCGGCCGCTGGTTCCAAGCCTGAAAAACATCGTCGTGGCCGTGGTATCGGCTCCGGCCTGGGCAAGACTGGTGGTCGTGGTGTTAAAGGCCAAACCTCTCGTTCCGGTGGCGGCAAAGTTCGCAACGGTTTCGAAGGCGGCCAGATGCCTTTGAAAATCCGTCTGCCGAAGTTCGGTTTCTTCTCTCGCAAATCTTTGGTTTCTGCCGAAGTGCGCCTGAACGAAATCGCCCTGGTAGAAGGTGATGTGGTCGACGTGAGCACTCTGAAGCAAGCCGGTGTTATTACTAAAAACATCGTGTTCGCTAAAGTTGTTCTGTCTGGCAACATTGACCGTGCTGTGACCGTTCGTGGTCTGTCCGTCACCAAAGGTGCACGCGCAGCCATCGAGGCCGCTGGCGGTAAAATCGAGGAATAATCAGTACAATGGCTAAGAAACCAGGATTGGATGTTAAAGCACAGGGTGGTCTGAGTGAACTGAAGAGCCGTCTGCTCTTCGTTCTCGGGGCGATTATCGTTTTCCGTGCAGGCTCTTATGTGCCGATTCCTGGTATTGACGCCGCCGTACTGGCCGAGTTGTTCCAGCAACAGAAGGGCACCATCATTGAGATGTTCAACATGTTCAGTGGTGGTGCACTCTCGCGTGCTTCTATTCTTGCGTTGGGGATCATGCCGTACATTTCGGCGTCGATCATTATCCAGCTGCTGACTGTGGTTCATCCCGCTCTTGCTGAACTCAAGAAAGAGGGTGAATCCGGCCGTCGCAAGATTAGCCAATATACCCGTTGGGGCACGCTGGTTTTGGGAACTTTCCAGGCCATTGGTATTGCAACCGGTCTGCCGAATATGATGCATGGACTCGTGACTAATCCGGGTCTGGGCTTCTATTTCACAGCGGTTGTGAGTCTGGTCACCGGTACCATGTTCTTGATGTGGTTGGGTGAGCAGATTACCGAGCGTGGGATTGGTAATGGTATCTCGTTGATTATTTTCACAGGTATCGTTGCCGGTCTGCCGCATGCCATTGGCGCTACGGCCGAACAGGCACGTCAAGGGGAATTGCACATCCTGCTGTTGTTGTTGCTGGGCTTGATTGTTTTCGCAGTGACTTACTTTGTGGTGTTCGTGGAGCGTGGTCAGCGTCGTATCGTCGTTAACTATGCCAAGCGTCAACAAGGCCGCCAGGTATTCGCCGCGCAAAGCACGCACCTGCCGTTGAAAGTCAACATGGCCGGTGTGATTCCTGCGATTTTCGCATCCAGCATCATCCTCTTCCCGGGGACCATTACCTCTTGGTTTGGTCAGGGCGAGGGTAAAGTAGCCGACATCCTGCAACAGGTCTCTATGGTCCTGCAGCCGGGTCAGCCGCTTTACGAGATGCTCTATGCAGCAGCCATTATCTTCTTCTGCTTCTTCTATACCGCGCTGGTGTTCAACCCCCGCGAGACAGCAGATAACCTGAAGAAGAGTGGAGCCTTTATCCCGGGGATTCGCCCGGGCGAGCAGACAGCACGTTATATCGATAAGGTTATGACTCGCCTGACATTGGCAGGTGCTCTCTATATAACCTTTATCTGTCTGGTACCCCAGTTCTTGATGACTGCCTGGAACGTACAGTTCTACTTCGGTGGCACCTCGCTGCTGATTATCGTGGTGGTTATCATGGACTTCATGGCTCAGGTTCAGACCCATATGATGTCTCATCAATATGGTGATGTCCTGAGGAAGGCCAACCTGAAGGGCTACGGCCGCTAAAGGTCGGCGTAGTTACGGAGTTAAGCAATGAAAGTTCGTGCTTCCGTTAAGGCAATCTGCCGTAACTGCAAAATCATCAAGCGTCACGGTGTGGTGCGTGTGATTTGCAGCGAGCCTAAGCATAAACAGCGTCAAGGCTAATTTTTTACGGTTAGTACTTGCAACAAATAGTTGTGCTGGCTAATATAGCCAGCCAACTTTTGTTGTGTATTGGTTGACCGCCACGTATCCGCTCACGGGCTTTGTGGTGGTCGTAATCTACTATATGTAGGAGTGAATAGTGGCCCGTATCGCTGGCATTAACATTCCTGACCATAAGCATGCAGTCATCGCTTTGACTGCTATTTATGGCGTCGGTCGTACCCGCTCCAAGGCCATCTGTGCCGCAGCCGGTATCGCTGAGAATGTGAAAATTAAAGACCTGGACGAAGCTCAGATCGAGAGTCTGCGTGAACAAGTAGGTAAATTCACCGTTGAAGGTGACCTGCGTCGTCAGATTTCCATGAACATCAAGCGTTTGATGGATCTGGGTTGCTACCGTGGTTTGCGTCACCGTCGTAGCCTGCCTGTTCGTGGTCAACGTACCAAGACCAACGCTCGTACCCGTAAGGGTCCGCGCAAGGCTATCAAGAAGTAACGGGAAGGTAGAAAATGGCTAAAACTCCGACTCGTGCTCGCAAGCGCGTTAAAAAGCAAGTGAGCGACGGTATTGCGCACGTTCATGCATCTTTCAACAACACAATCGTGACCATTACTGACCGTCAGGGCAACGCTCTGTCTTGGGCTACTTCTGGTGGTTCCGGTTTCCGTGGTTCTCGTAAGTCCACCCCGTTCGCTGCTCAGGTAGCTGCTGAACGCGCTGGTGAGATGGCCAAAGAATATGGCGTCAAGAACCTGGAAGTCATGGTCAAAGGTCCGGGTCCCGGTCGTGAGTCTTCCATCCGCGCCCTGAACGCGGCTGGTTTCCGCATCACTAACATTACTGATGTGACTCCGATCCCGCACAACGGTTGTCGTCCTCCCAAGAAGCGCCGCGTGTAACGCTGGTAGCTACTTGGTCTAGGATTGTTGGAGAAAGAAGATGGCAAGATATATCGGTCCTAAGCTTAAGCTTAGCCGTCGTGAGGGCACAGACCTCTTCCTGAAGTCTGGTGTTCGCGCGATTGATTCTAAGTGCAAGATTGACACCGCTCCTGGTCAGCACGGCGCTCGTAAGCCGCGTCTGTCCGACTACGGTGTGCAACTGCGCGAGAAACAAAAAGTTCGTCGTATCTACGGCGTATTGGAAAAACAGTTCCGCAACTACTACCGCGACGCTGCCCGTCAAAAGGGTAACACCGGTGAAAACCTGTTGCAGCTGCTGGAAGGTCGTCTGGACAACGTCGTATACCGCATGGGCTTCGGTGCTACCCGCGCTGAATCTCGTCAGCTGGTGAGCCACAAGGCCATCATGGTAAACGGCCGCGTTGTGAACATTCCTTCTTTCCAGGTTTCCCCTGAGGACGTGATCTGCGTTCGTGAGAAGGCTAAGAAGCAAGCGCGTATCAAAGCTGCCCTTGAGGTTGCTGGTCAGCGCGAGAAGCCGACTTGGGTAGAGGTTGATGCCGCTAAAATGGAAGGTGCCTTCAAGCGCCTGCCGGAGCGTTCCGACCTGTCTGCCGACATTAACGAACAGCTGATCGTCGAGCTTTACTCCAAGTAAAGCTAGCTTCTAAAGAGAGGACACAATGCTGGGTTCTGTAACAGATTTTCTTAAACCGCGGCTAGTTGACATCGAGCAAGTTAGCCCGACTCATGCGAAAGTGACTCTTGAGCCACTTGAGCGTGGCTTTGGTCACACGCTGGGTAACGCCCTGCGTCGTATTTTGCTGTCTTCTATGCCCGGTTGTGCAGTTACTGAAGTCGAAATTGACGGTGTACTGCATGAGTACAGCAGCAAAGAAGGTGTACAGGAAGACATTCTTGAAATCCTGCTCAACCTGAAAGGTATCGCTGTGAAGCTGGAAGGCAAGGACGAGGTAACTCTGTCCCTGACCAAGTCTGGAACAGGCCCCGTTACCGCAGGTGATATCACTCACGGTGATGAAGTCGAGATCGTAAACCCGGAGCACGTAATCTGCCACCTGACTGGTGCCAATGCTGAAATCAGCATGCGCCTGAAAGTTCAGCGTGGTCGTGGTTATGTGCCTGCTTCTGCTCGTGTTCACAACGATGACGAAGAGCGTCCGATTGGTCGCCTGCTGCTGGACTCCGCGTTCAGCCCCATCGTTCGTATTGCCTACAATGTTGAGGCAGCACGTGTGGAACAGCGTACCGACTTGGACAAGCTGGTTATCGACATGGAGACCAATGGTACTCTGGATCCTGAAGAAGCCATCCGTCGTTCTGCCACTATCTTGGCTGAGCAACTGGAAGCCTTCGTGGATCTGCGCGATGTCAGCGTGCCCGAGAAGAAAGAAGAGAAACCCGAGTTTGATCCGATTCTGCTGCGTCCTGTCGATGATTTGGAGCTGACAGTTCGTTCTGCGAACTGTCTGAAGGCAGAAGCTATCCACTATATTGGTGATCTGGTACAGCGTACCGAAGTTGAGTTGCTTAAGACTCCTAACCTCGGTAAGAAGTCCCTGACTGAGATCAAGGACGTGTTGGCCTCCCGTGGTCTGTCTCTTGGCATGCGCCTTGAGAACTGGCCGCCCGCCAGCATCGCTGACGAGTAATCCAGATTACGGGTTTCACAGATTTAGTTAGAAGGATAAGGTCATGCGCCATCGTTTGAGTGGTCGTCAACTGAACCGGAACAGCAGCCATCGTCAGGCTATGTTCCGCAACATGGCCAGCTCCCTGGTTCGTCATGAGATCATCAAGACGACTCTGCCTAAGGCAAAAGAGCTGCGTCGTGTAGTTGAACCGCTGATCACCCTTGCCAAGACTGATAGCGTTGCTAATCGTCGTCTGGCATTTGCCCGCACTCGCGATAACGCGATCGTGGCTAAGCTGTTCAATGAACTGGGCCCGCGCTACCTGGAGCGCGCCGGCGGTTATACTCGCATTCTGAAATGCGGTTTCCGTGCAGGCGACAACGCCCCTATGGCTTACATTGAGCTGGTAGACCGCCCGGCCGCTGCTGAAGCAGCTGCTGAGTGATAAAGAAAAAGCCGGGCTTGTCCCGGCTTTTCTTTTAAGAGATTTTGATACTGCCTCAACTGCCTCAACTGCCTCAAC